>JBDTXU010000150.1:0-4691 GCA_040006055.1 Sphingomonas bacterium | reverse complement strand
GCGCATAGCTGGCGATGTTGAACGGCACGCCGAGAAAGATGTCGGCCGATCGCTGATAGAGCTGGAGGCTCAGTCGCCCGTTCGCGACATGGGTCTGGAACAGGCAGTGGCACGGGGCGAGCGCCATCGCGTGAAGATCGCCCGGATTCCATGCCGAGACGATCTGGCGGCGCGAGGCGGGGTTGGTCCTGATCTGCTCGATCAGCTCGGCGATTTGGTCGATGTGGCGACCGTCCGCCGTCTCCCAGTCGCGCCATTGCTTGCCGTAAACCGGCCCGAGCTCGCCCGCATCATCGGCCCATTCGTCCCAGATGCTCACCTTGCGGTCGCGCAGCCACTGGACGTTGGTGTCGCCGCGCAGGAACCACAACAGCTCGACGATGATCGATCGCAGATGGAGCTTCTTGGTGGTGAGCGCCGGGAACCCGTCAGCCAGGTCGAAGCGCATCTGGTGCCCGAACACCGAGAGCGTGCCGGTGCCGGTGCGGTCCATCTGCTTCGCGCCGGTCGTGAGCACGCGCTGCATGAGATCGAGATATTGTTGCATCAGCCACCCAGCTTGCAGGGCTTGATCGCCTTCGACTCAGGCCGTGGTCCGACCGCGCGGAAGGTGGCGAGATAGCCGCCCGCTGAGGGCATGTCGTCCATCTCGACGAGCTGATAGCCGACCGCGCCGAACTCGCATTTGAGCAGCGCCGGCGGGGTGCCGTGATTCTGGGTCAGCCGGTTCGCATCGACCACCACCACCAGCCCGTCGGGCTTGAGCGCCGGCCGCATCCGCCACAGGAATTCATAGGGCTGCTCGATCTCATGGTACATATGCACCATCAGCACCCGGTCGAAGCTCGCATCGGGCAGCTTGGGGTTGGTCGGCAGGCCGAGCTGAACGAAGACGTTGCCCAGCTGCGGCCCGCGCAACACGCGCTGGCTCAGCGCCTCCGTGACGGCGGGCACGATATCCTCGGCGACGACCCGGCCCTTCTTGCCGATCCGCTCGCCGAGGCGGATCGTGTAATAGCCCTCGCCCGCGCCGATATCGGCGACGGTCATGCCCGGCTTGATGCCGGCCTTGTTCATCACCTCGGTGGCTTCGTTCAGCCGGTCGCGCGCTTCCTCGGTCGACCAGCGCGACGAGACGATCTGCGCCACCGGGCGGTCGGCGGGCGGGAAGGGGCCGGCCTTTTCCTGGCCGTCATCGGGGGCGGCACGGCAGCCTGCCAGCGCCAGCGCGAACAACAACGCAATGCGAAGCGACCCGCGCGCTACCCTCACTCGACGTCCTCCACCTCGACTGTCTCGCCAGTCACGCGCTGCGATAACGCAGCCGCCATGAACGAGTCGAGATCGCCATCGAGCACGTCGGAGGGGCTCGTCGAAGTCACGCCGGTGCGCAAATCCTTCACCAGCTGATAGGGCTGGAGGACATAGGAACGGATCTGGTGTCCCCAGCCGATATCTGTCTTGGTCGCGTTCTCGGCATTGGCGGCGGCTTCGCGGATCTGCAGCTCGCGTTCGTAGAGCTTGGCGCGGAGCTGGTTATAGGCCTCGGCCTTGTTCTTGTGCTGGCTGCGCTGGTTCTGGCACTGCACCACGATATTGGTCGGGATATGCGTGATGCGCACCGCCGAATCGGTCGTGTTGATGTGCTGCCCGCCCGCGCCGGAGGCACGATAGGTGTCGATGCGCAGCTCGCTCTCGTTGATCTCGATATCGATATTCTCGTCGATCACCGGATAGACCCAGACGCTGGCGAAGCTGGTGTGGCGGCGCGCGGCGCTGTCATAGGGGCTGATCCGGACGAGGCGGTGAACGCCGCTCTCGGTCTTGGCATAGCCGTAAGCGTTCTCGCCCTTGAGCAGGAGAGTGGCCGACTTGATGCCGGCCTGCTCGCCCGAATGCTGATCGACCAGCTCGACCTTCATGCCGTGCCGCTCGGCCCAGCGCGTGTACATGCGCTGCAGCATCCCGGCCCAGTCCTGGCTCTCGGTGCCGCCGGCCCCGGAGTTGACCTCGATATACGTATCGTTGCCGTCGGCTTCCCCGGCGAGCAGCGCCTGGATCTTGTCGTGCTCAGCGCGCTTGGCGAGCTCAGCGAGGCTCTGGGTGCCCTCGACCGCCATCTCCTCATCGCCCTCGGCCTCAGCCATTTCGATCAGTTCGGCGGTGTCGCTGAGTTCGCTCTGGATCGCGCGCGTGGCGTTGATCGCCTCTTCGAGACGGCGACGCTCGCGCATCACCTCCTGGGCGAGCTTCGGGTCGTTCCACAATGCCTGATCCTCGACGCGCGCATTGAGCTCGTCGAGCCTGCGCAGCGCGCGGTCCCAGTCAAGGAAACGGCGCAGCAGCGCGAGGGCATCGTTGATCGTATCGATATGGGCCTGCGCTTCGGCGCGCATCATTCACTCCAACTCTATGCGTCATCCCATCTCGATCGATCTGCGCGGAACGCGGGTGGTCGTGATCAAGGTGCAATATGGACGATGGTTCTCCGCGGACACGGAGATGATTCATATAGGTATTCGTCAAAGCCGCTAATAGATACCGCCCTGCCTTTGCAAGAAATCGCTGTCCTTGGGCGCCTCCTTGCGTTCGGCCGGTTTCGCTTCCCTCGGCTTGTCGGCGTCGCCTTCGGCCACGTCGTGGCGGGCGTTGCGGCGCGGTTCGCTCTCGGGCTTGAACGCTTCCCAGATCACCCCCGCCTTTGGGTCGCTGGTCGGCCAGGCGCCGAACACCGGCTTGCCCGAGGCACGGTCGATCCGGACCATGCGAATGCCCTGCGGCGCGCGGAACGGAATCTTCTCCAGCCCCTCATAGGCCTTGAGCGCGAATTGCTTGAAGATCGGGGCGGCGACCGTGCCGCCCTGGGCGCCGCCGCCCAGGCTGGTCGGGGTATCGTAGCCGATATAGACGCCGCCGATCATCTGCGGGGTGCCGCCGATGAACCACACGTCCGTCGGGCCCGAATTGGTACCGGTCTTGCCGAATATCGGCCGGTCGAGGTCGCGCAGCACGGTTGCCGTGCCGCGCTGGATCACGCCTTCCGCGATATGGATCATCTGATAGGCGCTCATCGGATCGATCACCTGCTTGCCGCGCATCTGCGGGCGAGGCATCGCCTTGCCGTTCCAGTCGGATGTGTTGCAGCGATCGCAGGGGCGCCAGTTCTCGGGCCAGACGATTTTGCCGTGGCGATCCTGGACGAAGTCGATCAGGGTCGCCGGATGGGCGCGGCCCTGATTGGCGAGGATCGCATAGGCATTGACCATGCGCAGCACCGTCGTCTCGCCGGCGCCGAGCGAAAAGGAGAGATAGGGCGGATATTTGCCGACGCCGATCCGGTCCATCAGCGAGACGACACGCTCCATGCCGGTCTGCGAGGCCGCGCGCACCGTCATCAGGTTGCGTGATTGTTCGACGCCCCAGCGCATCGTGTGCGGTCCGGCGCCCGCGCTGTTGCCGAAGTTCCTGAAGCATTTCTGCCCGAGCCTTGCGCCCTGAAACACGCAGAACGGGCCGTCGACGATGATCGAGGCCGGCGTCATCCCGCCTTCAAGCGCGGCGGCATAGACGATCGGCTTGATCGTCGAGCCGGGTTGCCGCATCGCCTGGGTCGCGCGGTTGAAGGCCTGGATGCTCGAATCGAATCCGCCCTGCATCGCGAGTACGCGGCCGGTCTGTGGTTCCTCGACCACGAAGCCGCCCGAGATTTTGGGGATCGATCGCAAGCTGAAGCTGCCGCCTTCGGGCGCCACCGCCAGCACGTCGCCAACTTTGAACGCATCAAAGGCATTGCCGCCCTGGCCGCGCACCGGCATCTGCGCGCCATAGCGTGGCAGCAAGCCGGTCTGGCCGTCGGTGAAGCCGAGCAGCGCGCCGCCCTCGCTGATCGAGACGACAATGGCTGCGCGCCAATCCGAATAATCGAGCGTGATATTGGTGTTGAGCAAAGCCGGCAGCCACCGGCCGCCGGAAATCTCGACATGGCGCAGCGGGCCGCTCCATCCGCGGTTGCGGTCGAAGCGGAGCAGGCCGTCGCGCAGCGCGGTCTGCGCATCCTGCTGGATCTTCGGCTCGAGCGAGGTGCGCACCCACAGGCCGCCATCATAGACGCTGTACGGATTGCGGCCCCCCTCCGAGGTCTCGCCGAACTTGTCGATCAGCTGGCGGCGGACCTCCTCGACGAAATAGCCGGCGCCGGCGATCTCGGTGGCCGGCGTCTGGCGCTGAACGGCGCCGAGCGGTTCGGAGAGGGCCTGATCATACTGGGCCTGGGCGATAAAGCCGTTCTTGAGCATCTCCCTGAGCACATAATTGCGCCGGTCGAGCGCCCGCTGGGTGTGGCGGAACGGATCGTAGTTGGACGGACCCTTGGGCAGGATGGCGAGATAGGCGAGCTGGGCGAGATCGAGCTCTTTCAGCTCCTTGTTGAAATAGGCATAGCTCGCCGCCTCGACGCCGAAAGCGTTGCGGCCGAGCGCGATCTGGTTGAGGTACAGCTCCAGGATCTGTTGCTTGGTCAGCGCATCCTCGATCCGATAGGCGAGGATCGCCTCCTTGATCTTGCGCGTCTTCGTATATTCGTTGCCGATCAGCAGGTTCTTGGCGACCTGCTGGGTGATGGTCGAGCCGCCCTTGGCGCGCTTGCCGCTGCCGATCTTGGTGACATAGTCGATGACCGCGCCGGCAAGGCC
>JBDTXU010000149.1:0-3803 GCA_040006055.1 Sphingomonas bacterium | reverse complement strand
AGCATCAAGCAGCGCCGACGCCGGCGGGTTATGCGCGCTCCGCCATGCGTTCGATCAGTGCTCGCGTGCCGAAGGTCGCGGGACCTTCCTCGTCGCCGGTGATGATCAGGCTGATCGTCCCGCTGCGGGGTGACCGTGCGGCCGCCGCGACAAAGGCGGCGATCGCGCCCTTCATATCCACCGCGCCGCGCCCGTGGAGCAGGCCGCCGCGGATCTCGGGCGTGAAAGCCCCGCTCGTCCAGCCCGTGCCGGGCGGGACGACGTCGAGGTGGCCGGCAAAGGCGAAGTGCGGGCCCCCCGCTTCTCCAGCGCCACCGCGCACCGCGAGCAGATTCTCGACCGGTCCGTCCGGCGCTTCACCCTCGATGAAGCGCTCGACTGCGAAGCCAAGCGGAATCAAGGCTGCCTCAAGTACGTCAAACACAGCGCCGCGCGCTGGAGTCACGCTCTCGGCTGCGATCAGCGCCTTGGTCAATTCGACAAAATCGGGCAAACGGGTTTCAACGTTCATGGAGGGGGCATTGCCCAAGCTCGATCCCGATACAATCCCGCAGTGCGTCAAGGGCTCCAGGGAATGATCAAGGCAGTGGGCTTGTTGCTCCTTGCTTCGGCCGTGCAGCAAGCGATGCCACCCGCGCCGCCGCCGCTACTGGCTAGGCCTGCAATCGGCGCGCCGCCCGATTACTCACCGGCGATGTGTCGCGGTGCCGCCGAACGGCTCGCGATGAACAACGGGGTCGCCCGCAGATTGCCCGACATGGCTACAGCAATCGAAAAGATGACCGGGAAGCCGCTTTTCAAGGATGCGGCCGACCGCGCTTCCTATGAGGAAAAGCTTGCCGCGGATGAAGCGCTGGCACGGGAGGCGCTAAGCCGATTTCCGAAGGCTTCGCTCTCCAACCAGCAATTCACCTGGTTCGTGAACGCTACCGCAGAGGATTTGATTGCGGCGGTCAAAACCTGCCTCGGCACGCACCCATAGGAACCGGACATGCCCAAGCTAGACCTCGATACAATCCCACAGACCAATGGGACCGGTTATCCCCCTGAATATGCCAAGGCGGTTGAGGGTCGCTGGTACCGCCGCCTCGGCCCCGCGAGCGGCTTGAGCGAATTTGGCGTGAGCCATGTGACGTTGAAGCCCGGCGCCTGGTCGTCGCAGCGCCACTGGCATGAGGATGAGGACGAGTTCGTCGTGATGCTGAGCGGCGAGGCGGTGCTGGTCGACGATGCCGGCGAGCATCCGATGCTTCCCGGCGACTGTGCGTCCTTTCCGAAGGGCGAGGCCAACGGCCATGTTCTGCAGAACCGGAGCGATACGGACTGCGTCTTCATCGCAGTCGGGCGCAAGGCCGATAGCGACTGCCATTATCCCGATATCGACATGCACTTATTCGCGACCGAGGGCTTTCGGCGGAAGGATGGGAGTAACTCTTAATACTCGCCGAGCGAGGTCAGGGAGGAACTAAGTGGTCGCCGGCGCCTCGAACTGCTCGATCACCCATTCCTCTTCCTGCGCGCCGGCGATCCAGTCCTGCATGAAGGGGTGCTGCAGCACTGCGTCCATATAGCCGGCGGCGAAGCGGGCGATCGGGAGGCCGTAGGTTACGATGCGGGTCACGACCGGCGCATACATGATATCGGCTGCGCCGAACTCGCCGAAGAGGAACTTGCCCGTCCCGCCGAACCGCGCCCGGGCCTGCGCCCAGAGTTCCATGATCCGTGCGAGATCGGCCAGCACGTCGTCATCGGGGCGCTTGGGCGGGAAGACCTGGCGGATGTTCATGCTGTGCTTGCGGCGGAGCGCGGTGAAGCTCGAATGCATCTCGGCCGCCATCGACCGCGCCATGGCGCGCGGGGCATCCTCCTCGGGCCAGAATTTGGACCGCTCGGTCTTCTCGGCGAGATAGTCGATGATGGCGAGGCTGTCCCACACCACCGCTTCTCCGTCCCACAGGATCGGCACCTTGCCGGAGGAGGGCGCGAACTCGTCGCCCTCGCGGCGCTTGTCCCAATCAGCGTCGTAGAGCGGGACGACGACTTCCTCGAACAGCAGCCCGGACTGCTTGCAGGCGAGCCAGCCGCGCAGCGACCAGGAGGAATAGGCCTTGTTGCCGATGATCAGTTTCATGGGGTGCGAGATAGCGGCACCTATTCGCGGGGGCTAGAGCCGGAGATGGATTCCCCGGCGATGCAGTGGGGCGATGACGGCGAAAACCAGGGCGAGCAGCACCAGCGAACACAGGAACGACGCAAGCCAGGGATCCGACACCAGATCGACCATATGCAGATAGGTCCATCCCATCGGAGAGATATTACCATGTTCGGCGGGCACGATGCGCTGCACGCCGGCAATCGCGAGCAGCACCGAGAGGCTGTAGGCAAGGATCGCGTTCATGCCGAACGCGCGAAACGGCGCGAGCCAGCGGTCGATCCAGGCGCTGTGCGTGGCCGCCATGCACAGCGCGAACAGAATTGCCGAGACGCCTGAAGTCGCCAGCGCGAAGCTGCTGGTCCAGAGACGCTTGTTGAGCGCAAACAGCGGATCGAGCAGCAGCCCCGCCGCGACCAGCGCCGCACCGCCGATCACGATCCACCTTGCGGCGCGCTCGGGCCGCCGGCGCCAGGCGACCGCGACGAACACCCCGCACAGCACATTCACGAGCGCCGGGAAGGTCGAAAGCAGTCCCTCCGGATCATAGACGATATTGCCGCGCGCATCGGTGCCGCCGCTCCACATATGCCGGGTCGTCAGCACCGCACGATCGACATAGCCGGCAAGATTGCCCTCGGGAGTCAGTACCCCGGCGCCGAACCCCGGCACCGGAATCAGGGCCATTGCAGCCCAATAGGCCATCAGGATCAGCAAGGCGGTGCCGGCGATGACCCGCAGGTTCAGCCGCCACAGTCCGTCCGAGCCATGTCGCGCGGTCAGCAGCAGCAGCGCGGCGGCGAGGCCGTAGCACAGGCCGATCCGTTGCAGCACGCCCGGCAGGCGGAGCGTATCGAGGCTGTGATGGCTGATCAGCGTGAAAGCGAGCCCGAGCGCGATCAGCGCCAGCACCCGCCGGCCGATCTTGCCCCAGAGCGCGCGACGATCGCCGGGGTCGAGCCGGCGCGGAAAGGAGAGGCCGAGAGCGGTTCCCACCGCGAAGAGAAAGGCGGGAAAGACGATGTCGGTCGGCGTCCAGCCATGCCACGGCGCATGATCGAGCGGCCACCAGACATGTTGCCAGGAGCCGGGGTCGTTGACGATGATCATGCCGGCGACGGCAATCCCGCGAAACACATCGAGCGCGGCGAGGCGCTGGGGTGAGGCGCCTGACGCCCGATTGTCCTGCGAACGGTCCGTGCCGCTGATGCTGATCGGGGAATTCATACATGGCCGGAATAGGCGGGCTGCGACCCGACCACAATCGGCCACGGCTCGACTTCACATGGTACCGCTATCAGTCTCCTAACCATCCGAGCACGGAAGATGTGCCGGCAAAAAGGAGGGGACGCCATGACTGACACCACCGCCACCACTGCGCCTGTCGCCAACCCAGCCGCGCTCGGCCTGGTCGGGTTCGGCATGACGACCGTGCTGCTCAGCCTGATCAACGCGGGCGTGCTGCCAGCGGGCGGCGAGGGCGTGGTGATCCCGATGGCGCTTGCCTATGGCGGGCTGATCCAGATCATCGCGGGTCTGATGGAATTCAAGCTCGGGAACACCTTCGGGATGACCGCCTTTCTCAGCTATGGCGCTTTCTGGTGGTGGTTCGCGCTGCTGCTGATCTTCGCGCATATCGGCGTGATCGACA
>JBDTXU010000148.1:0-3777 GCA_040006055.1 Sphingomonas bacterium | reverse complement strand
GCGCGGATGGGCAATCTGTTCCTGACGCCGCCCTCGCTCGCCCAGCATGCCGGGCTTGCCGCCTTTGACTGCCGCGAGGAGCTGGAGGGACATGTCCGGACCTATGCGCGCAACCGCGAGCTGCTGCTCGCGGCGCTGCCTGCGCTGGGGCTGCGGAAGATCGCGCCGCCTGATGGGGCGTTCTACATCTATGCCGATATCGGACATCTGACCGAGGACAGCATGGATTTCTGCCTGCGGCTGCTGATCGATACCGGGGTGGCAACGGCGCCGGGGATCGATTTCGATCCGGTCGACGGGCACCGCTTCATGCGCTTCAGCTTTGCCGTCTCGACTGACCGGATCGAGGAAGCGCTGCGCCGGATGGAGCCGTGGTTCGCGGCGCAGGGCGGAATTGCCACAAACGCGGCGAGCGGCTGAACAGCGCGAAGTGGACCGGAAAATTTTCCGCCATTGGCTCTCTGCCGCGCCGCGCCGCCGACGTAACCCAGGGCATGGGCAGCGAAAGGCGCGAGATGAGCATGAAGCGGCGGTTGATGAGAGCCATGGTTTTGAGTGGCCTGATGGCGACCCTGGCGGGGAATGCGGCACCAGCGATCGACCGTCCGGCTGAAGCTGTCGGGGCGGCGAGCACCGCGCCGGCGCGCGACGGCAGCCATGACTTCGACTTCGAGGTCGGCACCTGGCAGGCGCATGTTCGCCGCCTCGTCCACCCGCTGACCGGATCGACCGAATGGGTCGATTATGCGGGGCCGTCGATCGTTCGGCCGGTATGGGGCGGACGCGCCAATCTCGGCGAACTCAAGGTCTCCGGCCCTGCGGGCGCGATCGAGGGGCTTAGCCTGCGCCTCTACAATCCAGCGACACGGCAGTGGAGCATCAGCTGGGCAAATGCACGCGACGGCGGATTGACCCAGCCCATGGTCGGCGGATTCGAGCAGGGCCGCGGCGAATTCTACGACCAGGAACAGCTCGACGGACGGGCGATCTACGCCCGCTTCATCTTCTCCGGAATGAGCGCACACAGCTTCCGAATCGAACAGGCATTCTCCGCCGATGGCGGCAAGCATTGGGAAACGAACTGGGTCGCCGACTTCACGCGATAGCCCCTTGATGGACATGCGAGATTTTCGGGGTGGTGGATAGCAATCCGCCACCCCGATCACGCCTCATCAACGACGGTGGTGTTGCCCGCCGCCCCGATGTCCCCCTCTATACCCGCCGCGGTATCCGCCGCCATAGTGCCGGTAGCCGCCGCCATAGCGATAGCCGTAACCATAGGGCCGGCCGCCATAGCCGTAATGGCGATAATACCAGCCGTGATAGGGATAGGGCCGATACGACCAGCGCCCTTCATAGAAATACCAGGGCCGGTACCAGCCCGGGGCGGCGGAAGCATAGGAATCGCCATAGCCTTCATAATAAAAGGCCGGAGCGCCACCGCGCACGACATAGCCGGGAGGGCAGCCGGGGCTCGTGTCGTTGCGGCTTGAATCGCCGATCGCGGCACCGCCCGCGGCGCCTGCCACGCCGCCGACAAAGGCGCCCGCGCCGCGATCATGACGGCCGGCAATGCTCGAGCCGAGCAGCGCGCCGAACAGCCCGCCGATCACCGCGCCCGCAGTCGCGTTGCTCCGCGCCCTGACGCAGTTCCGCTGCGACCAATCCTCGGCATAAGCCTGGTAGCGCTGGTCCTGCTCGCGCTGCGTGGCCTCGGCCTGATCCTGCTGATAGCCGGGCGGAGGCAGTGGCGGCTGGGTGCCGTCATAACCCGGCGGCGGCGCGTCATAGCCGGGAGGCGGCGGAGCGTCATAATCGGCGCCGTGATCATCAGGTGGGGGGGCCTGATAGCCTTGCTGCGGCGGATCCTCATAACTGGATTGGGGCGGTGGGTAGGATTGTGCCGAGGCGATCGTTGCCGGAGAGATGGCTGTCACCAGCGCGACCATGGCGCACGTGGTTCGCCGGAATGACTGGGACATCAGGCACATCCTTTCAACGCGAGCCGAAACCTTAGGGCGTCTCTCGTGAACGCCGGCTGACCGGAAGATGAAGCGGCCTGCCCCCGATTGCGGATCCTCGCAAGACGTGTAGCCTCGGCTGCGGCGCCTGCGCGCTTGGGGGAAACAGGATGCTGAGATCAGTGATCGCATGCGTGAAGCGCGTGCTTGGACTCGGGCCGAAAGACGCAAACCCCGGTGCCGCTCCCGTGCTTGGCGCCTCGGCACCGAAGTTCGGCGCGAACGAGGCGCCGCCTGCGGGAACCCAGCCGATACCGTTCGTTGTGCCTGCGTGTATCGCGCGGAACGGCCTGTATCCGGTGTCGGGTGCTGACGAGCCGCCTCAATTCACCCTTGCCATGATCCACATGTCGGTTGGAACGACTGGGCAGAGTCCGTTCAATGCGCTGCCCGCCGATGGGCGCTTGCTGACGGTGACCCAGGGGAACCAGGAAGATGACGCGCTATATTCGGTTCTCCTGAACCAGTTCGGCGGCGAGCCTCCGAGCTTCGCGCTCCCGGATTTGCGTGGGTGCGCGCCGATCGGCACCGGCCAGGGCACAGCACCGCCGAAACATACAGTGCCGATGATGTGGATCATGGCGACCAGGTCCGTCCCGCTTTTCGGCGGCGCGGCGGCGATCGCGGCGGGGATGGTGATACCATTCGCGGGCAGCACCGCCCCTGAGGGCTGGGTGTCGTGCGACGGAACGCTTTTCACTCAAGCGCAATATCCGGAGCTTTACGCACTGTTCGGCAATGCGTTTGGCTGGCTGCCCGGCGGGCAGGTGTCCTTGCCGCGCATGCCCGGCTCGGTCGTGGTCGGCGCGGGTGCGCCCTTTGCGCCGGGTTTCCCGAACACCGTGGTGGGCACGACGATCGACGGCCCGCCACTCCAGGGGATGTGCCTCAACTATCTGATCTGCTGGAACGGCATCTGGCCAATAGCTGCCAATCCCAACACGCCGGTGCCCTACGCGCAGGGCTTTGTCGGCCAGATCATCGCCTATGCCGGCAACGAACCACCGCCGGGCTGGCTGTTGTGCGACGGCGCGCTGATCGCGATCGAGACCTATCAGGCACTCTTCATGCTGATCCAGAACAGCTTTGGCGGCGATGGCGAAATGACCTTCGCGATACCTGATCTGCGTGGGAAAATGCTGATCGGCCCCTCCGCTTGAGCTGAGCCCAGGCGATCCGCGGATTTAGCGGCGCCACAACCAGAGCCATTATGGTCCGACCTCTAGCAGATCGCTTCCTTCAGCGCCGAAAACTGTCATTATGCTGCAGCGCGGCAAACGAGTCGCGGGGTGGAGGCGATCTCGATGAACGCAATCACGAACCAGCCACCGTTAGCGGACTCTGTGCCGCTCCACGCGTTCGAGCTGCCCGCCGCGTTCGTGAAGCCCGCGGTCGATGCCTGCCGGATGTTCAACACCCTGCTCGACTCGCTATTCTACGACGTGCCCGATCTGGTCGCCGACCTACGCCGGCGCGATCTGGAGGTGGCGACCAGCGGCGAAAAGCTGCCGACGCGGATCATCGATCTTGGTGCGCTGAGCAATCCCGAGGGCTCGCTGCTGCTGATCGACGCGACCACGGCGCCCTATATTCACCAATATCACGATGTCGGCCTGTTCCTGGATTCCCCGCACCCGGAGACCCGCGCGGTCGAGATCGCCACCATCACCGGCGTCGGCAGTTCCGCGCTCGGCAGCGCGGCGCTCGCCTGGGATGTCTCGGTGGCGCTGCAAAAGCCGGTGCTGGCGATCGTGCC
>JBDTXU010000147.1:0-11476 GCA_040006055.1 Sphingomonas bacterium | reverse complement strand
CGAGTTGCGCAGATCGGGCACATCTTCCTTGAAGGTGATGCCGAGCACGAGCGCGCTGCCGGCGTTGCCATCGATGCGGCGATGGATCGCGTCGGCGACGAATGACGCCATGCCGTCATTGATTCGGCGCCCGGAGAGAATGACCTGCGGGTCATGGCCCAGCTGCTCGGCGCGGTGGCTCAGATAATAGGGATCGACGCCGATACAGTGGCCACCGACCAGCCCCGGCTGGAACGGCAGGAAATTCCACTTGGTGCGCGCCGCTTCGAGCACGTCCCAGACCGACAGATCCATGCCGTGGAAGATCTGGGCGATCTCGTTCATGAAAGCGATGTTGATGTCGCGCTGCGCGTTCTCGATCACCTTTGCCGCCTCGGCCGCCTTGATCGATGCGGCGCGGAACACGCCGCCGCTGGTGATGGCACCATAGAGATCGGCGACCGCGTCGAGCACTTCCGGGGTCTGGCCGGATACGACCTTGGTGATTTTGTCGATCGTATGCTCGCGGTCGCCCGGATTGATCCGCTCCGGCGAATAGCCGAGGAAGAAATCGCGGCCGCAGACAAGGCCCGAGCCGCGCTCGAGCGCCGGGCCGCATATTTCCTCGGTCACGCCTGGATAGACGGTGCTTTCATACACCACGACGGATTTGCGCGCGGCGTCGAGCAGTTTCGCCACAGTCGCCGTGGCCGACAGGACGGCACGCAGATCGGGCTTGTTGTCGCTATCGACGGGGGTAGGGACGGTCACGATATAGAAATCGGCGGGGGGACACGCGCCGGCATCATGCTGAAGCCGGAGCGTCGACGCGGCCAGCGCGTTGGACGAGATTTCGCCGGTGCGGTCACGACCCCGCTCCAATTCGGCAATTCGGCCAGGATCTATATCGAGGCCCCAGCAATCGAACTGCTTCGACAGCGCTACTGCGAGGGGAAGGCCGACATAGCCAAGGCCAATGACGATGACGGTCGGGCGGTTCGGCATCAAACCTCTCATTGCCGCCCGGAAGGGCCGATTGATCGAAGGCGAGCCTATCACCTGCAAAGTCTGAAAAGGCAACGCCGCAATGTTCTTGATGATCTGCCCGGCTGCGGGCCGGCCGTCCGCAACCAGCTGTGGCTCGACACGGATGCAGGCGACCGCCTAAACCAATCTGCCTCGTTCGTGCGGATGATCGAGCGGCACCAGGCAAGCGCGCCTGTGGGGAGACTATGTTGGATCTTGACCCTTTCGAAGCCGTCGTGCCGATCCCGGTGTCGACCATGCTCGGGAGAGTGGAATATGCCGTGCGTCAGTGGTCCAGCCTTCCGGCCACCCCGGCCACATGAGCGCCTCGCCTGATCGCATTGTACTGGTGACGGGCGGGGCCGGCTTTATCGGCTCGGCGCTGTGTCGCCATCTGGTCCGCGGCGGGCGCACGCGAGTCGTCAATCTCGACAAACTTACCTATGCCGGATCGCTCGCTGCGCTCGCCGAGATCGAACGATCGCCACTCTACCGCTTCGTCAACGGCGACATTGCCGACACTGCCCTGGTGGCGGCCCTGTTGAGGGAAGAGCGCGTTGACGCAATCATGCACCTCGCCGCCGAAAGCCATGTCGATCGGTCGATCGCGGCGCCCGAAATCTTCATCGACACCAACATCATGGGCACCTTTCGCCTGATCGAGGCCGCGCTCGCTTATTGGCGGTCGCTGGAGGGCGAGGCGCGAGCGCGGTTCCGCTTTCACCATGTTTCCACTGACGAGGTATTCGGCGATCTGCCATTCGACGACAGTCGTTTCAGCGAACTGTCGCCGTACAGGCCGTCCTCGCCCTATGCAGCGTCGAAGGCAGCGGCTGATCATCTCGTGCGGGCATGGCATCACACCTATGGGCTGCCAGTCGTCATCTCGAACTGCAGCAACAATTACGGGCCGTACCAGAATCCGGAAAAACTCATTCCGCTCACGATTTCGCGGGCCCTCGAGCTGCAGCCGCTCCCGGTCTATGGCGCGGGAATCAATATACGCGACTGGCTGTATGTCGATGATCACGCCCGGGCGCTCGAAGCGGTGATGCGAGGCGGGGCGCCCGGCGCGAGCTATGCGATTGGCGCCCATGCGGAACACAGCAACATCGCGGTGGTCAGCGCCATCTGCGATCTGCTCGACGTTCGGCTGCCGACAGCGGGCGGTTTCCCCCGCCGAGACCTGATTCGTTTCGTGGAAGACCGGCCGGGGCATGATCGCCGATACGCGATCGATCCGTCCCGAATCGAGCGCGACCTGGGCTGGCGCGCAGAAACGGGATTTGCTGAGGGGCTGGCGGCAACGGTCGACTGGCATCTGGCGGGGTGTGCCGCGTCGCCGGGCAGCGGCTCAGCCTGAGGTCGGCGCGCCTGGGTCGCGCGCGGCAAAAAGAAGAGAGTGAAAGGAAAGGCCTCAAAACGAAAAAGGGCCACGCTTTCGCGCAGCCCTTGTAACGTGCCGAAGCTGTAACCTTTACGGGCTGGCAGGCTTCGCATTGTTCTTGTCGACTGCGACATAGATGCCTGCGCCGATGGCAAGGAGTGCGCCGACCAGCACGACCGTGCCAGTGCCGCCGCTGCCGCCAGCACCGCTGTCGCCATTGCCGTCATCCTGAGCGAACGACTTGGGAGCCGATGCGCAGGTCGAAGCCGTAACCGAAAGCACCGACGTCGGCGCAATCGCGTAGTTGCAGCCAGGGAAGGCTACCTTGGCGTTTGCCTGGCCGCGGGTCACGATACGATCGCCCACGAAAAGCGTCTGACCGGCAGCTGCCGGGATCAGCTTGCCGCTGCGGGAAACAAAGGTGCCCTCAGTGGCGGCAGTCAACTTGCCGACAGACTGCTCAGCACCGGCAAATAGCGGTGAAGAAAGGCTCGCCATGACGATGGCGGCGGTTACCCGCGAAAATTTCATTATCAGTCTCCTCCTGAACCGCTTTGGAAGTAGGCTCACCACGGCCGATTAACCTGCAGCCCCGATTTTGTCCACCCTCAAAACGTTCGCTCCTGCACAAACTCGCTAGAACTGATGCGGTAACACCACACCAGGCAAAAGGTTGCATGTGTCGAACACGAACATCTCATTGGCCGAGTCGTTACGAAGATTAGGTTAAAACAAGACCGAAAGAATATGAGCCGGCGTGCGATATTGGCACGGGCGGGCGCTCGGCGATTGGAACGCGCGGATCCGGGATCGGCGCGAATGAGGAGCAGGGCGCCGGCTCCCACGGCTTCGACCGGGAAGGCAGACGAATCGGGCCGGATCGGTTACGGTGTCCTTCACGCTTTGGTGCGAATGATGGTGTGGCTCGTGTGGATGGCGTTACATCATGCCGTCGTTGATTCAAGGTCCGCACGAGGATTATCCTCGCAGTTGCGGGAGGTGACTGGATTTGGCCGAGGTTTTGGCACAAGGACGGGCCGGGGAAGTATTGATGGGGTGGGTCGTTGGCCTGCCGGTCAGTGTGGGGTGGGCATGACAACGATATTGGGGCGATGCGTTCGAACGTAATCTCATGTTGATGCAGCGCAACCTTAACAGCCTTGTCGGCAATATGCGGTGGATATCGTCGCTGCGGGTGCAATTGCTCGTCGAGATTCTGCTTGGCGTCCTGGCTCCGCTTGCGCTTCGTTACGGTATCCACACAAGCTATGTTCAGCACCCGTCGGCGCCCGCCACCTTCATACTGACGATCTCGAGCGTGGTGAGCGCCATGCTGTTGTCCCGGCGGATCGGTGGTTTCCCCGGCGCCCGCACCTTCATCTATGTCCTGCCGACCTTCTCCATTGCCTTCGGGCTTGCGATCCTGACCGCGCTGGTTCTGCGTCTGGACTATAATCGCACGGTGCTGATCGGCAGCTTCACGCTGAGCGTCTCGGCTGCCTATGCGTTGGCCTATCTCAGCGCGCGGGGTGCGGTGCGGCGCTTTTACGTTGTCCCAGGCGGCAGGACGAGTTCGCTCTACGATGTGGATGGCGCGGAATGGCTCCCGCTGGTTGAACCGGTGGTGCCGTCCGGGCGGGGCGTGATGATCGTCGCGGATCTGCACCATGATCTCGAATCGGAATGGGAACGTATGCTGGCGCGGGCCGCGATCGGCGGGATTCCGGTCTATCACGTGAAGCAGATTCGCGAATTGCTGACCGGGCGGGTCCAGATCGAGCATTTGTCTGAAAATAGTTTCGGGTCGCTGTTGCCGAACCTCGCCTATCGCAAGGTCAAACGCCTGATAGACTTGGGCGGCTGCGCTCTGGTCCTGCCCTTCCTCATGGTCACTATGGCGCTGCTCGCCATCTGTATCCGGCTCGATTCTCCCGGGCCGGTGTTCTTTCGTCAGCAGCGCATGGGCTATCGCGGCCGGCCGTTCACCATGATCAAGTTTCGTTCGATGTCGGTGCGATCGGCGCCTGCGGAGGGCGATGCGAGGGTCGATGCGATCACCCAGTCGGATGACGACCGAATCACGCGCGTCGGGCGCTTCATGCGCCGCACGCGGCTCGACGAACTGCCCCAGATCCTGAACATCATGGCCGGCGAGATGAGCTGGATCGGCCCCCGGCCCGAGGCGATGGACCTTTCAATCTGGTATGAAGCGGAAATACCCTTCTACTCTTATCGTCACATCGTGCGCCCCGGAATCACCGGTTGGGCTCAGGTAAATCAGGGCCATGTCGCCGATCTGGCCGAGATCAACATGAAGCTGCAATATGACTTTTTTTACGTAAAGAATTTTTCAGCGTGGCTCGATGTTCTTATCACGATGCGGACTGTAGTCGTGATGCTCAACGGATTCGGATCGAAATAATTTCACATGGGATCACGTAATCCTGGTTCGACCGCCGCCACGCCAAGGGCTGCGCGGCGAGTCATCTTCGTCAATCGCTTCTACACGCCGGATCAATCGGCGACCGCGCAGCTTCTGACGGATCTGGCGCAACATCTTGCTGCCCAGGGATGGAGCGTTGAGATCATCACCAGCCGCCTGTTCTACGGCGTGGCCTCGTCGAGTATGACGGCGCGCGCGACCATCAACGGCGTGGCCGTTCGCCGCATATGGACACTCAGCGGGGTCAGGCTTGGGCTGTTCGGGCGTCTCCTAGCCTATCTCACCTTCTATATGAGTGCGAGTATCGCCCTCGCGCGACGCGCAAGGCCCGGGACAATCGTCGTCGCCAAGACCGATCCTCCCCTGATCGGGGTTCTTGCTCTTGCGATATGCCGTTTGCGCGGCGCGCGGCTCGTGAACTGGGTGCAGGATCTCTACCCGGAGGTTGCCATTCAGGCAGGCTTGCCCGTGGGCGGACCGATCAGCGCGATCCTGAGCCATTTGCGCGATCTGTCAATGCGGCGTGCGGCGCTCAATGTGGCGATCGGGCAGAGGATGGCCGGCAGAATCGCTGCTCGTGGTGTCGCCAGGGAACGGATCGCGACAATCGCCAACTGGACTGACGACGAGGCGATTCTGCCCTCCACGACCAACAGCCTCTCGTTGCGCAAGGACTGGGGCCTTCCGCTCGACGCGTTTGTGCTGGAATATTCGGGCAATCTCGGCCGGGCGCACGAGGTAGAGACCCTGCTCGCCGCGTCCGCCTTACTCGTCGACAGGCACGACATCTGGTTCCTGTTCGTCGGCGGTGGCCCCGCCCAGGTCGAGCTTCACCGCAGGTCGGCGGAAGCCGGCCGGGAACGATTCGTTTTTCAGCCCCACCAGCCTCGCACCAGATTGTCCGAAAGCCTTGCGGTCGGCGACGCCCATTGGCTTTCGCTTCGGCCCGAGTTCGAAGGCTTGATCGTGCCGAGCAAGGTCTTCGGCATCGCGGCCGCGGCGCGTCCGATCGTTGCCGTCTGCGATCTGGAGGGAGAGATTCCGCTGATGATCTTGGCAAGCGGCGCAGGCATTGCGGTGGCGCCGGGGAATGCATCAGGCCTCGCGGCCGCTATCGTCGCGCTCGCTGACGATCGCGCGGCGTGTCGGGCGATGGGCGATCGGGCCCGGATCATGTTGCAGCAGGGATTCCGGCGTTGCTCGGCGCTCGCGCAATGGGAAGAGCGGCTTGAGGAACTCGCCGCGGGCAGCTAGCGCCGCCGGACGATACAAAGGTTTCGAGGTTAATGTTTTCGCGTTTCACCAGACGATCGCGCGCAGCGCGTACCGGCCCACGGGTCTGGCGCGGGCCGCCGGGGGCACGCGCCTATGCCATCGGCGACGTCCATGGCCGGCTCGATCTGCTCACCCGGATGCTGGAAGAGATAGGCCGCGACAAGGCGGAGAGCGAGCCGGCTCGGACCTGGCTGATCCTGCTCGGTGATATCATCGACCGCGGCCCCGATTCCCGCGGAGTGGTCGAATTGCTGATGAGCCTGCCGGACGATCAGCGTACGATCTTCCTGATGGGCAATCATGAGGAGATGATGCTGCGCGTGCTGAGCGGCGAGCCCGATGCGGTCCATCAATGGCTGACCTTTGGCGGCTATGAGTTCGCGCAGAGCTACGGCGTGGAGGTCGGCAGGCTCGCGTCGCTCACCGCGCCCGACGCGGCGGACCTGATCCGGGCGAAAATCCCGGCCTCGCATATCGCCTTTATCGAGGGCTTCGCGGACAGCTTCACCTTTGGCGACTATCTGTTCGTCCATGCCGGGTTGCGGCCGGGACTGAAGCTGGCCGAGCAGGATACGCACGACCTTCGCTGGATCCGGGAGGACTTTATCGACGACGACAGCGATCATGGCTGTATGGTAGTCCATGGGCACACCATCTCCGCCGAACCGGAGGAGCTGGAAAACCGCATCGGGATCGACACCGGCGCCTATCAGAGCGGCGTGCTGACCGCGGTCCGGATCGAGGACGACCAGCGCAGGATGATCATGGTCGACGAGCGGGACCTCTGAGTCCCAGATGGGCGAGTGCGATGCAGCATTCCTGCGCGGATGCTCTGGTGTGAAGGGCTTTCAGCCTGTAGCAGCCAGACAATTGGATCAGACAGGGCCGGCTGACGCCAGCATCGAACGGCGCCAAGGGTTTCACACTTGGCCACAAAAAGCGGGGACATCACGGACGTGGCAAGAAGTTACAGCAGCCGCAGGCGCATCATGGTTACGGGCGGCGCGGGTTTCGTTGGATCGCATCTGATTGATCGCCTGCTCGAACGCGGCGACGAGGTGTTGTGCGTCGACAATCTCTTCACCGGTACGAAGCGCAACGTCGAGCATCTGATCGCCCATCCGCGCTTCGAGTTCATGCGCCATGACGTATGCTTTCCGCTGCATGTCGAGGTCGACGAGATCTACAATCTCGCGTGCCCGGCCTCACCAGTGCATTATCAGCACGATCCGGTGCAGACGACCAAGACCTCGGTGCACGGCGCCATCAATATGCTTGGGCTCGCCAAGCGGCTGCGCTGCAAGATTTTCCAGGCCTCGACCAGCGAAGTTTACGGCGATCCGAGCGTCCATCCGCAGACCGAAGCCTATTGGGGCAACGTCAACCCGATCGGCATCCGCTCCTGCTATGACGAGGGCAAGCGCTGCGCCGAGACTCTGTTTTTCGATTATCACCGCCAGCATGGTCTTGAGATCAAGGTTGCGCGGATCTTCAACACCTATGGCCCGCGCATGCATCCGTCGGATGGCCGGGTGGTCTCCAATTTCGTCATGCAGGCGCTGAACGGCGAGCCGATCACGCTCTATGGCGATGGCCAGCAGACCCGCTCCTTCTGCTATGTCGACGATCTGGTCGCTGGTTTCATGGCCCTCATGGATACGCCACCGGAGGTTTCCGGCCCGATCAATCTCGGCAACCCGGTGGAATTCACGATCCGCGAACTGGCCGAGCTCGTCGTCGAGATGACCGGTTCCCAATCCGAACTCGTATTCCGCCCGCTGCCCCAGGACGATCCGATGCAGCGCAAGCCCGATATCACGCTGGCGCGCGCGACCCTGGGCTGGGAGCCGACTATCGCGCTTCGCCAAGGGCTGGTGAAGACGATCGAGTATTTCTCGCAGCTTTCAGACGGCTGAACGCCCGAGGGCACGGCAATGGCAATTCGCCGGAACAGCATCGTCAATCTGGTCGGCAGCCTTGTCGGGCTGATATTGTTCGCCCTGCTCACGCCGCTCTATTTTCACGTCATCGGCAGCGAGCGTTACGGCATTCTCGCGATCATCTGGGTGTTCCTGACCTTTTTCGCCGCCTTTGATTTCGGCATGGGCGCCGCGCTGACCTATCGGATCGCGAATGAGGCACGATCGGATATCGCGCGCCAGGCCGATTATTTCTGGACCGCGATGGCGATCAGCCTGCCGGTCGGCCTCATCGCCGGAACCATATTGTTCGGCGTGGTCGGCGGCGGCTTCGGCAATATCTTCAAGCTGACTCCCACAATCAGCGCTGAACTGCTCCACGCGATGCTGCCACTGCTTGCGATCGGCGTCTCGACCATCCTGCTGACGACGATCAACGGGTTCCTGATCGGCCGCGAATATTTTCTGGCGAATGCCGTGCTTGGTTCGGTCGGGCCATCGCTGTCGATCCTGTTGCCGGTGCTTGCGGCGCTTTTGATCTCGCCGTCGCTGGACGTGTTGATCCTGGCCACACTGGCGGGGCGGGTGATCGTGGTACTTGCTGGCCTCGCTGTCTCGCAGATCATGATCCTTCGCAACGCCCGTCCGACCGTCTCGCGCCGCTCCGCGCGCGCGCTGGCAAGTTATGGAGCCTGGATGTCGGTCGGCGGCCTGATCGAGCTGGCTGTATCGTCCGCGGATCGCTTCATTCTCGGCCTCGTCGCGGGCCCTGCGGCCGTTGGATATTATTCAGTGCCGGCAAGCGTGCTTGCTCGGGTCATGATTTTCCCGACCAGCATCGCGACCGCCGCACTGCCGCAGCTCGCGAGCAGATCCGCCGCGGAGGAAGTGATTCTTGCGCGCAAGATCGTGGCGATGGTCGGGGTGCTGACCCCGTGTTTCGTCGCCGGCGAATTCCTTGCCGGATCTTTTCTCCAGCTGTGGATGGGCCCGGCCTTTGCGAAGGTCGCAACGCTGCCGATGCAGTTGCTGCTGCCGGCCTTCTGGATGGAGGCGATGGCCGCCATCCTCTATTTCCGCCTGCTCGCGCAGGGCCGGCCGAGGACGAGCGCTGTGGTCGCCGCGCTGATCCTGCCGCCCTATTGCCTGCTCATGTATGTTCTGGTGAGCGCCTGGGGCCTGCCGGGCGCCTGTGCCGCCTATATCGGACGAAATCTGATGTTCCTCAGCGGTCGCATCACCGTTACGCGGTCCTGGCGGCTGATGGCGGTGGTCGTGGGGCCGGAAGCGCTCTCGCTCGCCACCGCGCTCGCCATCTGCCTCTTCGCCTGGCCCGCCCAGCCGCCGATCCTTGTCGGCGTCCTTGTAACCCTGGCCTCAATCGCGCTCGCGCTGAAGCGCCGGCCCGCCGAATTTGACGCGATGCTGCGCGATTTCGCCCGCCCGCTCTCGAGGCGCTTCGCGCGCTCGGCCGGCCTTGATGCCGGGAGCAATCCGGATGGCTGATTCCCTCTCGGTGCTGCTGGTCGGCTATGCCCATGGCGAAGGCGGAATCACCACCCACACGCATTGGCTCGCCCATGGTCTCGCCGCGCGCGGCCATGTCGTGCGAGTCCTGTCGCCGCAGCCACCCGCAGGCCAGCCTGAAAGCCCCTGGCCGGATCGCGGCTACGCGGTCGACCATTATGAGGGTAGGGGCGATGCGCTCCGCGGCTTCTCGGCGCTCGGCAAGGACCGGTTTGACGTTGCCGTCGTGGCGGGCACAGGGTGGAAGGCGATGGGCGGCGTCCTCGCCAACCGTCGAATCAAACGCCGGGTCTTTTTCGAGGTGATGAGCGGCGATGCGCTGGGCCTGATCGACCCGCGCCGCCTGATCCATGCGGGTTTCGATGGCATCGTCACCATGGGCCGCGCGATCGAAGACGTCTTTTGCCGCGATTTCCGGTGGCGCGGCCCGCGCGCCATCATTCCCGCGCTGCCGAAGCCGCTCGAACTTGTCGCATCGATTCCCGATCGCGGCATGATCGCGCCGCGGGGAAAACCACGCGCAGCCTATTTCGGGCGGCTTGCGCTGCACAAGGGCGTCGGCTTTCTGGTCGAGCAATGGGGTGCGCTGTCGCAGCACCTGCAGTCGCTCGACATCTATGGCACCGGGGATGAGCAGGAGGCGATCACCGCGCGCATCGCCGAGCTTGGTCTCGGCGAGTCCATCCGCCTGCACGGGCGCTATCCGGACGAACAGGGTTATGTCGATCTGTTGAAAGACTATGATCTCATGTTGCTGCCAACGACCGGCCTCGAAGGCGCACCGCTGGTGCTGCTCGAGGGAATGGCGTGCGGCTTGCCCTTCGTCGTGAACGGCATGGGTGGCGTCTCGCATTATGCCAATCAGGACAGCCGGATCACGAGCGGCGACATTGCCGAGTTCGTGCCGGCAGTCGCGGATATCGCCAGTGAGATCGCGGCAGGGCGTATCGACGGGTCGCGGTTGCAGCGCCACTATCATGACCATTTCTCGTACGAGGTGCTGGTCGGGCAGTGGGAGAGCTATCTGCGCACGCTGGTTCGCGGCGGCTAAAGGGCGGGTGATCGCCTCTTGCGAGGTCGCGGACATTATTTGCTCGCAATCCGGGCCTGCCTGATCGAAGGATCGCAGTGCTCGGCACCCTTCCATCCAGGGATGCCGGGCGAACCGGGCATGGCCAAGAGGTGATCAGGCATTGAAACAGGCGGCGGTGCTTGGGGCAGCGGGATTTGTTGGCCGTCATGCCGCGCGGGCGCTCGCCCGGGCGGGCTATGAGGTCGTGGGCATCGGCCATGGCACCTGGCTGCGTGACGAGTGGCGCGAATGGGGACTGCGCGAATGGCATATGGCCGACGTCAGCATCGAGGCGCTGCTAACCTATGCTGGCGAGCCAGAAATCCTGATTCAGTGCGCGGGCAGCGGTTCGGTCGCCTTTTCAATGACTCATCCCGCCCAGGATTTCCGGCGCAGCGTCGATTCGACGCTGGCGGCGCTGGATTTCGTCCGTCTGCACGCGCCGGAGTGCCGGATCGTTCTGCCCTCCAGCGCAGCGGTTTATGGCACCGCCGAGCAGATGCCGATCACCATCGCCGATCCGCTCCGCCCCGAATCGCCTTACGGCGCACACAAGAAGATTGCTGAGGATTTGTGCCGTTCCTATGCCCGGACCTTTGCGGTCCGCGCGGCGATCGTACGGCTCTTCTCGGTCTATGGCGTTGGACTGCGCAAACAGCTTCTCTGGGACGCGTGCACGAAATTGACTCAAAACGAGGCCCATTTCGCGGGAACCGGCGAAGAGCTGCGCGATTGGCTCGACGTGCAGGATGCGGCCGCCTTGCTGGTGAAGGCAGCCGAGCACGCAAACGCCGAATGCCCGATCGTCAATGGCGGCTTCGGCAAGGCGGCCAATGTCCGGACCATCG
>JBDTXU010000146.1:0-5874 GCA_040006055.1 Sphingomonas bacterium | reverse complement strand
AGCTCGAACAGCTCATCGAAAAGGAGCGCGACGACGGCATCACCCTCACCACGCTGGGCTTCGGCCAGGGCAATTTCAACGACTCGGTGATGGAATCCATGGCCGATCTCGGCAACGGCAACTACGCCTATATCGACGGCGCGATGGAGGCGAAAAAGGTCCTCGGCGAAGAGCTCTCCTCAACCCTCTTCACCATCGCCAAGGACGTGAAGGTCCAGCTCGAGTTCAACCCAGCCTATGTCAGCCAATACCGCCTGATCGGCTATGAGAACCGAGCGCTCGCCGAGCAGGATTTCGCCAATGACAAGGTCGATGCCGGCGATATCGGCGCCGGCCATCAGGTCACCGCGATCTACGAAGTGGTGCCAACGGGTGCGAAAGGCTGGCTCCCCGACCGCCACTTCACCGCGAACACCCGCCCCGTTGCGGCCGGCAGCCAAAGCGGCGAAATGGCCCATGTCCGCCTCCGCTACAAACTCCCCCAGGGCACCGCCTCACGCCTGATCGAACGCCCGATCGCCGCGACCCTGCTCGCCACCCAGGCACCACCCCGGGGCGACATGGCCTTCGCCACCGCCGTCGCCGCCTTCGGCCAGAAGCTGCGCGGCGACACCCGCCTTGGCGACATCGGCTATGCGGACATCCGCCGGCTCGCGGGCGACCAGCAGGGCTATTGGCGCCAGGAATTCGTCAAGCTCACCGAACTCGCCGAAGCGGGACGCACGCATGCGGCGCCGCAAGGGGGCGAGGCCGGCATGGAATGATCGAATCCGCGACCCCTTCATAGGGTCGCGGCAGGGAGCGGCCGGGGATTTCGTCCAGCCCCGGTCGCTCCTTTTTCTGAAATCCACCGCGACCATTTGACACCCGCCAACCCACCCCCCAAGCCTCGGCCCAACACCGTCCAGGCCCCGGGGGGATCCGCCCATGAAACCATTCGCCATCGCCGCCGCAACCGCGCTCGCCCTCTCCACCGCGCCCGCCTCAGCCCAGACGGCCACCACCCCACGCCCCGACCAATTAGCCTTCCGCGCCCTCTACAAGGAGCTGGTCGAGACCGACACATCCGTCTCCACCGGAAGCTGCACCGCCGCCGCCGAGAAAATGGCTGCCCGCCTGAAGGCCGCCGGCTATACCGACCAACACCTCACTTTGTTCAAGGTCGACGGCCTCCCGCTTGACGGAGGTCTCGTCGCCCAACTCCCCGGCACGTCAGCCACCGCAAAGCCGATGCTCCTCCTCGGCCATCTCGACGTGGTCAACGCCCGCCGCGAGGATTGGCAGCGCGATCCTTACGCGTTCATCGAGGAAGGCGGCTATTTCTACGGCCGCGGCACCTCTGACATGAAGGCGCTTGACGCAATCTGGGTCGACACGCTGATCCGCCTGAAACAGCAAGGCTATAAACCAAAGCGCACGATCAAGCTCGCCCTCACCTGCGGCGAGGAATCCGGCGCCCGCATGAACGGCGCGCAGTGGCTCGCGGAAAACCGCCCAGACCTCATCGCCGCCGAATTCGCCCTCAACGAAGGCGGCGGCGGCACCACGGACGGGCATGGCAAGGTCATCGGCCAGGCGATCCAGATCGGCGAGAAATCCAACCGCGCCTTCGAGCTGGAAACGACCAATATCGGCGGCCACAGCTCGATCCCGATCGACGACAACGCCATTTACGAGCTGGCCGACGCCATCGAGAAGCTGCGGGCGTATAAATTCCCGGTCCATTTCAACGACACCACCCGCGCCTATTTCGCCAGAGCCGGCGCCGAGCAGAAAGACGCCGCCGGCCGCGCGATGGTCGCGCTGGCCGCCAACCCCGCCGATCGCGCCGCGGAAGCGATCGTCTCGGCAGATCGCACCCATAATTCCATGCTCCGCACCACCTGCGTCGCTACCATGCTCGAGGCCGGCCATGCCGTGAACGCGCTGCCGCAACGCGCCAAGGCGACGGTCAGCTGCCGCATCGTCCCCGGCGAAGATGCAGACACCACCCGCGCCGCCCTGATAGCCGCGATCGGCGACCCGAAGGTGAAGGTAGCCCTGGTCGGCCGCATCCGGCCCGTCGCCGTCCCCCCGCCGCTCGACCCGAAGATCCTCGCACCCGCGGAAAAGCTCGTCGCCCGCTATTTCCCCGGCGTATCGCTCATCCCCGCCATGATGACCGGCGCCACCGACGCCACCTTCCTCGCCCCCATCGGCATCCCCACCTACGGCGTCCCCGGCCCTTGGGGCGACCCCGACGGCAACGGCACCCACGGCCTGAACGAACGCAACGAAGTCCGCTCAGTCTATGTCGGGAGAGATTTCCTGTTCGATCTGGTCAAGGAATATGCTGGGCGGGACTGAACATCTGAGGGTTCGAACCTAACCGAATTAACCCGTCATGCCGGACTGGTTCCGGCATCCACGTTTCCGCAAAACCTTCAATCGTTGCCCGCGCGGAGCAGTGGACCCCGGAACGAGTCCGGGGTGACGAGCGGGTAAGCCGGATCGAGTTCAGCCCCGGACCCAAGGGCCGATCGACATTTAGTCCAGGTCGAGCCGAAAATGGTGATTTCCGAGCATCGGAGCGCAGCGTGCTTCAGGCACGTGAGCACCGAAGCACAGGAGATCGCCATTTGCAGGCCGACATGGGCTGAATGTCGATCGGCCCGCCCGGCTAAAGGATCGGCACCAGCACGCGCCGTATCCACCCCATCGCCTTCGTCTTGGCCACATCCGCAATCTGCGCGCTCTCGGTATAAGCGCGGGTGTTGTCGCCGATCAGCACGGCCGGCCACTTGCCCTGATGCAGCGCGACCGCACGGCGCATCTCGCTGAAATGCTGATGGAATTGCTCGCTGATCTCATTGAGGTCCGGATGCGAGACGGCGCGCAACGCCTTTGCGACCGCATCGTTCAGCCGCACCATCGCCGCCGCATGATCGCGCCGCAACTCGATCAACCTGCCCCGTGTCTCCAGCGACATCGTCGCCACCACCTGGGTGATCTGGTGGGAAACCCTTTCGAACTGCACGATCGCTTCTTCAACTTCGCTCCGCATATCCATCCCCTCAAGCAAATCGGCGCGAATACAGGCAGTGCTGCCGGCGATGAGACGATGCCTGATCGTCCCCTGTTCGCCGCAATTGCCCACCCGCGCCGCCGCGTAACTTCCTCGTCGCCCCGCTTTTCGAAATCGATGCGCCGCCCATAACCCGCAAGCGTGGATAATTCTTGAACAAGTCAAAAATCCCCCCGTACACCCGCGCAGCGCCCCTTTTCGAAACGCCGGGTGCGAGAAGCCTTGCAGCCCGGCACCCGTAACGAACCATGATTATTCAGGCTGTTATTGACTTAGTCAATAACCTCTCGCCGCGCACGCTCTGCCTGGGGTTGGTGAAGCTGTGCGCGGAATAGGGCTGAAGCCCCTCTGGCCCGATCCAGCTGACGCCTTGGCGTACTTCACGCCGCGTTTACGGTAATGCCTCGGCACACACCATTGGATCGCGCGGCAGATCGTTGTAGGCCGGGTTCGGGGGGCTTGTTGTTTCGTGTGAGGAGCATGACGACGGCCAAAACGATATTGGTTTGCGATGATGACGAGTTACTGGTCGATCTGCTCGACTATCGTCTGACCGGACGCGGTTTCGAGGTTCTGATCGCCAGGGACGGCGGCCAGGCGCTTGCGATTGCGGCCGAGCGAACGCCCGACGCAATCGTGCTGGACGCGATGATGCCCGTGCTTGACGGCCACCAGGTGCTACGACGCCTGCGCGCAGACGCAGCCACATCCGCCATTCCTGTCATCATGCTCACCGCACGCAAGCTGGAGCGGGACATCGTGGGCGCGCTTGAGCTCGGTGCGAACGATTATCTGGTGAAGCCATTCATCCCGGAGGAACTGATGAGCCGCCTCACCCGCCTCATGGCGGCGCCGCGGTGAGTCTGCGTGCCGGGCTGATACCGATATTGCTGCTCGCGGCGCCGGCCCATGCAGAAGCCCAGGGCCACCCGGCTGATGCGTATCGGGCCGGAGTCGAGGCCAGGTTGAACGGAAATCCCGAGCGCGCGGTGACGCTGCTTGGGCCCGTGGTCGCCGCCGACCCACGCAATTCGGACGCTCAGGTCCAGATTGGACTGGCGCAGTTGGCGCTCGGCCGACTCGACGAAGCCGAGCATGCCTTCCGGGCCGCGCTTGAGGTTGCCCCGGGCTATACCGATGCGCGTGTCGGGCTGGCTCGCGTGGCGCAAAGGCGCGGCGACCACGCGGCTGCGTTGCGCGAACTCGACCAGGCGGATTCAGCGAATGCCGACGTCGCCGCGCTCCGCGTTCAGCTCGCCCGCACCGAGGAGTCGCCGCCATGGCAGCTGGACATCGACGGGAGCTACAGCGCGCTCACCGGTCCGCAGCCCGACTGGCAGGAAGCGTCGATCCAGCTCCGTCGCCGGCTCGATGAGACGACGACGATTGGCGGCCGGCTCGAATATGCCCGACGCTTCGGCAAGACCGACATCTATGGCGAGGCGCTGCTGGAGCATGTCTTTTCGCCCCGGGCGCGTGCTTATGTGACGTTCGGCGCGACAGCGGATCCCGATTTCCGCCCGAAATGGCAGATCGGCGCGGGCGGCTCCTTTCGCGTACACGGCGGCGCCTATGCTACCGTCCTCACCCTGGACGGGCGCCAGGCGCAATATGCCATTGGAAATGTGCAATCGCTGACACCGGGGATTGAGCAGTATCTCACCGGCAGGGCATGGCTCACCGCGCGCTGGATCAACCTGTTCGACGAAAGGGGCACGCGGCGCACCGGCTATGTGGTCCGCGGCGATCTCCAGCTGACCGGGCCCGCGCGCATCTTCCTCGGCTATAGCGACGCGCCCGACACGGACGAAGGGATCGTCGTCGATGTCCGCAGCATCTTCGGCGGGTTGAGCTACGACGTGACGCCGCGGACTACGCTCCGTGTCACGCTCGCCCATGACGATCGCGCGACCGGCGCCGATCGCACTCAGGTCGGGCTCGGGCTCGGCTTTCGCTTTTGAATGCCCTGCGGCTGATCTGGGAGACCTCGCTGGTGCTCGCATCAGCCGCGATCCTGGTGATGCTCCTGCTGATCGTCGCCCGGTTGGTCACGGCCCGGCGTGCGATCCGTCGCAGTGCCGAACGTCGCCAGCTTACGCCCCTCCTGCTCCGCGCCGGCGATCATGAAGCCGATGCGATGCCCAGGATTGCGTCCAACGTGGCCACCGACCTCTCGCTCGAACTGATCCAGCTTGTCCGCGGCGACGAGCGCGCCGCCTTCATCGCCAACGCGACTGAACTCGGCGTACCGGCGCGGCTCGAACGACGCCTGCGATCCGGCTCGCACCGCGACCGGGCCGATGCCCTCCACGGCCTCGCCCAGTTCGACGACCAGACGACGCGCGACGCCCTCTACCGATCGCTCGACGATCCGGACAAGAATATCCGCCTCGCGTCAGCGCTTGCGCTGGCTGCGACTGACGAGGTCCTGGATATCGACAGCCTGGTCGAAAAGCTCGAACTCGGCGCCGGCCAGTCATCGCTCGTGACGGTCAGCCTGTTTCGGCGCATCGCCGAAAGCCAGCCAGAGCAGATCAAGGCGCTCGTCACTCGCCCCGGACAAAATGCCGAGGTTCGCCTCGCCGCGATCGAGGCCTTGGCCGGAACCGGCGACTATTCGCTGGTGCCGGTGATCGCACAGCTCGCCATGGCCGCCGCCGAAGATACCGAGGAGCTCCCCCGTTATCTCCACGCGCTCGGCCGGCTCGGCCATCCCGCCGCCCGCCCTGCGGTGCTGGCGGGGCTGTCGAGCACAGCGATGTCGGCACGTGCCGCCGCGGCGGGCGCTGCCGGGCGGATCATGCTGGTCG
>JBDTXU010000145.1:0-6665 GCA_040006055.1 Sphingomonas bacterium | reverse complement strand
CGATGCCATCGCCAACCTCCCTCAGGTTCGCGACCATTGAATCGAACTTCAGACCCTTTGGGAATCCCCTATGAGTCAGACATCACGGGATCTGGTATGAGAGTGCGTCTCTCGCACTGAGACCGGCCCTGCCCGTTCAGGGGGCGATCTTGATCGCTTTGGAGGCGTCGACCATCTCCGCGAACACCATCTTGGTCGGCGTTGCCTTGATCAGCATCGCCTTGATGTTGGCGTCGGTTGCCGGCGTGCCATATCGCGCCCGCCACGCCCGGCCCGCCACGGCGACCAGCTCATTGGCGCCCTCCCCGACTATCTCGCCGCGCTGGAAGGGCTGGGTATCTCGGTAGTGCGGGACGTGGTCGCGGGCTGATCGAGCCAGCCGAGACCGCGCAACATCGTGACGGTGCGGCGCGCGACCGGTACGTCCATGTCGTTGACGAGACGCAGCCGCATCGTGCGGGCCGGCCCGTCGATTCGAAGGACGGCCGATCGCGCCACCCACCAGGACCGGTGGACGCGACAGCCCTCGATCGTCGCGACATCCTCGACGGCGCGCGCCATCGGCATCAGCAACAGGTCGGAGCCGAGCGTCGTGTGCACGCGGACATAATGGTCCTCCATCGCCATGCAGACAATGTCCGTGCCGAGCCGGGGTGGAAGCAGCGCGAACAGACCGGACGCGTCGTCGGGCTCGCCGCCGGCTGCGCGATCGGGCGTTCGGTGCGGCGCCCGTACCGGCGACAACAGGCCGGTCCAGAAGGCATAGCCGAGGGTCACCGGGCCGGCGAGCACAAGGACCTGCATGAACCAGTCGAGCTGGCTCAGCGACAGCTGCGCGAGATTCGGCCAGAAATAGAGTGCCAGTGTGCTGGTCGCGAGCGCCTGAGGCAGGCTGGCGGCCATGACCAGAAAGGCAGTGGCGATCCAGAGCGGGATCCCGCTCCGCGTCGCCAGCAGCCGCGCCAGCACGAAGGCGGTCCCATAAAAGGCGACGCCAAGCCACATCGACAAAACCCAATAGGCGATTCGGGTGAGAACGCTGCCGTTGAGATAGCTGCCAAAGAGCCCGACAATACCCAGGAAGGTACCGACAATTGTGGCAGCGACAATCGCCCACGCCACCCTCGCGGCCGAGCCATTGCGTGCTGCCCTGTGCTGCGCCTCCATCGCCCGGCTCTAGCGGCGGGCGCGGCCGGCGGCAAACCCGCCCGGCCATCCACGAACCCGCTCGCCCATCGGCGAAGTCGCGCTCGCCAAGGTGTGAAACGGGCCGCATCCGAGGAGGCATCCAACATCTTTCGGAGGATTTCATGCCCTGGTTTTTTCGTGCGCTCCCAATCTTCGCCTCTCTGTTCGTGGTGGTCGCCATGCCGCCATCGCTGGCGGCTGCAGCTGAGCAATCCTCTCCGTCCGTCGGCTTCCAGCATCTTCAGCAGGCGGACGGTACCGATATCGGCATCTGGTATCCGACCACCGCCCCGGCCTCACCCCGGCCGATCGACCTCTACACCCAGGAGGTCGCGACCGATGCTCCGGTCACGGGCCACAGGCTGCCGCTGATCGTGATCTCGCACGGCAATGGCGGAAGCTATGCCGGCCATTATGATACCGCGCTGGCGCTCGCGCATGCCGGCTTCGTGGTCGCTGCGCTCACACATCCCGGCGACAATTGGCACGACCAGACCCATGCGACCGATGTCGTGGCGCGCCCGAAGCAGTTGAGCCAGCTGGTGAGCTATATGCTTGGGCAATGGTCTGGCCATGCCGCGATCGATGCCAATCGCGTCGGCGCCTTTGGCTTTTCAGCCGGCGGATTCACCGTGCTGGCGGCCGCCGGCGCAAGACCGGATCTTAGCCGGGTCGCACCCCATTGCGCCGCACATCCCAATTTCTTCGACTGTTCACTGATCGCCACCCACCCGATCACGGCGCCGACGGTCGCGACCGACTGGCCCGCCGACCACCGCCTCAAGGCCATCGCGGTCGCTGCTCCGGCTTTGGGGTTCGCCTTTGACCGCGCCGGGGTTGCCGGGGTGACCATCCCGGTCCAGCTCTGGCGCGCCACTGAGGACCAGATCCTGCCGCACCCCTTTTACGCCGAAGCGGTGGCGACCGCACTGCCGTCGCCACCCGACTATCATCTCGTGCCGAAGGCAGGCCATTTCGACTTTCTGGCACCGTGCAGCCCGGCGATGAAGGAACGCCTCGCCTATCTGTGCCAGAGCGCCTCCGGCTTCGATCGCACCGCTTTCCACGCCGAGTTCGATGCGGCGGTGGTCGGTTTTTTCCGCAAGACGCTCAGATAGCCGCAAGCGCCTGATCGAAATCGGCGATAAGATCGTCGGCATCCTCCACCCCGATCGAGATGCGCACCAGATTGTCAGTGATGCCGAGCGCCTGTTTGCGCGCATCGGGCACTGATAAATGGGTCATCGCGGCGGGGTGGCTTGCGAGCGTCTCGGTGCCGCCGAGGCTGACCGCGAGCTTGGCGATCTTGAGCGCGTCGAGGAAGGCGAAAGCCTCTTTCTCGCCGCCCTTGATGATCAGCGAGAAGGTCGATCCGGCGCCGGTGCAATGGCGGCGATAGATGTCGGCCTGGCGCTCCATGCCCGGGGTGCTTTCGAGGAAGCCGAGATAGCCGACCCGCTCGACCTTGGGGTGGCCACGCAGATACTCGCAGACCTTGACCGCGTTCTCGCCGGCCCGGCTCATGCGAAGCTCCAACGTCTCGAGGGAGCGCATCAGCATCCAGGCGGTGTGGGGATCGCAGATCGTGCCGATCGTGTTGCGCATCATCCGGATCGTGTTGATGTGTTCCTTGGAGCCGAGCACGCCGCCGGCGACGAGATCGCTATGGCCGCCGGCATATTTGGTCAGGCTGTACACGACGATATCGGCGCCATGCTTCAGCGGCTGGAGCCAGAGCGGGCCGAGAAAGGTGTTGTCGATCGCGATCGGTGGTTTCTCGGCCGCATTTTTGAAGATCGCGTCGCGGCTGGCGGCGACTGCCTGGATGTCGACCAGGGCGTTGGTCGGGTTGGCCGGGCTTTCGAGATAGATGAGCGCGACCCGGCCGGTCGCTGCCTTGGACAGCACGGCATCGATCTCCTCGCGGGTCGCGCCCGCCGGGAAATCGAGCCAATGCACGCCGAAGCGGCCGAGGATGCGGGCGATCAGCGTCTCGGTCGCGGCATAGAGCGGGCCTGAATGGACGATCGTGTCGCCCGGCTTGACCATCGACAGGAAGAGGGTGGCGATCGCCGACATGCCCGACGAGAAGGCGAGCGCATCCTCGGCATCCTCCCAGATGCCGAGCCGGTCCTCGAGGATCTCCTGGTTCGGCCCGTTGAAGCGCGAATAGACCAGACCTTCAGCACCACCGGGGCGCTTGCCCGTGACGCCCTCGAAATGGCGCTTGCCGGCAGCGGCGTTGGGGAAAACGAAGGTCGAGGTGAGGAAGATCGGCGGCTTCAAGGAGCCTTCCGAGAGCATCGGATCATAGCCATGGCCCATCATCAGCGTTGATGGCTTGAGCTTGCGGTCGCCGATTTTCTCGACGGACGGCTTGGGCTTGGTCCGCGCGGCGACGCCGGTGAGATCGGCTTCGGTGTCGGTTTCGTTCTTGATCGCCATGGTAGGTCCTGCGTGAAAGAGGTGATTGGGCCAGTCCTAACGGCAGATAGTCACATTTGATACCTGTTGCGCCAACAAAAGGCGGTTCGCGCATGCCGATGGCATTCGCAGCGTAACCGACCGCGACCATGCTCGTTCCTTCGGCGGCGAAACCTTCGGTCCGACTGTGCTCAGCGATGACGCGATAGCGCCCGCGAGGTTTGGACCTGACCTGAGACACGATCGAGACCCGCGTGTGGCCGGGCCTTGCGATCGTCGGTTCCCTGTTCTTTCCCTGTTCCGGGCGAATTAACAGGGAAAGAACAGGGAAGATTTTATTTTTGGCCCGATTTCGGCACTTTTTGGCGGTTTTTGTGGCTATTTTACGAAGGTATTTCAGTAGCTTATTTCGCGCTTTCCCTGTTATTCAATAACAGGGAAGCGCCAGACGCGGAACAGGGAAGGCCGCGCCCATAACAGGGAAAGAACAGGGAAGGGCGAAGCGCAGAGGTTTCGACCGTCATGTGAAAGAGCGGGACAGGGTTTTGCACCCATCCGGCTGGCACATTGCAACGATACGGATCGCGTTTGAATCAGCTGGTAAACCGTGGCGCGATCAGCCCCTTCACATCCGAAATCGCCCGTCTGGAACCCTAGCCGCTTTAAAAGGCGACGCTCAAAGGCCGATGATCGAAATCTGGCGGCCATAGCTCGGCTCGCCCCGGAGGGTGGCGCGGCGGTAGCTGAAGAAGCGGTCCGCATCGGCGCAGGTATCGAGGCCGAGCGCCTCGATGCGACCAATGCCGGCCGAGGCGAGGCGGTGAACGACATAGGCTTCGAGATCGAACTGGCGGTGGCCGAGCTTGCCGGGGGCGAAGAAGCGCTCATTGGCGGGATCGTCGGCCTCGAAGCGGCGGGCGAAACCGTCATCCACTTCATAGCTCGCCCGGGCGATGCAGGGGCCGATGGCGGCGGCGATCCGGTCGCGCCTTGCCCCGAGCTTTTCCATCGCGTCGATCGCCGCGTCCGTCACGCCGCCGATCGCGCCCTTCCAACCGGCATGCGCCGCGCCGACCACGCCGGCCTCGGCGTCCGCGAACAGCACCGGGGCGCAATCCGCGGTCAGGATGCCGAGCGCGAGGCCGGGCCGATCAGTGACCAGCGCGTCGCCCGGCGGACGATCGTCGAAGCCGGTCAGCGCGCGGACGACATCGACTGAATGGATCTGGTAGAGCGTGACGAGCCGCGCACCCGGCAGCACTGCCTCGGTCGCGCGCCGCCGATTTTCCGCTACCCTTTCGGCGTCATCATCGGACCCGATGCCGACATTCAGCCCGGCATGGTCTCCCGTCGAAACGCCGCCGCGCCGCCCGAGAAAGCCATGCGCTACGCCCGCGAGCGAGCGGGCGCGGATGACCTCGACGTCGGCTGCATCGCCTGTGCTCACAACACCAGCCGCATGATCCGGTCGTCGTCGATCGTCTCGCCGACGCGGAAGGCATAGCGGCCGATCTCGCTGAACCCGTAGCGCTCGTAAAAGCGCTGCGCACGGTGGTTGTCGACATAGACGCTGAGGATGATCTCCTTCGCGCCGTGGCTGCGGGCATGGTCGAGCGACCATTCCATCAGCTTCTGGGCCACACCCTGGCCCTGCCACGGGCCGAGCACATAGAATTGATAGAGCTCGATCGCATCGGGCCGCCATTCGCCGGGAAAGGTGACCGGGCCCATCTTGACGAAGCCGATGATCTCGCCGTCGTCGAGCGCGAGCCGGACGGCGAAATCCGGGTCGGACAGCTGCGAGGGCAGGCCGTTCGCGCCGAATGCCTCGTCGAGAAAGGCAGCGAGGTCCGACTGGCTGTAGAGCGTGCCAAAGGTTTCGGTGAAGGAGCGCCGTGCCATCGAGGCGAGCGCCGGGCCGTCGATCGTGCGGGCATCGCGATAGGTGATCATGCGAAGCCTGCCGGGCTTGGCCAGGCCGGTGATGTGACCGCGAGCGCCTTGAACAGAGTGCCCATCGCGCCCGTCAGCCGGTCGCGATCGGCGGCGATGCCCGCAGCGCGATCGGGCGCGGCGGCGGCAAGCGCGCCTGCCCGCGCGTCGATACCGAGCGCGGTCAGCAAGGCGCCCTGGCCGATCACGGCCGAGGTATTGGCCCCTTCAGCCAGCGCGGCGGCGGCGAGGGTTGCGAAATCGACATGCGCGGTCAGGTCCTGCTCTCCCGGATTCTCGAACGGATTGGCGAAGGCGTGCGCGCGTACCGCTTGAAGCGTGTCGCCGATCGCCGGGCCTTCATAGCCATAGTCGATCGCGAGTACAGCACCCCCCTGTGCTGTGGCCGCCTGGGCGAGCGCGCGCATGACGGCGACGCTTGCGGGGGAGGTCTCGATGATCGAGCCCGGCGCCGCATCGCGCAGGGCGGGCGGAATGACGGTGTCGGGCACCTGCTTGCCGGCGATCGGCAGGAACAGCACGTCCTGGCAGGCGACCAGCCGTTCGTGCCAGCCGGCAGCGGCACGGACGAGCTGGCGGATCGGCAGAGCGTCGAAGAACTCGTTGGCAATGACGATCAGCGGACAGTCTTTGGGGAGCGTCGCGACCTCATCATGCCAGCTCGCGCCCGGCACGCGTTCGGCCTGGGCGGCGCGGAGGACAGGACTCGTCTCGACAAAGTGGACGGGCGGGGTGAGGCCGGCTTTCGCCATGGCGCGCAACGCGTCGGCGGCAAGCGTGCCGCGTCCCGGGCCGAGCTCGACCCAGGCGATATCGGGCCGTCCGGCGCGGTCCCAGAGATCGGCGCACCACAGGCCGATCAGCTCGCCGAACATCTGGCTGATTTCGGGCGCGGTGGTGAAATCGCCGCCCGCACCGAGCGGGTCGCGCGTCGCATAATAATGCGCGTTGGCCGCGGCCATGAACTGCGCGATCGAGATCGGCCCCGCGAGCGTGATGGCGCGCGCGAGGCGATCGGCGAGGGGCGCTTCTTCTCCCCTCCCGCTTGCGGGAGGGGTAGGGGAGGGCTTGTAAAACTCATGATCGTCGTTTGCGCGGAC
>JBDTXU010000144.1:0-3596 GCA_040006055.1 Sphingomonas bacterium | reverse complement strand
TCGGATAAAAGCCGTGCCGCACCAGCTTGGCGGTGACCCTCGGCCCCATCCGGTTGACGATCGGCAGGAAGCACCGGTCAATGAACTCGAACGGTGGCGCGAAGACGTTGTGCGTACCGCCCTCGATCACGACCCGTGATGGGCCGTCGGCAAGCAGCAGCGGCATCAGGATCGTCTGAAAGACGAGCCCGGTGCTGCCCGCGGTGCCGACCGCGAAATGATAGTCGCCTGCTTGCACGGTGCCCGGCGTGAAGCTCATCTCGCGCGAGCCGACGCCCACGCCCTCGCACACCCCGCCGCCGATCGCGCACGCGGCCTCGATCGCTGTGACATGCTGGCGCATCAACCCCGGCCTGGACCGCCCGCCGCGCACATTGGTAATCCGGAACGGCTCGCCCGTGACGAGCGACAGCGCGCACGCATTCCGCACGATCTGCCCCCCGCCTTCGCCTTCCGATCCGTCGATGATGATCATTGTCTTGTTCCGATTTTTCTTTCCTCGTCATGCCGGACCTGTTCCGGCATCCAACGTCCCGCAAACGCTCCGACTGTTGCGTTTGCGGAACCATGGCCCCCGGGACAAGCCCGGGGTGACGAAGGTTGGTTGGTTTCGCGCCCATTATCGGGCGATCGTCGCCTTAGATTTCTTCATGGTCCGGGCTACCAAGCCATGCCGTGCGGCGTGGGTCCGGGATGAACACATAGGGAGTGTAGCAATCCGCCATCAGCGTCCCGACTTCAGCACGGCACAGGCAAACCTGATTGAGGCCATCGCTCCCGCTAGGCCCGCAACAGCCGTTCAAGCGATTCTTGATTTTGGTATTACGGACGGTGCGCGCCACATCTGCGGGGTTGAGCCACCATTGCGGTATAAAGCCGGGCGCATCGGGCGCCGGCCAGTCGAGTAGCCCGAGTAGCGGCTCGTACGACTTCAGCGCCGCGCCCTTCTCGATCAGGGGCTTCCGATCGACATAGTCCGGCGGCGGAACCGCCGGGTCCTTGCCCGAACGCACCACAAGCGGTCCAGTGAGGGCCGCGCCGCAGAGCGTGCAGACGAGCGTTTTCATGGTACTTCCCTCCGGGAATAGCGGCGTGAAGGGCGCTAGCCCTTCACGCACACCACCTGCTTCAGCGTATGGACGATCTCGACCAGGTCGGCCTGCGCCGCCATCACGGCCTCGATCGGCTTGTACGCCCGCGGGCTCTCGTCGATCACGCCTTCGTCCTTGCGGCAGGCGACGCCCGCCGTGTCGGCGATGTGATCGGCGAGCGTCACCTGCTTCTTGGCTTCGGTCCGGGACATCACGCGCCCCGCGCCATGGCTGCAGCTATCGAAGGATTCCGGGTTGCCCAGTCCGCGCACGATGAACGATTTCGCGCCCATCGAGCCCGGGATGATCCCCAGCACGCCCTTCGCCGCCCGCACCGCACCCTTGCGGGTGACGAGGACATTCTCGCCGAAATGGTTCTCCCGCGTCACATAATTGTGATGGCAGTTGACCGCTTCCAGCTCGGCCTCGAACGGCTTGGCGATGACGCCCCGGATCGCGCGGATGACATTGGTCATCATCATCCGCCGGTTGAGCGCCGCATAATCCTGCGCCCAGCCGACCGCCTCGACATAATCGTCGAAATGGTCGGTCCCTTCCGGGAAATAGGCCAGATCCTGGTCGGGCAGGTTGATATGCCATTTGCGCATATCCTGCTTCGCCAGCTCGATGAAATAGCTGCCGATCGCATTGCCGACCCCGCGCGAACCCGAGTGCAGCATCACCCACACCCGCTGCTCGGTATCGAGGCACACTTCGATGAAGTGGTTGCCGGTGCCGAGCGTGCCGAGATGGACGAGGTTGTTCGTCTTCGCGAGCCGCGGATACTTGGCCACGATCTGCCCGAAGCGTGCGGCGATGGTCGCCCATGCGTCGACGATTTCCGCCGGCGGCTCGCCCCAGGCGCCGGTGTCCCGCCTGGAGCGGTTCATCGACCGGCCAACCGGCACCGCCTTCTCGATCGCTGCGCGCACGCCCTCCAGATTGTCCGGAAGGTCGCTCGCCATCAGCGAGGTCCGTGCCGCCATCATGCCGCAGCCGATATCGACGCCGACCGCCGCCGGGATCACCGCGCCCTTGGTCGGGATCACCGAGCCAACCGTCGCGCCGATCCCGACATGCACGTCGGGCATCGCAGCCACATGGCGGAAGATGAACGGCATCTGCGCCGCCCGCGCGAGCTGAGCCCGCGCCTTGTCGTCGACCGGCACACCGCAGGTCCACATCTTGACCGGGAAAGCGCCCTCGGCCTTGCTATATTCGAAATTGGCTTCGGTCATGGCGACCTCCTCATTGCACGCCGCGATGGGCGAAAGAAACTGGTCAGGGCGGCTGGACTTGAACCAACGACCCCCGGTGCCCAAGACCGGTGCTCTGCGCGCCTGAGCTACGCCCTGAAACTCGATCTCGTGTGCGATCCGGGGCGGCCGGCCCATTCCAGCCGCCCCTCAACCGCGCCGTCCTGCCGGATGTTCGAAGAACCGGCGGGACAAGTTGGATATTGCAGAGCGCGTGCCAGTTCGGCGGGATGGCTCACATAAAACGTCCTAAGAGGCTGAATAACGGCGGATATATTTCTATGTTTGAGCCAGGCCGTTTTCTCGCGCCGATCGTTAGCTCCACGAAATGATATCGACAGAGATAAGAGTTTATCCTATCGTATCGCCATGAAACCCCTGATCGTCATCGGATTCCTCGGCTCCACCCTCGACGCGAGCAAGTTCGGCCCGTCGCGCTGGAACAAGTGGCGGCCGTCGGTCGCGCTCACCATGCATGAGGACCTCCGCGTCGATCGCTTCGTGATGCTCCACGGCAGCGCCCACACCCGCCTCGCCGATTACATCGCGGAGGACATCGCCAGCGTCTCGCCCGAAACCACTGTCGACAAGCGCGTGCTCGATCTCGTCGATCCGTGGGATTTCGAGGAAGTCTACGGCAAGCTGCTCGATTTCATGCGCGCCTATCCGTTCGATCCCGATGCGGAGGATTACCTCGTCCACATCACCACCGGCACCCATGTCGCCCAGATATGCCTCTTCCTGCTGACCGAGGCGCATTATCTGCCGGGCCGGCTGCTCCAGACCCAGCCCGCAAAACGGATGGACGACGGCAGCGCGCCCGGCACCTGGAACATCATCGATCTCGATCTCTCGCGCTATGACAGCATCGCCACCCGCTTCGCCGAGGCGAGCGCCGAGAGCACCTCGTTCCTGAAATCCGGCATCGACACGAAGAACCCCGCCTTCAACCACCTCATAGACGAGATCGAACAGGTCGCGGTGCGCAGCCGCGCGCCGGTGCTGCTGATCGGCCCGACCGGCGCTGGCAAGAGCCAGCTCGCGCGGCGCATCTACGAGCTGAAGCGCCTCAAGCATCAGGTCGCCGGCCCGTTCGTCGAAGTGAACTGCGCGACCCTGAAGGGCGACGGCGCGATGTCCGCCCTGTTCGGCCACAAGCGCGGCGCCTTCACCGGTGCCGCCGCCGATCGTCCGGGCCTGCTCCGCACCGCCGACACCGGCATGCTGTTCCTCGACGAGATCGGCGAAC
>JBDTXU010000143.1:0-3866 GCA_040006055.1 Sphingomonas bacterium | reverse complement strand
TGAGGCTGGCATTCATGCGCTGGGCGGTGGTCACCGTTCCGTTCATCCTGCTGCTTGGCTTCACCTCTGCGCGCCTGGTGCCGAGCGGATCCGACAGCGGCTGGTACCGCGCGCTGGTCAAGCCGGAACAGACTCCGCCCGACTGGGCTTTCCCCGCCGCCTGGACCGCAATCTACATCCTGCTCGGCCTTGCCCTGGCGATGATCATCCACGCGCGCGGATCGCGGCTGCGCGGCCCGGCGATCACTGTCTTCGCGGTGCAGATGGTCGCGAACCTGATCTGGTCGCCGCTTTTCTTCGGTATGCACCAGGTCTTCTGGTCGCTGGTGACGATCGGCGTGATGTTCGTGCTCGCGCTCGCGACCACCCTGTTGTTCGGGCGTATTCGCACCGGGGCGGCCTGGCTGATGGTGCCGTATCTGGCATGGCTGGTCTATGCCGGCATCCTCACCTACAGGATCGCCGAGCTCAACCCCGGGGCGGAAACCCTTGTGCCGTCGTCCTCGACCACCCAGATCATCTAGACCAGACGCTATTTACGGGATCATGTGATGCAGTCCGACAACAAGATATTCGACGATTTCGTGAAGTTCATGAATGGCGCTGCGGGCACGATCGCCGGCATGGGCCGCGAGGCTGAATCGGGCGCGCGCGCCAAGGCCAAGGAATGGATCGGCGGGCTGGATTTCGTCAGCCGTGACGAGTTCGACGCGGTCAAGGCAATGGCGGCTGCCGCGCGCGACGATGCCGATGCGCTCCGCGCCCGGCTCGATGCGCTTGAAGGCAAGACCAGCACGGCCGGCGCCAAGGCAGCGCCGAAGAAACCCAAGGCAGGAGCCTGAAGATCTTTTCCACAGGTATTTCTAGAAGCTTTCCGCGCGGCGCTTGTGCGCAGCGATCCTTGGCGGCACCACATCTGGTGCCACCAGGGGAGCGGGAGGCATGATGTGATGCTCGACGAAGCCGATTATGAGCGGGAGGACGCGGCCCCCATCGACATGCTCGAAAGCTATTTCGCCGCGCATGGCTGGGAGCATGAGCGCCAGGACGATGAGGTCATCGCCAAGGTCAAGGGCAGCTGGACTCAATATGAGCTTCGCGCGTTATGGCGAGACGAGGACAGCGTCATCCAGTTCCTCGCCTTCCCCGACATTCGCGTAACCGATGAGCGCCGCGCCGCGATCTACGAGACGATTGGGCTGATCAACGAACAGCTCTGGGTCGGCCATTTCGAACTCTGGTCGTCGAGCGGCATCCTGCTCTATCGCCACGCAGCGATGATCGAGGGCGAAGGCGGCACCATGTCGCTCGGTGCCGCCGAATTGCTGGTCGAATCCGCGATCGACGAGTGCGAACGCTTCTACCCCGTCTTCCAGTTCGTCCTGTGGGGCGGCAAATCCCCCAAGGAAGCCCTCGCCGCGGCGATGACCGAGACCCAGGGCGAGGCGTGAGCCTAACGTCGATCTGGCTCATCGGCTGCGGCAATATGGGCGGCGCGATGCTGCACCGCTGGATCGACAGCGGCGTGGTTGCGGCTGACCAGGTCGACGTCGTCAATCGGTCCGATCGGGCACTGCCCGACGGCGTTCGCCAGGCCCGTGATCTGCCTCAGGGGCCGCTTCCCGATATGGTGATGCTGGGCATGAAGCCCCAGCAGATCGACGAAATCGCGACGCGCTATGGCGATCGGCTGGCGGGCGTGCCGGTTCTGCTGTCGATCCTCGCCGGCGTGGAAGGAGCGGCGCTCGCCCGGCGCTTCAACGCCGGGGCGATCGTGCGGGCCATGCCCAATCTGCCGGTCGGAATCGGCAAGGGCGTGGTCGGGCTGCATGCGTCGACAACGGATTCGGGGCTTCGCGAGCAGGTATCCGCGCTGATGGCCCCGCTCGGGCTGGTCGAATGGATCGCTGATGAGGGCCTGTTCGATGTCGTCACCGCCCTTGCGGGCAGCGGGCCCGGCTTTCTCTACCGCTATATCGACGCACTGGCAGAGGCAGGCGTTGCGCTTGGCCTGCCCACCGATCAGGCGGCACGACTCGCCGTCGCCACGGTCGAGGGATCGGCGATGCTCGCCGCCGCCGCCGATGTTTCCCCCGCCAGACTCGCTGACCGCGTGGCAAGCCCCGGTGGCTCGACCCGCAAGGGACTGGACGTTCTAGACCGCGACGACGCGCTGCAGCGCCTGCTGCGCGAGACGCTCGACGCAGCCACCCGCCGCAACGCCGAAATGGCCGCCGCCGCGCGCTAGGGCGGGCTCAAGGCCCATTGCTCTCGGAATGGTTCCAACTCCGGTTGCCTCATGCCGGAGGACATGATGCTCTCCCCCGAGTTCCTCACCTCGGGAGAGACGGCAATGCGCAAGGCAATCCTGAAATACACTCTCGCCGGCACGCTGATTGCCGCCTGCCTTGCTATCCCAGCGGCAACGACGGCCGGGCAGGGTGAGACCGTGGCTGACGGCGTCACCTATGCCGATCAGGGCATTGCCTGGACGGGGCCGAAGCGCACGGATTTCTATAGCCGCGATCAGGGGTCAGCGATGATTCCCTACGCCTGGCTTAAGGCGCTGAAAACCGCGGACGGCCAGCCCTTCCTCGCCGACAAATTCGCCCGCTATGGCTATCTGCCCAACCCGGACAGCGATCTGCCGGTCGGTTTCACCACGACTGGCCCGGCCGGGCAGGAGCAGGCCGGGATGACCTGCGCTGCGTGCCACACCCGCCAGCTCAGTGCGGGCGGCCAGCAATATCGCGTCGATGGCGGCCCGGCGATCGTCGATTTCTACGGCCTGCTGACGGATATGGTCGCGGCAGTCCAGCATCTCCGCAGTGATCCGATCGCCTTTGTGCGCTTCTCGAGTGACGTGCTCGGGCCGAAGCCATCGCTCAAGAAAATCGCCGAGCTCCGGGTCGCGGTCGACATCTGGTATGCGCGGGAAGGCGCGCTGAAAACGGGCGCCTATCCGACTGACTATTGGGGCGTCGGCCGGCTCGACGCGGTCAGCATGATCTTCGATCGGCTGACCGGCCTCGATATCGGCTGGCCGCCGACCTATGTCATCAAGGAGAACATCCAGCCCGCCGATGCGCCGGTGCGCTATCCCTTTCTCTGGGATGCGCCCAAGCAGAACAAGACTCAGTGGCCCGGCTTCGCCCCGAACGGCAGCGACATTTTCGGCCTGACCCGCAACACCGGCGAAGTGGTCGGGGTGTTCGGGACCTTCCATCCGAAGATCTCGCTCAAGCGGCTGTTCTTCCGCGATTTCCTGAACGGAAGCTCGCTCAATTTCGACGGATTGCTCAAGCTCGAAGACCTGGTGAAGCAGATCGGTCCGCCAAAATGGCCTGCCGCCTGGCCGCTTGACCGGACCCTCGCCGCGCAAGGGCGGCAGGTCTATGAAATGCACACCGCCGATGGCGGCTGCATCGACTGCCACAATGAGAATCCCGGCCCCAAGGCCTTCCCCGACCAGCCGACCTGGAACACATTGATCCAGGACGTCGGCACGGACTCGCACGAGCACGACATCCTCAATCGCACCTCGAAATCGGGCGTGATGACGGGTGCGTGGATTCCGTTCCTGACCAAGCCGCTGAAGAGCACTGAGCGGTCCTTCACCCTGCTCAGCACCTCGGTCGGCGGTGCCATTCTTCAAAGCGGCGCCTGGAAGCAGGCGATCTTCGGCACAGGGACGCCGGTTGCCGCCAACCTCGCCCCCAATGCGAAGGTCTCGCCGTCCGACGGTGTCAAAAAGGCGCTTGACGATTCCTTCCCCGATCGGCCCGAGGAGAAGGTCCAGACTGATCCGCCCGCTTATGAATCGCGGATGATCCACGGCATCTGGGCAGCGGCGCCCTATCTCCACA
>JBDTXU010000142.1:0-2431 GCA_040006055.1 Sphingomonas bacterium | reverse complement strand
TGATCGAAATGGGCGTGCATGTTGAGCAGATATTTGAGCTCGCCCTTCTTCACCCCGATGGTGGCGAGGTTGCGTTCGATCTGCCCCGCTTCGGGGGCCATCGGTCCGCCGATAAGGATCGCGCCCTTCTTCGAGACGATCGCATAGACCGCGAGCCCCTTGGTGCCGACATACCAGACCGGGCCGGCGATATGGAACGGCGCGGTCGGCTCGGACCAATCGGGCGGCGGGACCAGCGTATAAGGCGCGGGCTTCGGCTTGCTTGCGCCGCACAGCAGCGCACCAAACAGCAGGATGAGGGCGGGGCGTATTTTCATAATGCGGCCAGCATGCTTGAGGTCAGCACCTGCGGCAAGACCTGCGGTTCAGCGGCGCCGGGCGCATAATAGAGATAAAGCGGCACGCCTGCCCGATTATGCGCCTCGATGAAGCGGCCGAGCGCCGGGTCGCCATCAGTCCAGTCGCCGACCAGCACCGCGACCTTGTGGGCGGCGAAGGCGCTGCGGGTGGTGTCGGTTTCGATCGCGACCTTTTCGTTGACCTTGCAGGTGAGGCACCAGTCGGCGGTGAAATAGGCGAAGACCGGGCGCCCCTGGGCCCGGAGTGCTGCGAGGCGGGCTTCGCTGAACGGCTCGGCCGCACCTACCTCCCGGGTCGTGGCGACTACGGGCCGATGTACCACGCTGGCGAGCCAGACGCCGGCCGCGACGATCGCCACCAGCATGATGACCGCCGGTCTGCCGAAGCCGAGACCGCGCGCCTGTCGCTGACCTGCTGCCCAAAGCACGATCCCCGCACCGAGCACGACGAGCAGCCCCTCGCTCATGCCATCGACACCGATCTGGCGCCCGAGCACCCAGGCAAGCGCTATGGCGGTGAGCCACATCGGGATCGAGAGGAAGCGGCGGAAAGCCTCCATCCAAGCGCCAGGTTTCGGCAGGCGCTTGCGCAGTGCGGGCACGAAGCCGAGCGCGAGGAACGGCAATGCAAGCCCGATCCCAAGGCCAGCGAAGATCGCCAGCGCGGCGGGCCATGGCAGCACCAGCGCCGCACCAAGCGCGGCGCCCATGAACGGGCCGGCGCAGGGCGTCGCGATGAACGCCGCGAGCGCACCGGTGGCGAAAGCCCCGCCTGCCCCGCCCGCCTGATTGACGAAGCCGGGGGTCGGGATTTCAAACAAGCCGCCGAGATTCAGCGCAAGCGCGACCGCGAGAAGCAGCAGCACGATAATGGAGCGCGGATCCTGCAACTGGAACGCCCAGCCGACCGCGCTGCCGCCGGCGCGGAGCGCGAGGATCGCGCCGCCGAGCGCAACGCATACCGCGACGACGCCCGCAGTATAAGCGAGCGCCTCGTGCCGGGCCGATCGTTCGTCGAGATGACCACGCACGAGGCTCAGCGCCTTGATGCTCAGGATCGGGAAGACGCAGGGCATGACATTGAGGATCAGTCCGCCGAGTATCGCGCCCGCAAGGGCAATCAGGGTCGCCAGCCACACGCCGCCCGGCGCCCCGGCGGTTGATCCAGAGGCGGCGGCGACGGAACCGGCGGCGGCCGTCACCATCAGGCCCTGGCCGGGCGCGATCCGAAGAACGCCGGTGAGCGGTCCCTTCGCAGCGGGGCCGGCTTTGGTCTCGATGACGATCCGATCGCCATCGCGGCTCACTTTTTGCGGTGCCGCGTAATCGACCGTGCCGGTGGTGATCGGGAAGAAATAGGCGTCTGCCAATGGCGCGTTCGCCGGATAGGGCACAGCGATCCGCACATCCGCGGGGATGCGCCGCTCTTGAGCAGGGGCAATGGTAATGGGCGTGATAGATATCCGCGTATGGCCGCCGGTCACCTGGAAGGTCGCCTTGGCATCGAGCGGCTTGGGTATCGCCCGGCGCCACGCATCGAACCGCGCGCGGGAATCGGGCGTGATCGCGCCGTCGCCGACGACCAGATCGGTCGAGAGATCGGCGCTTTCGGGCACGCACACCGTCTGGGTGCAGACGAGATAGGCGGCGTGGAGCTTGATCGGCAGCTTCGTGCCCACAGCGAGCCCCGCTGGTACCTTCAGGGTGACGAGCGGCGCATAGGGGGCTTCGTAGACATAGTTCATCAACCCGGCGATCAGCAAAGTGCCGGGGATGGGATAGGCGGGCTCGCCGACGCTCGCCCCCTTGGGGAGAGTCCAGTCGAGCTTGGCGGGAAAGCCCGCATCGCCGGGATTCTGCCAATAACCGTGCCAGCCCGGCTGCGGCTTCGTATCGAGCGCAAGGGTGACCTGCTGCCCGGCGGCGGGCGTGGTAGTCTCCGCGACCAGCCGCATCGCCAGATGCGGGCCGGCACCGAGTGCGCCCGGCGTATCCGCCGACGCAGAAGGGATCGCGGCCAGGGCCGCGAGCATTGTCACAATCAGGTAACCCAGTGCGCGCATCGGCGATCC
>JBDTXU010000141.1:0-2374 GCA_040006055.1 Sphingomonas bacterium | reverse complement strand
GGTCCTCGCCGAACGGGCGAAAGAACTCGGCGTCGTCCATCTGCAAGGCATGCTCAACCATGTGGAGCTCGGCGAGACCGGGGCAATCGACCATATCGTTACCGCCGAGCACGGCCGCCTCGAAGCCGATCTGTATATCGACTGCACCGGGTTTCGCGCTGAACTGATCGGCAAGGCGCTGCACGCACCATTCAAGTCAGTTCGCCCTATCCTGTTCACTGACCGCGCGCTCACCTGCAAAGTCCCCTATGAACGATCCGACGCGCCGATCGAGAGCTATACAATCGCCACTGCGCACGAAGCGGGCTGGATCTGGGATATCGGGCTGAACGGCGCGCGCGGCATCGGCTGCGTCTATTCGAGCGACCATATCAAGGATGATCGCGCTGCGGAGATCCTCAACGCCTATATCGGTCCGCACGGCGGGGAGATCAAAACCCGCCATATCGCCTTCGAGGCAGGCTATCGCGAGCGGCAATGGGTAAAGAACTGCGTCGCGGTCGGCCTGTCCGCGGGTTTTCTGGAGCCCCTGGAATCGACTGGCGTGGTGCTGATCGAGGCGGCGATCGGCATGATCGCCGAGATGTTTCCGCATAACGGCCCGGTCGAGGCGCCCGCACGGCGCTTCAACGAGCTGATGTCCGCGCGCTACAAGAATATCGTCAATTTCCTGAAGCTGCATTATTGCCTGAGCCAGCGCAGCGAGCCCTTCTGGCGCGAAAATGCCGATCCCGTCTCGATCCCCAAACGGCTCCGCGATCTGCTCAAGCAATGGCGCCATCGCCCGCCCGGGCGCTTCGACTTTACGCTCGACCTCGAATCCTTCGCCTTCTTCAATTACCAATACATCCTCTATGGGATGGAGTTCAAAACCGACCTGTCACCGGGGCGGGCCGATTTTCCCAACACCAATGCTGCGGAGAAGATGTTCGCCAGGATCAAGCACTTCGGCGAACGCGCGACCCATGATCTGCCGGCACACCGCGCGCTGATCCAGCAGATCAACGGGGTTGAGGCATTATCGGCGGCGAAGTGAGCGCGCATCGCTTGCGCCGCCTTCCCGAGGCAAATTAGGATCGTCGCATGACGGAAGCGATCTCCCGACACACTGGCGGCTGCCTGTGCGGCAGGGTGCGATATGAGGCTGAAGGCAAGCCGCTCGCTGCTGGCTATTGCTGTTGCACCGATTGCCGCAAGGCATCAGGCTCAGGATTCATCCCGTTTCTGGCGTTTGCGAGCAGCGCGGTGCGCTTCAGCGGCGAGACGTTTCAGTTCCGCTCCCCCTCCTTCAGGGGCAGCGAGGCGGTACGCAACCGGTGCGCGGCGTGCGGCAGCCTCGTCTTTGGTGGAATTGTGGGCGTCGACTCTTCGCACACTATCTATGCCGGGTCGCTCGACGATCCCGGTATTTTCAAGCCGACGATGGCGATCTTCACGCGAGACTGCCCGGACTGGGCCATCCTCCCGGAGGGACTACAAGCCTTTGAGGCGATGCCGGGATGATCCCGACGCTCAGACAAACGGCAGCGCCAGCACCGACAGAATGATCCTGCCCAGGCCGCGTGCAACATAGACCCACAAGGCAAGTGGTCGCCTGAGCGAGCCCGAAGCGCCGCTGTGATGCAAGACGATGGTCGACCGGGAGGCCGGCTCCGGCACATTCGGCGCCGACAAGGCGCGATCACGTGTCGCGAAACTCCTGTCGATCATGCTGGTCTTCCCATCCCGCGCCGTGGAATATCGCGCCGCCCGACGCTTTGGTGCCGCAGCGATGCGAAACGCCCGGGGGAGGGTACGCAGCGCCGCGACCGGCCTTAGCTGGGCCTTTCGCCGCGGAAATCAAGTTACATGCACGTCATGTTGCGACCATGGCGACGCGCCCGATCGTGTACTCCCAAAAGACCTTCCTTGCGCCCTTCTATCATAGCGCGACTCGGCCGAAACGAGCGCAACCCCGCACTCCGCGCGCAAATCGAAAAACCGCCGGGAGGCCCGCTTTTACTCTTAAGGGATGATACCTAGCGGAAGGCTTTCTCGTCCCTTTGGATGAGAGAGCCAAAAGTGAAAGGGACCGTTAACTTCGCTCCCCATCCATAAGGCGCATGGACACGCAACGCACCCATGCCGCTGGTCGGCACTCATCGCTCGGCAAGGCCGCCGGGCTCCTGTTAACGTCGGCAATGGCCGTCATCGTCGTCTCCCCGGCCTATGCGCGCGGCGTGCGCGCCGGGTCGATCGTCGCCAACACGGCAACGGCGACCTATGACGTCGGCACCACCACCACGACGATCAATTCGAACACTGTGTCGATGCGCGTCGACGAGGTGCTCGATGTCGCGGTCGCATCGCGCGATGCCAACGACGCCGGCGTTGC
>JBDTXU010000140.1:0-7350 GCA_040006055.1 Sphingomonas bacterium | reverse complement strand
GCACCCCGCCTTCGCGCGCGACCAGCGGGAAGACATGGCCTGGCGTCACGATCTCTTCGCGGCCTTTTGAGGAATCGATCGCTACCGCGACGGTGCGCGCGCGGTCGGCGGCTGAAATGCCGGTAGTCACGCCGTCGCGCGCCTCGATCGAAACCGTGAAGGCAGTCTCGTGGCGGGTGCCGTTGTGGCGGCTCATCAGGTCGAGCCCGAGCTCGTCGACGCGCTTCTTGGTCAGCGCAAGACAGATCAGCCCGCGACCATGCTTCGCCATGAAGTTGATCTTCTCTGGCGTCGCCATCTGCGCCGGAATGACCAGGTCGCCCTCATTCTCGCGGTCCTCGTCATCGACCAGGATGAACATCCGGCCGTTCTTGGCCTCGTCGATGATCTCCTCAGGCGAGGAGAGGAAGCCGTGGCGCAGCCGCGCCAGCTCAGGCTTTTGCACGATAATGCTCCATGCGTTGAAGATAGCGGGCCAGGACGTCGATCTCGATATTGATCGAATCGCCTGCCGCGATACTGCCGAAAGTGGTGACGGCCGCGGTGTGCGGAATGATATTGACGCCAATCGTGACGCCGGTGGAATCGTCCTCGACTTCGTTGACGGTCAGCGAGACGCCATCGAGCGTGATCGAACCCTTGGGCGCGACGAAGGGCGCAATCTCGGGCCCTGCCTTGAGGCGCACCCGGTGCGATCCACCTTCCTCGACGACCGAGATCACCTCGCCGATCCCGTCGACATGGCCGGTGACGATATGCCCGCCCAGTTCCTCGCCGAGCCGAAGCGCGCGCTCGAGGTTCAGGCGGCGCCCTTCGGTCCATTGCCCTTGCGCGGTGCACGAGATCGTCTCGCCCGACACATCGACCGAGAACCAGCCTGGCCCCTTGTCGACAACAGTGAGGCACACGCCCGAACAGGCGATCGATGCGCCAAGGTCAATCGTCGCGCTGTCATAGCCGCTGCGGATCACCACGCGCGTGTCGCCCTGTCGGATTACGCGCTCGATCGTGCCGATGTCAGAGATGATGCCTGTGAACATTTAATTGGGTTCCCTGACGCGCTCGTAAACCTCGAGCCGGTCGCTGCCAAGCTGCCGTGCGTCAAGGAATGTCCAGCGGCCATGGGCCTCAGCCAGGTCGGCAAGGCCGATATCGGGCAGGGTCCGCCCGCCGCCGATCAGGATCGGGGCACGGTAGAGCAGCAGCCGGTCCACCAAGTCGTCGGCGAGAAAACTGGCGGCGGTCTGCACGCCGCCCTCAACGAGTAAATGGTCAACCCCGTCCAGCGCGGGGATATCGGCTGGATGGCTCACCACACGCCATCCAATGTCACCCCCGCGAAAGAGTACCGGGTCGGATCGTCCCCCGGACAATCCTTGAACATGCGGGGCATGTTCAACCCGGTGCTGACCCATCTCCCGCCCGTTGTCACCAGTTGAAACCCCCGGTGATGGCCCCCCGCTTTCGCGGGGGTGACAAGGAGGGGGAGAACCGCGCGAAAGCATCAACCGCCTCGGGCTGCGCCCTTCCAACCCTGCCAGCCGGACATCAAGCACTGGATCATCAGCCTCCACCGTCCCACGGCCGACCAGAATTGCTTCATGCCGCGCCCGCTCGAGATGCGCATGCGCGCGGGCTTCCGGCCCGGTGATCCAGCGGCTCGTGCCGTCAGCCATCGCCACCGCGCCATCGAGCGCCATCGCTAGCTTCAGCGTCACATGCGGCCGGCCAAGGCCAAGCCGCGTCAGGAATCCCATCATCGCCCGCCGCGCCTCAGCCGAACGGATGCCCGTGACGACGTCGATCCCGCCGGCGCGAAGCCGGGCGATACCATACCCATCAGTCCGCGGATCGGGATCGACCAGCGCAATCACCACCCGTGCCACGCCCGCCGCAACCAGCAGCCCGTCACAGGCCGGGCCGCGTGGCGAAGTATGCGCGCAGGGTTCGAGCGTCGTATGCACAGTTGCGCCGCGCGACTTCTCGCCGGCTTCGGCCAGCGCCATCGCTTCGGCATGCGGCCGCCCGCCCGGCTGGGTCCAGCCACGCCCGACGACACGGCCCTGGTTCACGATCACGCAGCCGACATTGGGGTTGGGCGCGCTCAGCCCACGGCCGCGCTCAGCCAGCGCCAGCGCCGCTCCCATCCAGCGCGTGTCGTCGTCGTTCAGATGCCGTACTTCTTCAGGCCGTCGTCGATCCGTTTCCACGCCGCCTGGTTCTCGGCCTGGCGCTTCTTTTCCGCTTCCTCGCGCTTGGTCTGCTCGACGCCATCGATCTTCTGCTGCGCGATGATCTGGGCGTCAGTGCGGCTCGCCGGCCATTGCTGGACATAGATGATGACAGGGCGATTATCCCGCTCGATCTTCGAGTCTTTGATCATGTAGAAGATGATCAGATAGGTGATCGCCAGCGACAGGGCGAGAAACACCACCTCATGCTTTCGCCGCTGGCCGAGGAACAGCTTGAGGTCCTGAAAGGCCCCCAACGGGGCGATGGAGCGCAGAAAGGTCATGGCGGCGAAGATAGTCGCGGGCGGGGCCGGATGCCAGCCCCGCCCGCCCTTCACCGTCTCCGCCCCCGCGATCATCCGTCGTTCAGGACAAAGCTCACGCCAACCGTCTTCCATGCTTCGATGGGGATGCCGTCGCGGGTGGCGGGCTTGAAGCGCCATTTCTGGAGCGCCCGGCGCTCCGTCGCCTCGAAAAAGTCATTGCTTGGTGCGCTGACCTTCTCGACCTGCTTCACCCGGCCATCGACGCCGACCAGCACACGGACGACGACGCGCCCCTGATGTTCCGCCCGCCGCTCGCCGGCAGGATATTCCGGCTGGAAGCTGCCCGCGAAGCGCGAATCGAGCTCAGCCCCAAGTAGCACGGGCGCCGGCTTGACTGGGGTCACGAAGCCGCTGTCGATCGTGCCGCCGACCGGCCCCGGCGGAGTCGTCGGGCCGACATAGGGATTGTCGGCCGGTGGCGTGGGAACCCGTGGTTGCGGAATCGCCACGACCTCCTTCAGTGTCTGCGCCTGGGTCTTCAGCTCAGGTTTCGGCGGTTCGTTGGGTGGCGGCGGTTCGTTGGGCGGCGCAATCTTTATGACGTTGATCGGCGGGTCGATAATCCGGTGGACCATCGTGGGTGCGGCAAAGGCAATCAGCCCGAAAACGATCGTGCCGTTGAGCGCCAGCGCCAGCCCCATGCTGCCGGGGTCGAATTTGGTATGTCGTCTGTCAGCATACATCGCCTGTCTCCATCAACTTCCTGATTGGTGGCCGGGTCTTCTGCCCATGCTCTACCGCGATGATACAACATTACTGTTAAGATACAAGATATCATTTCGCGGTCGGTCGATTACGTTATTGGAGGCGGGCGATCGCTCGCTCGCGCCCGATCAGCGGCAGAAGCGCCTTCATGTCTGGCCCATGATCAAGCCCGGTCAACGCCCGCCGCAGCGGCAGGAACAGCGCCTTGCCGCTCCTGCCGGAACTGGCCTTGAGTGCACCGGTCAGCGCATGCCATGGATCGTCGGCCCAATCGATCTCCCCCGCCACTCGCGCCGCTTCGGCCAGGAAATCACCGTCCGCCGCGTCGGCCTCGGCATGGATCGGCCCTTCGATCACATGCCACCAGTCGCCAGCTTCGGCGACCGTCGAGAGATTGGGCCGCACCGCCTCCCATCCATCCCGACCCATCCCGGCCGGCAGGCGCGCCGCCACCGAGTCGAAATCGAGCTGATGGACGATCCGCGCGTTGAGCGTCGACAATTCCGCCTCGTCGAACCGCGCCGGCGCCCGGCCGAATCGCCCGAAATCGAAGGTCGCGATCAGCGTATCGGTATCAATCAGCGGCTCGACCGGCAGGCTCGTGCCGATTCGCGCGAGCAGCGCCCGCACCGCCTCGGGTTCGATCCCCATCTCCCGGAACGACTCGACTCCCAGCGATCCAAGTCGTTTTGAAAGCTTGCCCTCGCTGCCGATCAGCAGCGCCTCATGCGCAAAGGCCGGCGCCGCACTGCCCATCGCCGCGAACATCTGCAGCTGGAGCGCGGTGTTGGAGACGTGGTCCTCGCCGCGCACGACATGAGTCACGCCCATCTCGGCATCGTCGATCGCAGACGGCAGCATATAGAGCCATGACCCATCGGCGCGGCGGATCACGGGGTCGCTCATCGTCGCTGGATCGAACCGCTGATGGCCGCGGATCAGATCGTTCCAGTCGATCGGCGTGGAATGGTCGAGCTTGAAGCGCCAATGCGGCGCCAGACCCTGCGCCTCTAGCGCCGCGCGGTCGCTATCGCTCAGCGCCAGCGCTGCACGGTCATAGACCGGCGGCAGGCCCCGCCCCGCCGCGATCTTGCGCTTGAGGTCGAGCTCCTGCGCGGTCTCATAGGCCGGATAGACATGGCCGGCATCACGCAGCGCCGCAAACCGCGCCTCGTACAGCGCAAATCGCGCCGACTGCCGCGCTTCGCCATCCGGCACGAGCCCAAGCCAGGCGAGATCGGCGCGGATCGCCTCGACGAACCGCTCCTCGCTGCGCTCGGCATCGGTATCGTCGATCCGCAGCACGAAGCGACCGCCGGCTTGCTGCGCCCATAGCCAGTTATGCAGCGCAGCGCGGATATTGCCGACATGCAATTGGCCGGTGGGGGACGGCGCGAAACGGGTAAGGACGGTCATGTGCGCCCTGTAGCCCCCACGATCGACCGCAACAACTGCGCCCTATTTCGTCGGGCACGCCGCGATGTAGTGGATGATCCATCGCGGATGGCCTTCAGGCGCCAGCACGATGTCAGGTACGGCGATCGAGTCGATCCCGGTCTCGAACCACCGGGCAGCGGCGGAAAAGCATTTCCTTTGGCCGATATTCGCGCAATGATCGCTATCCGGCGGCACCAGGGGGTCCTGCGAGCCGCGGGAGCGGGAGGCTGTTCAGCGGGCGCTTCAGCCTGTCCTCCGGGGAATGGTGCGTCGCGGGCCGGCCCGCTTCCTTCTCCGCCGCGTGCATCGCAAACGGGCGCCGCGCGAGATGCGCGGCAGGGGAGAGCTGATCATGACGTCACGCCTGCACCGCGAGGGCCGTTCCGTCCTTCTCGCAACGGTGAGCCTGGCACTGGGTGCTGCTGGTCTTGCCGGCTGCCACCCCGCCGCCACGCCCGGCAATGGGAGCGGAAGCCAGACTCTGGTCGCCAATCCCTGCGGCGCGCTCGCGCCCGACAAGACCTCGACCCTGCCGATGAACCCCGGCGGCAATCAGACCGAAGTCGATTGCTCGGCTTGGCAATCCTTCATTGCGCTGAACTGGAAGGGCGATCCGAACCGGCTCGGCTATCCCGACAAGAGCGCGACCTGGGCCGATTTCGGCACGCCGGGTGATACGACAGCGAAGGTGTGGGAGGGGTATCTCGAGGCGTCGAGCGTATTCGATCCGAACATCATCCTCACCGGCATGTGGGAACGCAAGCGCCCGGAGATCAAATCGCTTGTGCGCATCTCGAAATTCGGAAGGCTCGACCTCAGCGCCATCACCCAGGCAGGCAGCGGCGACCATTGGCTGGCCAACCAGCGCGGTGACGTCACCTATTACGAAGTGATGATGAACCGCGATGAATTCCAGTTCATCACGACCCAGAAGAATTTCAACCTGACCACCGCCAAGGGCCAGCTCGACTGCGCCACCCAGCCCGGCCAGCCGGTGTCCGATGGGCCGCCGTTGAAGCCGCCCTATCCGCCCGGCACCGTGCTGCGCGGCGGACTCAATATGCCCGCAGGCATCGGCGACGGCTGGGATGATACCGATTGCACTGGCGCCACTGCCCATTATGGCGACGGCGTCGGCGCGATGGAGATCAAGGCGGCATGGATACCGCTGCCCGCTGACCATTCGCTCGACTATCGCTACAAGACAGCGCTCGCGAAAATCAGCGATCCTGCCACCAAAACCACCCGGACGGTGACGGTCGGCCTCGTCGGCATGCACATCATCCGCAAGCGCTTCCCGCGCCTGCCCTGGGTCTGGGCGACCTTCGAGCAGGTCGACAACAGCCCGGACGAGGCAGCGAATGGCGGCTTCACCCCGCCGGCGCTGCCGGCCAATGCCAACCAGAAGCCCTCACCCGGCTTCACCTTCTTCAACCCGGTCTGCGATCCGAAAAAGGACCCGACCTATCAGTGCAAGCATAATGCCCCACCGGTGCCGTGCGGGACATCAGGGACGGTCTGCGATCCCTATGACAAGCCGATGCAGATCACCCGGCTCAACCCGGTCGGTGCCACCGCCAACAATGTGACGGCTTATGTCTGGGGGCTGTTGCCGGCCAAATCGGTGTTCAATTATTACCGGCTGGTCGACGTCCAATGGCCGCAAGCGGCAATCAGCAAGAATGTGCCCGGGCCGGGGATCAGGGTACCGCTGACGATGGGCAACCCGACCCCGGTCGGGAGCGTCGGCGGCACCAGCCAGATCGTCGCCAACACGACGCTCGAATCCTTCCAGCAAAGCTCGAACAGCTGCATGGATTGCCACGCGAACTTCGCCTCGATCGCCTCGCCGAGCCTGTTACAGGGAACGAAGCCGGGCGGGCTCAGAAAGGTGGCGAAGGCGGGCGGGGCGCAGGCGCCTTATGCCTCGGATTACTCCTTCATCTTCTTGTCCGAGACCAGAAGGTAGGATCGCGATCGCCGCGGCCGCGTCTCCGCCGTTGATCGGGACGATGCCGCGGCTATCCGAGTCGCGCCACGCGCCATATGAACGGCTGCGGTGACCGATTATCTGATCTTCTTCCTGATCGTGCTTGGCGTGAACCTCATGCCCGCCTTCGGCCCACCTACCTGGTCGATCATCGTCCTGTACGGCCTCAACTCGAAACTGCCCGTCCCGGCCCTTGTGATCATCGGCGCGCTGGCGGCCGCATCGGGCCGCTTCCTTCTCGCGTACGGCTTTCGCCTGCTCGCTGATCGCCTGCCGGAAAAGACCAGGCGAAACCTCAAGGCGGCAAGCGAGGCACTCGGCCGTCGCAAGCGTAACGCGATCCTCGGCCTCGGCCTGTTCGCGCTGTCGCCGCTTCCCTCGGCCCAGCTGTTCGAAGCCGCCGGGCTCACCAAGGTGCGCTTGCTCCCCTTCACTGCCGCCTTCTTCGCCGGCCGTGTCGTGTCCTATTCGATCTACGCCTTCTCGGCCCACCATATCCGCGAATCGAGCCTTGGCGACGCTTTCCGCCGCAGCCTCACCAACCCGGTCGGGATCGCGCTCCAACTCGCCATGCTCGGCTTGATCGTCGCACTCAGCCAGATCGATTGGGAAAAGCGCCTTCGCAAGAAGTGACGGCGCGCTGCCCATGACGCCAGTTCAA
>JBDTXU010000139.1:0-1641 GCA_040006055.1 Sphingomonas bacterium | reverse complement strand
ATCGTGGCCTTCTCCCAGAAGGTCCGCCCGACGCTGAGCGTTTCAACCGAGGTGAGCGCGTTGGGCAGCGCGTCGGGAAACTCCTCGCTGACATAAGGACGGATGTCGCGCTTCTCGAACGGATCCGGATCGCCGCGCGCCCCGAACTCGAGCTTGATGCGGGGCTTGATATAGCCGGTGCCGTCTTCCTCTCCATAGGCGCCGCCATAATTGTTGCCGTATCCGGAAGTGCGCGGATAGTTGAACAACAAGGTCTGCAGATCCTTGTCGTCGGGGTCGAGCTCCATGCTCCATCCCTCGGTTGTGCCGAGCTCGGCTTCGACCGCCCTGGCGAGGGCCGGCATCGCGACCGTTGCGACATATTCCTGCGCGGCCGCCTTGACCGCCTTGGTGCGGCGCTGGCGCTCGTTGCCGCTGATCCCCGCCTCCATCGGGGAGCCGACCTTCTCGAGCAGCGGCGCCGTGCGCCGGATGGTCAGGTCGATGTCCTCCGAGAAGCGCTGGATGATGCCATAAGCCTTGGAGAGCGAGGTCCCGCCCTTGAAGGTGATGTGCCCCGCGAGATCGGGCGTCATGGTGAGGCGCCTGAGCGTCCAGCACACCCAGAAGTCCTTCTCGATGATAATCGGCGTCAGATCGCGCCGGCTGGCGGCTTCCTCGATGAAGACGCGGCGTTCGCCAGGGCTCAGGCGGGCAAAGTCATCCATTATGGGCGGTGCCGATCTTCAGGATGACGTCTCCCATCCAGCCGGGCATCGACGGCCGCGCCTGCAGCAGCTGCTTCATGTCACTATCGTCGACGCGCGCGGCGAGACGCTGAATGGTATCGGCATCGACCCTGGCCTTGCCGAGCTGGGCGAGCGCCTGCAGCACGGCGTTGGCGGTATCGGATCCATTGTCGAGAACCGGTGTGCGGCTGTGCCGGAGCGTGAAACTTCGACCGGCCGCGTTCTTCACGCGGGTGCGGCCACTGGTCGCATAACTCGCTCTTGCCGGCACCTGGGTCGAGAGGCCGAGGCGGTTTGCGGCGGCAGCACCCGAGGGCGCAAGCCTGTCACCGCTCTGGGTGGCGATCGCATCGGCAAGACTGGCAGTATCGGGGCTCAGGACCCCTAGCGTGTCATGCAGGCGGGGGTAGTCGTAGAGACCGCGGCCGATCCGTCGGATCGCACCGGACTGCGCAAGGCGGGAGATCGCCATATCGACCGCGCCGCGCGTGCCGAAGTCGAGAAAGTGCCTGGGCGTGAACACCCAGCCGCGTCCCTTGCCGCGGATGCGCTTCATGATTTTATCGGCCATGGCGGACATAGGCTGCTCCTTTCCTGTTAGATAATAGCGTAGTTATATCTAACAAGCCACCCGTCAGGAAATTAGCCTTAAGCAACCAAATCGCCGGTACTTAATGCCATGCAGAGGTACCCTAACCCCTTAGCATAAAATTGACCCATGCCAGTCCCTTCGCTTCATCCACACGCACGGGGTTCACGGCGCTGTGGAGCTTCCCCGTCGTACCTTTGAAAACTCCCGGTCCGTCGCCATGAAATGCTCGAGCATCGGCGCGACCAGCTTCTCCGGGGGAACCGGCGGCTGACCGCTCTGCCCCCCGAGGGCCGCAGCATAGCGGACCAGATCCCGGTGGAC
>JBDTXU010000138.1:0-2256 GCA_040006055.1 Sphingomonas bacterium | reverse complement strand
CCAGGCCCATCACCATCGCCATGTTGATCGCGACATAATAGAAGATCGTCGAGGCCAGCCCGGCAGCGGCGAGGCGGGCGAAGCGGGTCTGCGCACGCAGCGCCACCATCACCCCCCATTGGACGATGACGAAAAAGGCCAGGATCAGCAAAATCCCGCCGACCAGGCCCCATTCCTCCATCATCGTTGCCAGCGCAAAATCGGTCTGACCTTCAGGCAGATAGTCGAGATGGCTCTGGGTGCCGTTGAGGAAGCCCTTGCCGAAAATTCCGCCCGACCCGATCGCGATCTTGGATTGGCTGATATGATAGCCGATGCCGAGCGGATCGCTTTCCGGGTCGAGGAAGACGAGGATGCGGTTGCGCTGATAGCCATGGAGCACGAAATTCACCGCGAGCGGCACCGCGGCCCCGACCGCAAGCGCGCCGCCGATGAACAGGCGGAGCGGCACACCGGCGAGGAACATCACGGTGATGCCGCCGAACATGATCATCAGGGCGGTGCCGAGATCGGGCTGCTTCATCACCAGGGCGGCGGGGATCAGGATCAGCAGGGAGGCGGGCCAGATCGCGCTGAAGCGCCGCGTCTCGTTGGGCGGGAGGGCATCGTAGAACCGCGCGACCGCCAGGACGATGAAGACCTTCATCAGCTCGGAGGGCTGGAGGCGGATGATGCCGAGATCGAGCCAGCGCTGGCCGCCGCCGCGTACGGCGCCGATCAGCTCCACCAGCACGAGCATGCCGATGAGCACCGTGTAAGCGGGTATCGCGATCATGCTCCAGGTGGATTCGCGCACCCCCGACAGCAGGACCGCGGCGGCGAGGAAGATGAAGAAGCGGATGCCCTGGGACAGCGCCCATGGCCTGAGGCTGCCGCCGGCGGCTGAATACATCACCAGCAGATCGAAGCAGCCGATAACGAGCACCAGCAGGATGATCTTCCAGGGCAGCTGCGCAAGCGGGGCGGGGACGAAGTTGAGGCCGCTCACCGATCGTCCTCCGTCGAGCCGGTCTGGGCGACGCCGTCGCCATGCGCGGTCGCGTTGGCGAGCGCGTCAGCGGTGGCGTCGGCAGCCCTGGTCGCGTTCTGGACGGCCGAGGCGCTGGTAGGAGCGTCCGCATCGGTTTCGGTCTGCGCCGCATCGACCGGCGGCGGCGCGTTGGCCGCGGCGCGATAGGCGGCCGCCTCGGCTGCCATGCGTGTCCGGATATCGCCGCCCCAGGTCGGTTCGACCTCGGCGAGCGATTTCAGCGCAAGGTCGCGATCGAGCAGATAGGTCATGATGTCGCGGCCGATGAGGGGGGTATCGAGGTTACGGACTGTATGGCCATTATGCTCGAGCACCACGGCGGCGGCGTAGCGCGGCTTGTCCGAGGGCGCGAAGCAGACGAACAGCGCGTGGTCGCGCATCTTGAAGGGCAGGGAGGCGTTCTTGAGCACGCCGGTCGAGCGCTCGGCCATGGTGATACGACGGACCTGAGCGGTGCCGGTCTTCGCTGAAATCGTCACGCCCGGAATCTGGAGCCGCGCCGCGCCGCCGGTGCCGCCCTGGTTGACCACCCCGAACATCGCATCGCGCACGACAGCGAGATGGGCCGGATCGACGGGCAGGGCAGCGGCGGGATGGGCGTGACCCGCCAGGATGCTCGGTTTGAGCGACCGGCCCGACGCGATGCGCGAGGCCATCACGGCGAGCTGCAACGGATTGGCGAGGACATAGCCCTGGCCGATCGAGGCATTGAGGGAATCCGCTACTGTCCAGTCGGCCTTGTAGCGCTTCAGCTTCCACGCGGCATCGGGCACCGTGCCGTAACGCTGGCTGCCGAACGGCAGATCATATTTCTCGCCAAGCCCCAGCATCCGCGCCACCGGCGCGATGCGGTCATAACCGACGTCGCGCGCCATCTGGTAGAAATAGATGTCGCAGCTCTGCATGACCGCGTTCTTCATATCGAGCGCGCCATGGCCATTTCGCCTGTGGCAGTGGAAGACGCCATTGCCGACACGGAGCGAACCCGAACAGGAAACCCGATGCGTCGGATCGACCCCCGCCTCGAGCAGGGCAAGCGCGTTCATCGGCTTCACGGTGGAGCCGGGGGGATAAAGGCCCTGAATCACCTTGTTCATCAGGGGCACGTGATCATTGTCGGAAAGCATCTTCCATTCGAGATGGCTGATCCCGTCCGAGAAGCTGTTCGGATCATAAGCCGGCATCGAGACCATCGCGAGCATCTCACCGGTCGTGATATCGATCAC
>JBDTXU010000137.1:0-9304 GCA_040006055.1 Sphingomonas bacterium | reverse complement strand
GGCCCGACATGGAGAGGTTCACGCCGGCCGAGATCTGATCGTGGAGATCGTCCCATCGCGCGGCGAGATCGCCCGACCAGACCGCCGCACTGGCGCGCTGCAGGCCGCCGAAACCAGAGCGGGTGAGGATGAAGGGCCGCACATCGGGCCGCGCCGCGCGCAGCCCCTCAGCCACACCCTGGCCGTGCACCAGCGGATAGCTGTTGAAGAAAGCGGCACCCGGGCCGATCGCGGTCGGCCCCAGAGCGGCGGCGCGTTCCTCGATCGAGAGGTTCGAGTGGATGTCCGGCTCGGTCGCATCGAGCCACCAGGCGTCGAAGCCGTATTTCACCAGCTTCTCGCGGACCTGGCGGAAATAGATCTGCCGGGCTTCCGGGGCATAGGGATCATAATCGGTGTTGAGATAGCCCGGGCCGACCCAGTCCTTGCGCTTGGCGTCGAGATTGCCGTGATAGAGGAAGCCCTTGGCGTCGAGCTCCTTGGCATTGTCGGTGTTCGGATAGAATTTCGGCCAGACCGAGATCATGATGTTGGCCTTCAGCGCATGGACTTCGTCGACCATCGCCTGTGGATCGGGGAAGCGCTTCTTGTCGAAGTCATGGCTGCCCCATTGGTCCTCGGGCCAGTAGAACCAGTCCTCGACGATATTGTCGAGCGGGATGCCGCGCTTGCGATATTCGCGGACCACGCCGAGCAGCTGGTCCTGAGTCTCGTAGCGCTGGCGGCTCTGCCAGAAGCCGTACGCCCATTCGGGCATCATCGCCGCCTTGCCGGTCAGCCCGCGATAGCCGGCGATGACATCGTCCATGCTGGCGCCGCCGACGAAATAATAATCGGTCGCCTTGCCGACATCGGACGACATCCACAGCGAGTGGCGATCGGGGGCGGGCAGGGGATCATTGTGGAAAAAGGCGATATAGCCTGCGTTGGGCTCCCACTCGACGCGGATCGAAACTGGCTTGCCCGCGGTCATCGGCAGCTCGAAATTGTGGAACCACGGGTTCCAGTTCTGGCGCCAGCGCTCGATCACGAGTTTGCCGTCGGCGTAGACCTTCACATAGCTGGACGAATAGAGCCGGAACTTGTGGGTGCCGGTTGCGTCCGGAGTGATCGAACCGGTCCAGACGACATGCTGGGTCTGTGTGGTGACGCCCGCGGTGTTCTGGCCGCTATCGGCCGAGGCGACGGTCGAGGCCTTGGCGGCGGCGGGCCATTTCGCCTGGTCGCGGATGAACTGATAGTTGATCGTCGGTTCGGTCTGGGTGACGGCGAGCTTGTCACCGAGATAATATTGCGCCTTCCAGCCGGGCTTGCCGTCGCTCGAGACCTTCATGTCGGCGCCGACCAGGCTGTAGGGCTTGGGGTTGCCGAAGCGCGTGATCGAATTGTTGTCCCAAAGCAGCCCGTAATTCTTCGTCGAGACAAGGAACGGGACGGCGATGTCCATATTGTGCTGGGCGAGTTCGACGTCCTCGCCATTATAATTCATCTGCCGGTTCTGGTGCTGGCCGAGGCCGTAAAAGCCCTCGTCAGTGCCGCGGTTGAACTGCTGGCGGGTCGCGAGATACGGCTTGCCCTCAACCGAGACCGGCGTGAAGGCGCCGCGCGCTGCCTCGTTCAGGACGATCTGGCCGGCTGCGTTGCGGAACTGGACATGGCCGTCCGACAGGCGGATCTCGGCGGTGGCTTTTGCGGCCTTGAGCGTCACCACGCCCTTCGCCTGGGTGATGGTGACATCGCCGTGCGGCTGCTCGTTGACCATCAGGCTGTCGGGCAGGTCGAGGCTCGCATCGGGCACTGCCGTCACGCGGAAGCTGCGATCGTCATAAGCGATGACGCGCACCCGCTTCGCCGGGCCGCTGTCGGGGGTGACTACCACGCCGTGTGCGACCTTCTCGACATTGGCGGCCAGCGCCAGGCTCGAACAGGTCGTGGCGAGCATGGTCGCCAACAGCATATTCTTCACGACGCGAAGCTTGCGATCAGACACGTAAATCTCCCCCGAATGTCCTGCTCCCGGGCACGCGTTGCATCGCGGTTTGCCGGAGATCACCTGGTGGGAAAGGTAGCGGCCGGCGTTTCGAGCGTCCACATAAATATGATAATGGATTGCAAGGGTGAAAACTGGAGTGAAGAAGGATCAACGGCCGCTTCACGACGCTACGCGGGTGCTCAATTCCCATTTGCACCGGTCGCCAAGGCCCGGCGAGGTCTCCATGTCCATCAGTCCCTCAGGCGGCGCGACCGAACAGGCGACGGCCGGCCCGTAAATGATGCGATCACACCATGTGCACCGCGTCGAGCCGAGCCCGCTTGGGCCGGTGTTCCAGGGATAATGCGCGGGAGGTACGTGTTTCCCGCGATCCACCTCAAGCATGTCGTCCCTCTCGATTTTTATCATGTCTGCGAACAACGCGTGGGCACCACAAAAGAGCCGGGCGCCATCGCAGCCAAAACGGTTCCGACTCTGCCCCGGAACTCTGGACTTCATTGGCAGCCGATAGGACACGGTAAGCAGCCGATCACGCGCATCGTGAAGGCCTGCAGGGGAGGCATTATGCCGCACATCGAGGGGCGCCATATCGAGGGTTTGCCCGTGCTTTTGCCGGAGCAGGCCCGGTGAGCGCCACGCTGGCGCCTGAAGCGCCCCTGTTCGGCTATGCCGGTGTCCAGGAGATCCTGCGCCGCGCGGCTGGAGACAAAGGTAGTGTGGGCACCCTCGGCGCTTTCTGGGAATTACCGCTGGCGGAATTCCTCGGCCTGAATGTGATGGGCCTGGCGCTGATCGAGCCCGAACAGGCCGGCGGAAGTTGCTGCGGCAAGGGCAGTGGCTCAGCCGGGCGTGGTGCGCGGTCGGCATTGGTGCGCGGTCTGCGCGGCCAGTCTCCGTTCGACGGCACCCAGCTCCCTCGGCTGCCGTGGGGCGGCGCGAAGGTGGCAGGCACGGATATCGATCTGATCGAAATGTGGATCGACGAGGGATGCCCCGGCGCATTGCTGGATTCGCTGCCGGTCGCGAGCGAGATCAGCGTGCCCGGCGAGACCCGCATTGCCGTCACCGGCCTAGCTGGCCCGGTCTTTTCACCGGCCGATGATCCCGGCGCCTATCGCCACGCCAAGGGCGAGCTGCGCCAGCGCATGGACATCGATGCGATGTCCGAGCCGCAGATCGAGAGGCTGCGCTGCGCCTTTCGCGAGCTCTACAATCTCAACAAATGGGTCGGCGACAAGCGCAGCTACAACAACCTCGCGCTGATCCATCAGAATCACTGCCAGCATGGCTGGGAGCGCTTCCTGCCCTGGCACCGCGTCTATCTCTACGAGTTCGAGCAGGCGCTGCAGGATCATTGCCCCGATGTGACCATGCCCTGGTGGGACTTTCCGGCCGAGCGCTACCATCCGGAAGACCCGTCAACCGGCGCGATCCTGCCCGAGGCGTTCAAGGGTTTCCTCACCGAGGCGTCGGTTCGCACGCTGCGGGGGCAGGGCTTCCCTGCGAGCATCGCGACGCTGATCGGCAAACATTACGCCTCGCCGCAATCCTTCTACGCCGCCGTCACCGAGGCGACCAAAGACCCGAAATATGTCACCGGCGACTATCGCAAGCGGCTGATCGACGCGCTGCTCGAGGCGAATTCGCTCTGGTATCCGCTCCGTTACCCGGGCGAATTCGGCAAGAACAAGACGATCAACACCCGGGTGCATTATCATTACCCGACCCGGGAGGATCTCGACGAGATCCTGTCGCTGCGCACCTTCCGCGATTTCGGCGGCGGCAGCCTCTATGTCGACAGCTTCGGGTTCCTCGACCAGAACCCCCACAACACGATGCATATCTGGACGGGCGGCTACAACACGACCTCGCCCGCCAAGGCTCTGGCGTCCGACGATCCCGCCGATCGCAACAAGATGGTCAGCGTCGCGCGGCGGAAATTCCACCAGCGCGAGGATCTTTATTCCGAGCCGCCCAATGGCGACATGTTCAGCAACCTGACCGCCTCCTATGATCCGATCTTCTGGCCGGTGCATGCCAATATCGATCGGCTGTGGTGGAAATGGCAGCAGGACCATCCCGACGGCCTGCCCGCTGATCTCGACGCGCCGCTGACGCCGTGGAGCTATGCCACCCGCGACACGCTCGACATGTACCGCTTCGGCTACGAATATGTCCGCGGCGGCTGCATTATTCCGGTCGGGCTCTCCAATCCGGTCGGGCGCTTCGTTTCGGCGCCGATCCCGGTGCCGGAAGCCGTCCGGAAGGGCTATCGCTCGGCCGAGGTGCGGCTGCACCGCGTGCCGCAACTGCCGCGCTCCTGTTTCATCCGGGTGTTCCTCAACACTCCGGATGCCGATGCGTCGACGCCGCTGACCAGCGAAGGCTATGCTGGCTATGCTGCGGTGTTTGGGCATGGCGATTGCTATGGCGGGCCGGGGCATTGCGACCTGCCGCCGGCGGTGAACCGCAAGTTCGACTTGCGCGAGCGCAGCATGAACACGCCGCGCAACCACCGGATCGACGTGACGCGCTGCGTGCGGAAACTGCTTGCGGCGGGGGCAAAGACGCTCACCGTCAGCCTGGTGGTGATCGGCGCCTCTTACGAGGAGGACCGCGAGCTGCTGCGGCTCGACGGGGTTTCGCTCAACTTTCTCGATTGAACACAAGGTCGCGCCCGTCGGGCGTAGGGGAGATTCGCATGGCGCCGCCACCGGTTTACCGCATCCATCCGGCGATCGGCATCGCGCGCCTCGGCGACAGCCCGGACGAGTTCTGCATCTCGCCCGAAGGCCCGGCGCAATTGCCGATCGACTGCGATGCGAAGGGCAATCCGTACAAGGGCGACAAGCGCGTCACCAAGTTCAAGGATGGCCAGGGCCGGATCAAGCGCCAGGCCGCGCGCTTCCATATCTATGTCTATGACGACGATCATCCCGATGGCCGCGCGCTGAAGGTCGGTGACCCGATCGAGGGCGGCGGCAATCAGGGCACGCTGGTCGACATCCAGTGGCGGATCCAGCTCGCCAACAAAAAGGCCGCCTGGTACACATTCGACGGCCTGCGCGGCGAGGTCGGCTATCCCGACGACACACCCTTACGCAATCCGACCATCACTGACGACGGCGCGCGCCAGAAGCTGATCATCGATCCCGGCCCGCAGGCGGTCGATCTGACCCAGCGCCGGGCGAGCTTCTCGCGCGACGGCAACCCGATGTACGCGGTGAATTTTCCGCCCACCGGCATGCAGCCGCACGACATCGACACGCTCGGCGAGATCATGACCGACGACAAGGGCCGGCTGCTGGTGCTCGGCGGGCACGGTCGCAGCGGGACCTTCAATACCGGCTTCGGCTATCCGCGTATCGAGAGCTACGCCAATACCGATGGCTGGTTCGACGATATCTCCGACGGGCCGGTGATGGCGCGGCTGGTGATGATGGAAAGCCGGGTGCAGCAGCTGCGCTATATCGATGTCGAATATCCCGCCTGGGTGCTGGTCGGCTATCCGCGTTACGCCCCGGAAGTGCTCGACATGATCACGCTCGAGGACGTGATCGAGGACACGTCGATCCGCGAATTCGCCTATCGCACTGATATGTACGGCACGCGCGGCACCTTTGCAGAGCCGCAGACGATCGACCCGCTCGATATGCCGGCTTTGCTCCACTGGAAGGCGGGGCCGGTGCAGTGGAATCCCGATTACCGGCCCTGGTTCTGGCGCGATATCTGGCCGATCCTGTTCCGTGCCGACGAATTCTCCTATTTCAGCAACATCCTCCAGCAATCCAATTATCCGCACAACCAGTCGGATCGCGGCACATTCGATCCGAACAAATTGTCGGTGCCGCCGCGCGTCGCGCCGCGCTCTCTCGCGCGCAAGCTGCGCCGGGCGGTCGATGAGCATGTTACCGGGCGTTTGCTCGAAGCAGCCGTCGAGCCGAGCCTGATGCTGCTTGACGCAACCCGGGCGCCGGGCGCGGCGGGTGCGATCGACGAGGCCGGCGATCCATTGAAGATCGCCGCCACCGCGTTTGCCGCTGCGGTCTGCCCGCCCGAAGCCGGGGAGGACCCTCAAGCCTATGCTGTGCGCTGGCAGCGCCTCTATGCTGACAATGAAGAGGTGCCGGTCCCTGGCTATGCCAAGGCCAAGGCGGCGCTCGATGCTGCGGTCGATGCGGCGATCGCGGCGATTGCCGCATCGGTGGCGCCCGAACCGGCCAAGGCGAAACTACTGCTCGCGCGCCGCACCTCGCGCCAGGAGCCGACAGGTCCCGATCGCACCCAGAACCCGGACGAGCCGATTGCCGCCGTGCTGCACCGCCTGGCCTTCGAATATCGCTCCGGCATGCTGCTCATCCGCGCCTTCGAGGCTGCGACCCGCGATGCGACGACTGATCCCGATCGCGCCGCGCGCCAATATCTGTTCGATCTGCTGCGCAAGCCGGGCGAGGAGAATCTGTTCCGGCTCGACGCCAATCCGGCGACCCGCACTTATCTCCAACCCTTGATGCCGCTGCTCGCCGGCGACAATCCGATCACCAACAAGACGGTCAACAAGTTCCTGCGGCTGACCGACACCCAGCTGTTCCTGCTCCGGCAATGGGCGGCCGGGCATTTCATCAACGAAGTCGATGCCGGTTTCGCGCCGCAACCCGATCCGTGGGAGCCCTATAAGGGCTGGACCGCCACCACCGGCCGTGAACTCGATCGCGGCGTGCTCTCGAACCTGCTCGGTGGCGCCTTCTGCCCCGGCGGTGAGGTTACCTGGATCATCCGCAACCCGGCGATCTGGCGCGCGCCCTATCGGCTCAAGGCCGATCCGGCCTGGTACACATTCCAGCTCACCGCCGCTCAGCAGAACCAGAATCGCTGGGGCGCCGATCTCGCTGAGGAGGGCTATATCGCCTATGCTGGAGATCCGCTGTCGCTGAAGAGCAATTTCTCGATCGGGCTCCAGCCGGGCGACGTCACCAAGCTTTCGGGGCTGCCCTGGCAGGCCGATTTCAACGAGTGCTCAACCCAGACGATCGACGTCACCTATGAGGACTGGAACAAGCTCAGTCCCGACAGCGTCGGCGACACGATGATGGTCAAGGAGCAGCAGGTCTGGGAGACTTTGTGGTGGCCGGCGCACCGGCCGATGCAGGTCTATTATGATCTGGGCGACCAGAATTACCAGTTCCGCAACTGGGCGCGCGGCATCCCGCAGACCTATGCCGGCGATCTCAAGATGGTGACGGAGTGGTCCAAGCTGGGTTTCGTCGTCCGCAACCCCGCCGTGCCCGAGTCGAGCCTGAATGCGCCTTCGCCGAGCGTCAAATATGTCTGCGTCGAAGATTCCGGTTGATCTCGCCATTGTCGGCGGCGGTCCGGCGGGTGCTGCTGCGGCGCTGACGTTGCGGCGTCATGCGCCGGACCTGACGGTGCAGATCCTCGAAGCGGGCAATTACACCTCGGCAAGGCCGGGTGAGGTGCTCCCGGCGCTGGCACGCAGCCTGCTCGACCAGCTCGGGGTATTGCCGGCGTTCGATGCGGCGGGCTTCGTCGTCGGGCGCGCCGTCGCCGCTGCCTGGGCAGGCGAAGACCTTGCTGAACAGCACAGCATCTTCTCCGCGCGGGGCCCGGGTTGGCATCTCGATCGCACCCGCTTCGATCGCCTGCTCGCTGACGCCGCGGTCGCCGCTGGCGCGACGCTGCGGACGGGCAGGGCGGTGCGCTCCGCGGTGCCCGAGGGAGATGGCTGGCGCCTCATCCTCGCGAACGGCGACGAACTGGTCGCCCGCGCGGTGATATGGGCGACCGGGCGAAACTGGCGGCTGGCGCGCCCGTTCGACGCACGGGTGCAGGTCCATGACGATCTCGTCGCGCTTGGCCGCTTCTTCGAGGGCGCGGACGGCGATCACCGAACCATCATCGAGGCGCGGCCGGAGGGCTGGTGGTATAGCGCCGATCTTCCCGGCCAGCGCCGCATCGTCTGTTGCATGACTGACCCGGAAGTTGCGCGGACACTCGGCCTTAGGAGCGATGAGGGATGGTGGCGGGCGTTCGAAGCCACGCGGCATATGGCCTCGCTGGTTCCAGAAATCGCGCGAGCGGGCGCGGTGGAGGTACGGTCCGCCGGCACCGTCACGCTGGAGCCGGCGGCTGGCCGCCGCTGGGTCGCGGCGGGTGACACGCTGTTCGCGGCCGATCCGCTTTCGTCGCGTGGCCTGGTCCATGCGCTGCGCTCGGGCGTTCTTGCTGCCTATGCGGCGATGGACATGCTTGATGGGCGCGAGGCGGATAGCCGGCGGCGGTTCGCGATGATGAGCGAACACGGCTTTACCGGCTATGCCCGCTCGCTCGCCGAGCATTATGCTGCGGCCGCGCGGTGGCCGGACGCGCCATTCTGGCAGCGCCGCATCGGCGACGCAGCGGGCAAGTTTCAGAGCGGCAACCGGCTGTGACGATCGATTCGATCCGGTGGCGCCATGCCGCTTTGCTGGTTCCAAGCGTGCTGGCCTGGATGCTCCTGGCCGGCAGCACCATTCCGGGGCTTCCAGATTTCTGTGGTCCGGGCGGCTATTCGGCTTCTGCCACCCTCGCCGGCGTTGGGATCGCGCTGCGGCTGAACCCGCCAGGCCATTTGCTGTTGTCGTGGCTATTGATGCTGTGCGCGATGATGCTGCCGCTGCTGGGCAGGCCGATCGCCGAGATCAATGCACAAGGCGGTTCGCGACTTCGCGGCGCCCTGGCGGTGCTGGCCTTTCTGACTTCCTACGCTGTTATCTGGATGGCCGTGCTGTCGCTGCTCGTGGCCGCGACAACGGGCCTTCGCCTCGTAACCATGGCGGCGCCTCTGATCGCGCTCGGCATCGCGGCTGCCTGGCAGGCGACACCGATCAAGGCGCGATGCCTGCGCCTGTGCCGCGCGCCCGCGATAACCGGCGCCGGTCTTGCTCCCGAGCTCAGGGGTCTGTGCCACGGCATCGCGACCGCGCGCGCGTGTGCTGGATCTGGCTGGGCGCTGATGGCGCTGCCATTCTTCTTCGACGCGGGGCATTTCGCCGTGATGGCGGCGACGGCTTTTATCATGATGCGCGAGCGCCTTAGCCCGGGGCGGGATCGCGACAGCTTCAGATGGGCCCGGGGCGCCCTCGGGTGATTGGCCCGTCGCGCGCGGGCGGGGTCAGATACAAAGACACTACACGCCAGAAGCTTCCGTTTCTTGCGGCCAGGGTGGGCCAGGCCCCAAAGAGCCGCATGCGGCTGTGCGAGGATCGCAAGTGAGTCTGGGCGACATCAACCTGCTATATTCGCTTGCCGGGC
>JBDTXU010000136.1:0-2345 GCA_040006055.1 Sphingomonas bacterium | reverse complement strand
AGGAGACGACGCTCTTCTCGATCATCACCAATTTGCTGCATTTCGGCCTGACCATTGTCGGGCTCGATTACGGCTTTGCGGGCCAGATGGGCGTCAAGGAAGTCCACGGCAACTCGCCCTATGGCGCGACGACGATCGCCGATGGCGATGGCAGCCGCCAGCCGAGCAGCGTCGAGCTCGATGGCGCGCGCTATCAGGGCCGCCGCATCGCCGAAGTCGCGGGCAAGCTCGCCGCCTGAGCTGGATCAATGGCGCCCGGGCAGCAGCAGGATCGCCGGTGGAAACACCGTCGCCTGCATTGCCCGGGATGGCTGCCCGTCAATCACCGGGCTCGCCGGAAACTCGGCCCGGGCTCGCGCGAACACCAGTCGCGCCCGTGCCGCGCCGGGCTTTTCGATCGAGGTGCCGACCCAGCGCCAATGCCATGGCTCCCAGGTGACGCCCTGCGCATTGTTTTGCGGGAAGGACAGCTCGAAGCCGTAATCCGGCGCGTGTGCCAGCAGCCATTTCCCCGCCTCAGTCTGGGCGATGCAGGGATCGACATCCCGACAGGCCCGTCCGGGCCGGATCGCGAAATCGATCGCATATCCGGTGGAATGTTCGCTGAAACCCGGCGGCCCGACTGAATGGGCGCGCAGCCCCGCATCGCGGCACGCATTGCCGGCCCGGCCAGCATGGCAGAACACCATGCGCTGATGGGCAGCCGTCCGATAGCAGGAAACCGCCCTGAGCTTTCCCGCGATGCCTGGCGTTGCATCGGCGCCGTTGAGCAGATGGACGAGATCGGCCGCTGCATCATTCCGCATCAGGCACGGCACGTTGAGCCCGAAGCCGCGCATCACGATTTCGAGATCGGCCGGCGGCGCTTCCTCATAGGGCAGATGCCCGAATAGACGGCCATCGGCATCGGGAATGCCGACCGGCGCAGACGGAGCCGCGTGAATCGCCCTCGCAAAGTGTGAACGCCGATGCACGGCGCCTGCGCTCGTCGACACGAGGCAGAGCCCCGCCATAACGACCCCGATCGCGCGCTTTGTGTTGATCTTCACCGGCTCTTGCTCTGGCATGCGGGGCCGCAGAGTGGCAAGGGCGGGAAATGCTCGCAAATAAAGTCCTGTTCTTCGATGGCGAGGCGATCGTCATCGACAAGCCAGCCGGCCTTCCGGTCGATCGCCCGCGCGACGGCTCGCTCAGCCTCGAAAACCATCTCGACGGCCTCACCTTCGGCTTCAAGCGCTGGCCCCAGGCAGTGCACCGGCTCGATCGCGATACGTCGGGCTGTCTGCTCCTCTCGCGCAATCCCAAGGCACATGCCCGCTTCCAGCAGGCGTTCGAAGCCGGGATTGTCGAGAAGCGCTACCTCGCCGTGCTGGACGGCATTCCCGAAGGCGAAAGTGGCCTGATCGACCTCGCCCTCGCCAAGATCAGCAGCGCCGAGCAAGGCTGGCGGATGCACGGCGACCCCAAGGGCAAGCCCTCACGCACCGCCTGGCGCGTGCTTGCGGTGAAGGACGGTCGCGCCTTTGTCGAATTCAGGCCCGAAACCGGCCGCACCCATCAGATCCGCGTCCACGCCGCCGAAGCGCTCGGCGCGCCGGTGGTCGGTGATCCCATTTACGGCAAGGGCGGCAAGGAAACGCTGCTCCACGCCGCTTCACTGAAGGTGCCGCGTGAGGGCAAGGAACCGATCATCGCCGAGGCGCCCTTGCCGGAACGTTTCCTGAAGGCAGGATTCGGCGAAGCGTGACCTGATCGCGGTATCAGACGGGCCATCGGCCGCCGCTGACCACAAGCCTGATGGCGCGCCTGCGGCGCTGCAAATTTCCCTGTTAATCGCCAAGAACAGGGAATTTTTTCTTTTTTTCGGCGCCGCGCCAAGCTGCATTCTATAGATTATCCATATTTTACAATAGTTTACAAGATTTCGCATCGATCCGCTCGACCCGGAACAGGGAATTAACAGGGAATAACAGGGAAATTCAGCGCGCGCGGGCACTGTCCGCGGCCTGCGAAAACGCATCCAAAACCGACCATGAGAAAGAGCAGCTCGGGCTTCTGAGATGTCCCGTACGTATCCTATGGCCGATCCAGGGATGCGGTTGAATCGAGGCGCCCTTAATCGATCGGCTTGCCTCTCAGGCTCTTGACCGTCGAGCGCTTGGCCTTGCCCTCCATCCGCCGCGCCTTGGCGGCTTTGGAAGGCTTGGTCGGCCGCCGCTTCTTCGGCACGATCGTCGCCTCGCGGATCAACTCGAACAACCGTTCGCGGATCTCCTGCCGGTTGAGCAATTGCGACCGCGCGCCCTCGCTCTTCAGCACCAGCACGCCTTCGCGCGTCATCCGGC
>JBDTXU010000135.1:0-16286 GCA_040006055.1 Sphingomonas bacterium | reverse complement strand
GCCCGGACACCATGGCTTTTTACGGCAAATATCTCGAGGTGGTGCCGAACGAGCGCATCGTCTGGACCAATGACGAGGGTGAAGAGGGCGCGATCACGACCGTGACCTTTGAGGACCTGGGCGGGAAGATCCCCAGCGGGGGGATAGTTTCGATGACACGTACAACGCCCCATCTTCAGAGAGTGACGGGCAACCAGTAACGGATTGTTGCGCGCGTCACCGAAATCCCGGTTGTCGCGGAAACGTCATCAACGCGTGGAATAGGCGCACCTCCAGCAATAGCCGGCACCGCAGACGCAAGTCCTTGCGGTGGCTTTGCAATAAGGGGGTCTAAATGTTGCAAAGGTCCGTTTTCGCGTTGACGGCTGCTGCCTGTCTTACCTGTGCCACCCAAGCGTGGGCGCAGGATGTGCCGCCGGCGAAAGCGGCGGATGCTTCGTCCAGAGACGTGGGCGGCGAACTCCCGGATATCGTCGTCATCGGCGCCGGCGAGACCCGCTCGGTCTCAACCCTGCTGCCGTCGAACTTCGATGTGCTGCCGCCCGGCGCCAGCGTGCAAAAGGCCTTGAACTTCCTGCCGGGGGTGATGGCGCAGTCGATCGATGCGCTCGGCGTCAACGAGCAGTCGCTGTCGCTGCAGGTGCGCGGCTTCAGCACCACGCATCTCGGCTATACGCTCGACGGCATGCCGCTCGGCGACGGCGCCTATAACAATTATAACGGCCTCACCATCAGCCGCGCGCTGATCTCCGAGAATCTCGGCCGGGCCGATCTCGCGACCGGTATCGCCGGCCTCGGCATCCCCTCAACCAGCAACCTCGGCGGCGCGGTGATCTATACGAGCAGCGATCCGCACAAGGATCTCGGGTTTGCAATCAGCCAGACCGTCGGGAGCGACAATGGCCTGCGCACCTTCGCGCGGCTCGATATCGGCGAGCATGGCGGTTTCTCGGCCTATGTCTCGGGAGCGTACACGCAACAGGACCTTTTCTTGAACCAGGGTGCCTATACCAAGTCCACCGGCAAGCAGTTCAACGGCAAGCTGAAATATGCGTTCGGGGGCGGTTCGATCACTGCCTTTGCCGACATCTCCGGCACCAACCAGGCAGACGACCCCTATCTGTCGAAGGACATGCTTTCGCGCCTTGGTTACGATTGGGGCGGCTATGCGCCCGACTGGCAGTCCTATCTCGACCGCGCGTATTGCTCGGTGACCGGACCGACCACGCCGACCAAATGCGTCGCGGCGCCGGTGCCGCAGAAGAATGCCGACGTGACCTTCACCAACGGCCAGATCCTGCGCAACGACAGCCTGTTCTACATCGCCGGGGACTATGATCTCAGCAAAACCCTCAGCGCACACGTGCACTTATACCATCACACCGACAAGGGCGCCGGCAACAACTTCATCACGGGCTGGTCGACGCAAGGGACCGCGTCGACCGCTGACGACCTGCCGGTGCAGATCCGCGACACGCGCTACACGATCGACCGCACCGGCGTGGTCGCGAGCCTGAGCTGGCATGTCGGCTTCAACACGTTCGAGGCCGGCCTGTGGGTTGAAGACAATACGAGCAGCGCCGCGCGCTATATCTGGACCAATGTCACTGGCCCGTTCAGCCTGGCGCAGTTCCTCCATGGCCAGCCTGACACAGCCCAGTGGGTTCAGGAGACGAAGTGGAAGACCAACCAGTTCTACGTCCAGGACACGGTGACGCTGTTCGATGACGCGCTGAGTTTCGATTTCGGCTTCAAGAGCACCTATGCGAAATCGGATGCGCAGGCGCGAGGCGGCGTCGCCAAGGCGCAGCCGCCGGCCTCAACACAGTTCGCGACCGGCACGCTGGTCGCCAAGGACAATTTCCTCCCTGAAGTGGGCGTGCGCTGGAAGGTCGCACCCGGGCACGAGCTGTTCGCGAGCTATGCCGAGAATATGGCGATGTTCCAGGGCGGCTTCAAACTCGGGCCGCAGTCTGTGACCCAGGCGATCTGGGATGTGCAGGGCAAGACGCTGGAACCGGAGACGTCGCAGAGCGTCGAGGGCGGCTACCGCTATGTGAGCGGCTTGTTGCAGCTTTCGCTGACCGGCTATTGGGTGAAGTTCGACAACCGCCTGTTGCAGTACAACCCCTGCCCGACCAACCAGCAACAGAACCCAGGCTGCGGCAATTCCTTCCACAATGCCGGCAGCGTTACGAGCCGGGGCGTGGAGCTTGGGGCGCTGCTCAGGCCGCTGCCATGGCTGAGCTGGTACAATTCGGTCTCGCTCAACAAGACCACCTACGATCAGGATCTCAACTTCTGCACGGCCACCTGTGTGCTCTATCCCATAGCGGGCAAGCAGCAGGTGGATACGCCGAAGACGATGGTTTCAAGCACGCTGACCGTGAAGCAGGGCGGTTTCTCGGCTTCGCTTCAGGGCAAATATACCGGCCGGCGCTATTATACCTATGCCAACGACCAGAGCTTTGGCGGCTACACGACATTCGACCTCGGGCTTGGTTACGACTTCGGCGCTTTCGGACCGCTGAAGCACGCGAACCTGTCGCTGAACGTGACCAACCTGACGGACAAACGCTACGCGTCGAACTTCGACAGCAGCGTGTTCGCGCCGACCGATCCGACCGGCACGATCCTGGTGTTCCATTCGTCGGCGCCGCGGCAGGTCTTTGGGACGATCAGCACTGCCTTCTGAGCGCACCCTTGTGCGCACATGCGCGCCGCGTTGACCCAGGGCTCCTCCCCGCCTTTGCCAGTGCGGAGGAGCCCATCACCCAAGCGCATCAGGATCGGGGCCACCGTGAGTTAAGTGCAGCGTCAACGGAATTCCGTAGCCTGATGGAGAGGGAAAGAAGGGCGCCCGCACCACGCACTAATCGGCGCTTTGGCTTGCGGAACGATGGACCCCGGAACAAGTCCGGGGTGACGATAGATCATTGAACGAATGTCAGATTCAGGGCGCTCGTATCACACCGTGCCCGGCTTGATCTGCCAATAGGTCGCATACCGCTCATGCGCGATGCGGTAATAGGGCACCAGCCGCACCGGCTTCTGATCGGCTGAGGCGATCGTGAATTCCAGCGGTTTGTCGCTCGCGCGGATGGTCTCCGCGAGGCGGTCGGACTCGCCGGCCAGCGTTGGCGGTGTGAAGGGGGCCTTGTTGTAGTTCCCGTATTCCCGTTCGTTGACGACGATGTCGGCGCCCGGCGCGAGGGCTTCGTTGCCGAGAGCGCCGGCGAGGACCAGCGGGCCATAGGTGAACGCAACGATGTCGGGCGCGGCGGGGGCCCATTCGGCACTTGCTTCCATGACGAGGCGAAGCTCGACCTCGTCGCCATTCTGCCAGGTTCGCGCCAGCTCGACATAGCTGCCGGGGTTGATCGACTTCGCTGCCTCGGTTCCGTTGACGAGGACCGTCGCGGTGTGGCTCCAGCGTGGGTGCCTGAGCTTGAGGGTCAGGTCGGTCGGTTTCTGGAGTTTCCAGCGCAGCTTTGTCGATGGCGTCTCCGGGAAGCTGGTGGTCTGGACCAGGGCCGCGCCCTTCTCCTTCCAGCGGACCGTGGAGGGCAGGAACAGGTTTACGTACAGCGCCCGATCGTCGTGGAAGTAGATCGAATCGCGGTATTTGACGTGGTTTTCCATGCCCGTGCCGGTGCAGCACCAGAAGGACTGTTCGGGGGTGTGGTAGAGCTTCATATATCCGGGGCGCGCGCCCTGGAAATAGGTCGCCATGCCGCTATCCGGATCCTGCGAGGCGAGGATGCCGTTGTAGAGCGTGCGCTCGTAGAAATCGGCATATTCCGCCTGCGGATCGCGCAGGAACAGCGCGCGGGTTAGCTTCAGCATATTGTGCATGCAGCAGGTCTCCGAGCCCTTGGCGGAGAAGACGTGCCGGGCGAAATCCGCCATCGGGAAGAAATGCTCGCCGTCGCCGTGGCCGCCGGTGGCGAAGCTGCGGGTGCGGGTGACGGTCTGCCAGAAAAAGGCGGCGGCCTGTTTGTATTTCGCGTCGCCATTTGCCTCATAGACCCGCTGGAAGCCGACGATCTTCGGGATCTGGGTGTTGGCGTGGAGGCCGTCCAGATAGTCGCGGCCCTTGGCGAGCGGCTCCATGATGGCCTTGTGCGAGAAGCGCTCGGCCAGGGTGCGGTAATCGGGGTTGCCGGTCATGAACCAGAGATCGGCGAAGACCTCGTTCATGCCGCCATGCTCCGTGCCGAGCATGGTCTCGAACTCGTCGGCGGACAGCGGTCGGGTGGCGACGACCGCCCAGTCGGCGAAGCGCAGCAGCACGGCGCGGGCGGTCTCGCTGTCGGCCAGCAGGGTCGCGTCGCGGAGGCCCGCATAGATTTTGTGGAGGGTGTACCAGGGGACGCCTGAGATCTTCTCGCCGCGCAGGTGCGCCGCGACCAGCGCCGGGCCCTTGGGGAAGGCGCAGACCAGGCCGGTGCCCGATGCCTTCTGGCAGGCGGCGAGTTCGGCGGCGATATAGTCGACGCGTTGCTTGAAGCGCCTGTCGCCGGTGGAGCGCCAGGCGAGCGCGGCTCCCGATAGATAATGGCCGAGCGTGTGGCCGTGGCAGTTGATGTCCTCCCAGATGGGCTCGGATTCCCAGCCGCCATAGACCGGCGCCTTGGGCTGAAGCCCGGCATTGACGCGGAAATTGTGCAGCATGCGATCGGGACTGAGCTGCAGCAAATAGGCTTCGGTCTTGCGCTGGGCGTGGAGGAAGGGGCCTTCGCCGAGGTCTACGTCCGCAATGTCGAAGGGCTTGAGTTTTGTTGCGGGCTGGAGGCCTGGCTGTTCGGAAGTTTTCGCCAGCGCAGGCGCTGGCGTGAGGGCGGAAACGCAGGCGATGAGCGCGCCGGTTCCGGCGGTGGCGAGGAAATGCCGACGTGAACGCCCGGCGCAGCAAGCTTCGATTTTCAAGGCAACCTCTTGTGGTGATGTCGGCGACGGGTGGGTTTCATATTTGTGGGTGGGTTTCAAGGCGGTAGCGCGCCCATCCCTCAATCCGGCTTGAATTCCGGCGGCAGGGCGTCGAGCGGGAAGTAGCGGAGGTTCGAATAGGTCGCGGTTGCTGGAACGGTGCGCTTGTCGATTGGTCCAAGCCAGGCCGCGACGCCGGGCTCATCCGGGGCGCCGAGATAGATGTTGGCGCGGATCTGGAGCGGTTCGTGCGGCACATATTGCTTCTCTTCGTGCAGCAGGCGGCCATCGACGTACCAGCGCACGCTCTTCGGCGTCCAGAGGATCGCGTAATCATGGGCGGCAGCGGCGAAATCGAAGCCGAGCTTCGCCTGGGTTACCGCTGATTTCCAGTCCGTGCCGCCTTTCTGGAAATCATGATTGGTGAGCTGGACCTGGTCGGGCTTGTTGCCGAGGAATTCGAAGTCGATCTCCTTGTGCTCCCATTTTTCCGGCTGCCACTGGTTCATCAGGTAAAAGGCGGCGACCCCGCCGCGTACGGCCGGCAAGGCCATGCGAACCTGGAACAGGCCATATTGGAAGAAGCGGCGGGAACCGACTTCTCCGGCCTTGCAGATCTTGCCTTCGTGCGGGGTGTCGAGGAGGGAGACGCTCAGGTTGAGCGTGCCGTTGGCGGCTTTGACCTGGTCGGCGCCCATGTCGCAGCCATTGGCGGGGAAGGAATAGAGCTGGATATCCCAGCGCGCCGGATCGAGCGTCTGGAAATCCTCGATCCATTGTGGGGCGACGGCGACGGACGCTGCTGCAGCCAGGGCGAGGATCATTGGTGCTCTCTCCTTTGCGTTCCCTTCTCGCCCGTTGTCGCCTTCATGGCCAGCGCGATTGCGAAGCGGGGCCATCGTCACGATATCGCGGGCGGCGCGGATTTACCGGAGATTTTTCGATGAGCGAGACCAGCACCGATAGTCTGGTAGTTGCCTGTCCTGTCGACGGTGCGCTCAACCGGGTGCCGCGCGCGAAGCTTGGCCAGGCGCCGAAATGCGGGACCTGTCATAGCCCGCTTTTCGGGGGCAAGGCGGTGGACCTGACGGCCGCGAGTTTCGACCGGCATGCGCTGAAGAGCGACCTGCCGGTGGTGATCGATTTCTGGGCGGCCTGGTGCGGGCCGTGCCGGATGATGAGCCCGAATTTCGAGGCGGCCGCAGCGCGGCTCGAGCCGCGGGTGCGGATGGCCAAGCTCGATACCGAGGCCGAGGCCGCGATTGCCGCGCGCTATGGCATCCAGGGCATCCCGAGCATGATCATGATCCGCAAGGGCCGTGAGGTCGCACGCACGTCTGGCGCGATGCCGACCGCGGCGATCGTGCAATGGGTCGAGCAGGCGCTTGCCAAGGCGTGATGCGTTTCAGCCTGCGACGTCGAGCACCGCGCGGGCAAAGGCCTGGGGGGCTTCCTGCGGCAGATTGTGGCCGATGCCGCCGGTGATGACGCGGTACTGATAGGCGCCGGTGAATTTCTTGCGATAGCCCGAGTCGTCGGGCGCGTGGGGCGCGCCATTGGCATCGCCTTCGAGGATGATGGTCGGCACGGTGATGGCGGGGCCGGCGGCGATCTGCTTCTCCAGCGCATCATATTTAGGCTCGCCCTCGGCGAGGTTCAGGCGCCAACGATAATTGTGGATGACGATATCGACATGGTCGGGATTGTCGAAGGCGGCGGCGCTGCGATCGAACAGGGCGTCGTCGAACGCCCAGCGCGGCGAGGCGATCTGCCAGATGAGCTTCGCGAAATCGTGGCGATATTGCGCATAGCCGGCGCGGCCGCGATCCGTGGCGAAGTAGAATTGATACCACCAGGTCAGCTCGGCCTTCGGCGGCAGCGGCTGTTTCTGCGCCTCGCGGCTGCCGATCAGATAGCCGCTGACCGAGACCAGCGCCTTGCAGCGATCGGGCCAGAGTGCTGCGACGATATCAGCGGTGCGTGCGCCCCAATCGAAGCCGGCGAGCACCGCCTTGCCGATATGGAGCGCGTCCATCAGCGCGATCACGTCGAGCGCGAGGGCCGCGGGCTGGCCGTTGCGCATCGTATCGGGCGAGAGGAAGCGGGTGGTGCCATAGCCGCGCAGATGGGGAATGAGCACGCGGTAACCGGCAGCGGCGAGCACGGGCGCGACATCGACGAAGCTGTGGACGTCATAGGGCCAGCCGTGCAGCAGGATGACGGCGGGTCCGTTCGCGGGGCCGGCCTCGGCATAGCCGATATCGAGCGGGCCGGCATGGACCTGCTTGAGCGGGGCGAAGGCGTTGCTGGTCCCTACCCCGCCGTTCTGTTTTGCGGGTTCCGTCTGGGCGTTGGCGACGAAGGGCGCGGCGGCGAGCGTGACGGCTGCGGCGCCGAACAGGCGGCGGCGTTGCTGATCGATCGTGTCGGGGGCGGTTGGCTTGGTCATCGGTCAGTCTCCCTGCATATGGGCGGTCGGCGGGAACTGATTACAATGTGGCCGGCTTCGTAGAAATGGTTCCGGCGCGAATATGGATCGGTGGTGGCACAGACCGGCCGAAGCGTGACGGGCTTCAGTGATGGGCGTGAATTCGGCCGCTCATCGCATATTTTGCCGCTCTCACCAGCTTGCGGCGTAGCGCGAAGCTTGGCGTGGAGTCCGATTGCGTGGCTCGGGGCAGATATGTCTCGCGCCATATCCGTGCGGCCACGAGGCGAAGTTCTGAGCGTTCAGCCTCACGATTCTGGCCGATACAGGCGATAATCGCCGGATATCGGCCATGGCCTGGCTGATGCGAAACGACATGCGTTGGTGTCGCTTTGGCCGGCGTGGCTGGGTGGTTCAGCAAGGCGGCATCTTTGGTCTGGCGCCTCCAGGCCAGGCCCTCCATCCATAGCGGGATTGCACCGAGGGCGGCGAACATCAGGACCATTTGCAGAAACTTGCTGGACGGTAATTCGCCAGCGAGCGCCAAGACGACGAGGGTGAGGACCGCCAATGCTGCCCAGGCTGGATGACGCAGCCATCGGAACAGGGACCATAAGAGCCGACACATCAGGATGGCGACCACAAGCGACCCGATGATCAGGGCGATCGATTCAAATCCGATGAGGAGCAGGTGCATGACCGAGGCCTCGTATTGCCGCTAAAAGCCGACTCAGTCTTTATATCGTATTGCGATATAAAATGCAACAGCGAGGTCTCGCGGACTGGCGGAGGAAGGCTGGACGTGCGAGACCGTAAAGGCCGCCAGAGGAGCCGCGATGTTCATCCCCATGCCTGTGCTGATCGCGATCGGTGTCGCCTTGCTGCTGCTGGCCGGCTGGGCCCTGCGCGCGTCGCGCCGGCGCGATCCGTTGATGGGCGGGCAGGCGCCGGCCCGTCGCGCGCCATTGACCGCGAGCGAGGTTTCGGGCGTGCCCGCAGCCAGTTTACCGCCCGAGATCGAGGAGCTGGTCCGCGCGCTGCTGACGGCGGGGCGCAAGATCGAGGCGATCAAGCTCGTCCGGGAGGCCACCCATATCGGCCTGAAGGAAGCCAAGGATCTGGTGGAATCGATGGAATGACCGAGCGGCAATCTCGCGGCGGGAATGGACTAAGGATATCCCCATGATGAGCCTGCTCATCCTCATGACCGCGCAGGCGACGACGCTCGCGGCCACCAATTACGCGGTCGATGCGCCGATGCAGGTGCCTTCATCGGCGCCGAGCTGGGCGGATGAGTTTGACGGCGCGCGGGTCGATCCCGCCAAATGGCGGTTCGATACCGCGTTCAACACGCCGGGCTGGTTCAATCATGAGCTGCAATATTACGCCGATGCCCGGCCCGAAAATACGCGGATCGAGCAGGGCGTGCTGGTGATCGAGGCGCGTCATGAGACGCTGCCCAAGGCGCATGACTGGGCTGGGCAGGCTTACACATCCGGCAAGCTCGTCACCCGGCAAGCCCAAGGCTATGGCTTTTACGAAGTCCGCGCGAAACTGCCCTGCGCGCGCGGCACCTGGCCTGCGATCTGGCTGCTGCCGACGGGCGGGGCCTGGCCGGACGAAGGCGAGATCGACGTGATGGAGATGGTCGGCTGGCAACCCGGGGTCGTGCACGCGACGCTCCACAGCGGCGCTTTCAACCACCGGCTGGGAACGCAGCGCGGCGCCGAGACGATGGTGCCGACAAGCTGTTCGGAATTTCACCGCTACCAGCTCGACTGGAGCGTCGACGCGATCACGATCGGGGTGGACGACCATGCCTATATGCGCGTCAAGAACGACCGGCGCGGCGGGAAACCGGCCTGGCCCTTCACGCGGCCCTATAATCTGATCCTCAACCTCGCCGTCGGTGGAGACTGGGGCGGCGTGAAAGGCGTGGACGACGCCGCGCTGCCGCAGCAAATGGCGGTCGATTATGTGCGCTACTGGCAAAAGCCACCGCGGTAATGACGGGTTGAACCGGTCGGCCGGCCCCCCTCCCCTCAAACGAGGTGGAGGAAATGCCGTGCGATGAAGATCAGCACCATCGCTCCAAGAATGGAGGCGATACAGCCGGCCGGACGAAGGGGCTGTTTACCGACCGTGCCGCTCGTCATCTGGGCGACAAAGCCGGCGAGAAGCGAGCCGAGGACGCCGATCGCGATGCTGCCGAACAGATTTATTGGCACCGCGCCCGGATAGAAAAATCGCGCGAGGATACCGACGATCAAACCAACGAGAAGCATGTGGATGACAGGCATTCAATCCTCCCGATTCAGCGCTTCAGTCCCCCGAAGCGCGTCGTAATTGACGCTGTTCCAGTATGTTTCGCAAGCGATATCAACCGGGCGATTGGCCGCATATTGAGCAAGGGTGGTGGATCGGGAGCTAGCGGCAGGTTCCCATTTTCGTCATGCCGGACTTGTTCCGGCATCCATGGTTCCGCTGGGTGTGCAGACGTTGCTCTTGCGGTGATGCGTGCACCTAAGTCATTGAATAAAGCGGTTATTGCAGGTGTCACGGTAATTTGATCTGGACAAGTGGGCCATTCCTCCCTGGCCAGATGCGCGGCAACGCTCGACCCGCGCAAAAGCTGTAACTACTCATGCCAGGCGGCGGCCTGTATGAAGTGGGCGGGCGGCCGTCCGAATCTGGGCGGTGCGGCCCGAGTGTGCCAAAAAGCGTCACAAATGTGATCGAAATGAGGCAAGCGCCCCTTCCCATATCGTTTCGGCACACTATCTACATCTTATCCCAATGCTCACGCTGCGGGAGTAGTTAGTTTATACTGTCAACCGTTAATTTCGCGCTGGTCTGGTGCATAGTTGCCTCGCTGGTCTGGATGAAGATGGAAGGATCGGCAAAGACGTAAGTCTCGATGATCCATACTGTAACAGTATACTCGATTTCGTTCGAACAAGTCCCAATAGACTGTTTATCGGCGGTCGTAGAAAATAGTGCTGGGGGGAGAACTTTTCCGAAAGGAAAAATTCTGCATGGGACGCAGAAGTTCTCTCCCCCTCTCGTGGAGGGAGTGTGACTGATTGGCTTCCTTCTATAAAGCACTATCCGCATTTCGATAAGCCAATCCGGCCGAGCGATATCAAGAAGCTAGTAACGAATCCTGATGCGGTGGCTCATAATAGCTTCTACCCCTTCATGCGCTTTGAAGAGAAGTGGCAACCGTTCCGAAATAAGGCTTCGGGGAAACCGGATAAGAAAATTCGGGAACTTCGTTTCGCGAGCCGGCGAGATGCCTATATTTATTCATATTATCGATATATTCTACGAGACCGTTACGAAGAAGCGCTATGCGCACGCGGATTAAGTGATAATGTTATTGCCTATAGAAAACTTGAGACCGCGAGCGGCAAAGGCAAATCCAACATCGACTTTGCGCTGGATGCTTTTAATATCATCCAATCCTACGGCAAAGCTGCCGTCGTCACGCTCGATATCAGTAAGTTTTTTGAGAGCATTGACCACGAATTGCTGCGTCAAAAATGGGCCATACTGCTTGGAGAGCCCGCGCTTCCAGCCGACCATGCCGCAATATTCAAGGCCATTACGCGTTACTCGATAGTCGATCGTGACGCCGCCTACGAACGCCTCGGATATCTTTCTTGGTTAGTCAAAGAAAAAGGTAAGATTCCGGTTTACAGTACCGGTTTCAAGGATATGCCGCGCCAACTCTGCTCCAATCAGGAATTTCGTGCAAAAATCTGCGGCAAGGGTGGAGCATTTCCAAGCCTGATAGAAACCAACAACAATCCATTCGGCATCCCACAAGGTTCACCGATTTCAGACATGCTCGCCAACCTGTACCTTATCGACTTCGATTACGCGATTAGGCAGTATGTCGATAAGTTCGGCGGCGCGTTTTTTCGATACTCAGACGATATAATCCTCATCATCCCGGGCGGTGGGCAGGAAGCGACCGCGGCTCGCGACTTTGCGATGTCAGAGATTAAGAATCACGGATCTCAACTGATCATTAAAGATAGCAAGACCTCGGTACTTGTTTATCAACCGAACGGTTCGACCCAAAGTTTTGAAAAGCTCGATGGCAAACAAGGTGCCAACGGCTTGGAGTATCTCGGCTTTCGCTTTGATGGCCGGTTTGCTTATCTCCGTGATACTACTCTGTCGCGACTGTATCGGAAGGTTACCCGATCAATTCGAGCGGAAGCTCGCGCGCTGGTGCGGCGCTATCCGGGCAAAAATCAGGCTTTCATCGAAGGTAAATTCGACGTGCCGCGTTTCTTGCAAAGATATGGGCGCGTCGAAAATTTCGACGGCGGCGACGGCTACGACACATGGACCTTTTGGACATATGCCAAGCGCGCGCTCAACATATTCGGTACATTGGGCCGTCCGATTAGCGGTCAACTCAAGAACTATGGCTTGATTGTCCGTACACAAGCGAAGCACGAGATCGCCAAGGCACTAGCCAAAGCCCTGTGATGCAATAGCGGTCGGGTCAGGCTTGCCCGCAATATCGTGCACGGACTAGCTCCAAACGCTGTCACTCCAAACAGCCATTCCGGCGGGCAAATCACCGCGACACTCCGCATCAACCCCCTCACCCATCGCCGTCATCACCGCGCACCAGCACAGTCCCCGCAATCTTGTCGACGATGATGTCGTCTTCATAAGACGCCTCCGGGTCGCGCCGGCGATCCACCCGCTCCAGTGCATTGAAGATCGCCACCTGGGCCGCGTGCTGCTCGCGTTCCGCCTCGCGCACGATCTGCGTCCAGCGGTGCTGCGCCACCCGGTTGCCGCTCAGCGCGGCGCGCGTCATCGCACGGATCACCGCCTGGTTCGCCGGCATCTCCTCCTCCCCGTCATCCTCGAAACTGCCGTCCTCCTTCACGCGAACCATGCGATACGCCTCGGCCAGGATCAGCGCCCGCGTCGGCTCGCGCGCGCCGATCAGCCGGTGGCCCGGCGCCCCACTCTCCTTGCGCCATGCCCGCCGTCCTGCCGGGTTGCCTGACTGACCCTTGCGAAACCGCCCACCGGCACCGCGCGCGTCTGGTTCCGCCGCCACGCTGCTCGCGCCACCGTCGTCGGCGTGGTCGCGGTTTGATTCACTTTTATCGTATTCCATGGCTAGCCCTCCAGCGATGCTGATGTCGCTCGCCCTCAAAGCCGATTTTTCGCACATGTTGAATCAAACCGGCCTGCTCGCGCCTGCTCCATCACCTGCTCGGCAGGCGGCGGTGACCTGCTCCTCGTCCTGCTTTGTTGGAACGGCGATCTCGCTCAGCCATCTGATATTGCTGGATAACCACCGGAACGCTACGCCTGAATCTGCCACGAAAAAATTCCCGGCCAGTTTTTGCAGGTTTTGCAGGCTGGCGGCCGCGCTTAGCCGGCGTCTGAGCCGCCCGACGCCCCGGGCGATGCGAATTGAGTCGCGGCCGATTGCGGTGACGGCGCACCGCGATCGCGCAGCAGCGCCACGGCATGCGCCGCGATCGGCTCCAGCCCCGGGTCCTGCCCCCCACTCTCCACCGCGAAGATCTGCGCCTTCATCCGTGGGTCCCAGAAAGCGGCGATATGATCCGCGACCGCCAGCGCCGCCGCGTCGGCCCCTTGCGCGGCGAAATTGCGTGCGATCTGGTTGGCCATATAGACCAGCCGCTGGGCGGGAGACATCATTCCGCCGCGACCGCCGCGATGCGCCGCGAATGTTCGGCCTGGCGGGCATAGCTTTCCTGCCAGTCGGATGGCCCGTTCGAGGCGGAGACCTGCACCGCGGTCACCTTGTATTCGGGGCAATTGGTCGCCCAGTCCGAATAGTCGGTGGTGATGACATTGGCCTGAGTCACCGGATGATGGAAGGTGGTATAGACTACGCCCGGCGCGACCCGCTCCGTCACCTGCGCGCGCAAGGTCGTCTCGCCGGCGCGGCTGTGCAGCAGGACCCAATCGCCATCGCGCAGGCCGCGGTTCTCGGCATCGACGGGGTGGATTTCGAGCCGGTCCTCCGGATGCCATGCGACATTGGCGGTACGCCGCGTCTGCGCCCCGACATTATAGTGGCTGAGGATGCGCCCCGTCGTCAGCAGCAGCGGGAAGCGCGGGCCGGTCTTCTCGTCGGTCGGGATATAGTCGGTGACCACGAAGTGCCCCTTGCCGCGCACAAAGGCATCGATGTGCATCGTCGGCGTGCCGGCGGGCATCGCCTCGGTCGCGGGCCATTGCAGCGATCCGTGCTCGTCGAGCGCGGCATAGCTGACCCGGGCGAAGGTCGGCGTCAGCGCGGCGATCTCGTCCATGATCTCGGACGGGTGCGCATAGCTCCAGTCAAGGTCCATCGCCTGCGCGACGCGCTGGACGATCTCCCAATCGGCATAGCCGTTCTTCGGCCGCATCACCTGGCGCACGCGCTGGATGCGGCGCTCGGCATTGGTGAAGGTCCCGTCCTTTTCGAGAAAGGTCGAGCCGGGCAGGAAGACGTGCGCGTAATTGGCGGTCTCGTTGAGGAACAGGTCCTGGACGACGACGCACTCCATCGCCGCGAGCCCGGCGGCGACATGCTGGGTGTTGGGATCGGACTGGAGGATATCCTCGCCCTGGATGAACAGCGCCTTGAACGCGCCCTCGGTCGCTGCGTCGAGCATGTTGGGGATGCGCAGGCCCGGCTCGGGATCGAGCGCGACGCCCCATGCCTTTTCGAACATCTCGCGCACGGCATTGTCGGAAACATGGCGATAGCCCGAATATTCGTGCGGGAAGCTGCCCATGTCGCAGGCGCCCTGGACGTTGTTCTGCCCACGCAGCGGGTTCACGCCCGCGCCTTCCATCCCGACATTGCCCGTTGCCATCGCAAGATTGGCGATGGCGATCACGGTCGACGATCCCTGGCTGTGCTCGGTGACGCCAAGGCCGTAATAGATCGCCCCCTTGCCGCCCGTCGCATAGAGCCGCGCGGCGGCGCGCAGATCGGCAGCGGGAACATTGGTGAGCGCTTCGGTCGCCTCGGGCGAGCGCTCGGGCTGCGCCACGAAGGCTGCCCATTCGGAATACTCGTCCCAGTCGCAGCGCGCGCGGACATAATCCTCGTCGGTCAGCCCTTCGGTGACCACGACATACGCCATCGCGGTCAGCACCGCGACATTGGTGCCGGGCTTGAGCGGCAGATGATGATCGGCCTCGATATGCGGCGTGCGGACGATGTCGGTGCGGCGCGGATCGACGACGATCAGCCGGGCGCCCTGACGGAGGCGCTGCTTCATGCGGCTGGCGAACACGGGGTGACCGTCAGTCGGGTTGGCGCCGATGATCAGGATTACGTCGGCCTGCATCACGCTGTCGAAATCCTGCGTGCCCGCCGAGGTGCCGAAGGTCGTCTTCAGGCCATAGCCGGTCGGCGAATGGCAGACGCGCGCGCAGGTATCGACATTGTTGTTGCCGAAGCCCTGGCGGATCAGCTTCTGGACGAGATAGGTCTCTTCATTGGTGCAGCGCGACGAGGTGATGCCGCCGACGCTGCGCGTGCCGTATTTCGCCTGGATGCGGCGGAATTCGGACGCGGTGTGGGCGATCGCCTCGTCCCAGGTCACTTCGCGCCACGGCTGATCGACCGATGCGCGGATCATCGGGTTGAGGATGCGCTCGCGGTGATTGGCATAGCCCCAGGCGAAGCGGCCCTTGACGCAGCTATGCCCGCGATTGGCCTTGCCCTCTTTCCACGGCACCATGCGGACGAGCTGCTCGCCGCGCATCTCGGCGCGGAAGGTGCAGCCGACGCCGCAATAGGCGCAGGTGGTGATGATCGCTGTGTCGGGCGTGCCGACCTTCTCGACTTCCTTCTCGATCAGCGCCGAGGTCGGGCAGGCCTGGACGCAGGCGCCGCACGACACGCATTCGGAGGCCAGGAATTCCTCATCCTGGCTCGCCGCGATGTGGCTGGCAAAGCCGCGACCATCGACGGTCAGCGCGAAGGTGCCCTGCACCTCGTCACAGGCGCGCACGCAGCGCGAGCAGACGATGCACTTGGCCGGATCGAAGGTGAAATAGGGGTTGCTCTCGTCCTTGCACCCCTCGAGATGATTCTCGCCCTCATAGCCGTAGCGCACGTCGCGCAAGCCGACCGCGCCGGCGACATCCTGCAGCTCGCAATCGCCATTGGCCGAGCAGGTCAGGCAGTCGAGCGGATGATCGGAGATGTAGAGCTCCATCACCCCGCGCCTGAGCTGAGTCAGCCGCTGGGTCTGCGTGCGCACGCTCATCCCCGGCGCGACGGGCGTGGTGCAGGAGGCGGGGAAGCCCGCCCTGCCCTCGATCTCGACCAGGCAGACGCGGCACGATCCGAACGCTTCGAGGCTGTCGGTCGCGCACAATTTGGGAATGCCGGTGCCGGCGAGTGCGGCGGCGCGCATGATCGACGTGCCTTCGGGAACGCGTATTTCGGCGCCGTCAATGCTGAGCGTCACCAGCGGTGCGGCGGGCACCGCCTTGGTACCAAGGTCGGTTTCGCTGATCCAGGCCATGATCTACTCCGCAGCCTCGATCAGAGGCGCCCCGAAATCCTCGGGGAAATGCTCGAGCGCGCTCAGCACCGGATAGGGCGTGAACCCGCCCAGCGCGCAGAGCGAGCCATGCTTCATCGTATCGCACAAATCGCGCAACAAGACGACCTCGTCCGCGACGCTGCGCGGTTTTGCGCGCGTGTTGCGCATCTGCGGCATTGCCTCCAGCGCATCGTCCGGCCGTCCAGCGCCCGAAATGATGCGATCGATCAGCTCGACGCCGCGCACCGAACCGATCCGGCACGGCGTACATTTGCCGCAGCTCTCGACTGCGCAGAACTCCATCGCGAAACGCGCCATCTTCGCCATGTCGACGCTGTCGTCGAACACCGTGATCCCGGCATGGC
>JBDTXU010000134.1:0-2437 GCA_040006055.1 Sphingomonas bacterium | reverse complement strand
ATCCAGGAGGACATCGCCAAGGCAATCCTGCCCGCGAACACAGCCGATACTGCCGCGCTGGCGCGCGCCCGCGCGATGTTCGCTCAGCTTCGCACCGGAAATCTCGATCGCTCGCTGATGACCGACGACAGCAATTACTATTTTACCGACCTTACACTCAGCGATTACAAAGCGAGCCTGATGCCCCTCGGCAAGCCGGTCTCCTTCACGCAGACCGGCAAGACCCGGCTGCGCGGCGGCTTCGTCAACCGCAACTACAAGATGCGCCTCGGCAAGAAGGATTTCGTCATCACCACTTATGCCGAGCCCGGCGACAAAGGCCGCTACGAGCAATTCCTCGTCGCGCCGGCGGTGTCGTGATGTCCACGCAGGACCTTCTCCAGCCCGATCGCGGCCAGAGCGCCCGTACGATCGAGCTCGTCGCGGCGAGCGGCTTCGACGCCTGGCTCAACGCCCAGGCACCCCGCACGCGCGCGGCGGTGGCGGCGCAGAAGATGAAGGGCAAGGCCGGCAACAGCCTCACCCTGCCCGACGAGAGTGACGACTGGTCAGTGGTGCTCGCCACCCCTGACGGCGCGCTTGGGCCCTGGGATTTCGCCAAGCTCGCCGAAACTCTCCCCGAGGGCGTCTACCGTCTGTCCGGCGGCGAAGCCGGTGCCGCGATGCTTGGCTGGGTGCTCGGCCAATATCGCTTTGATCGCTATCGCAAAGCTGAAGGCGAAGGCCCGCGCATCCTGCTCTCGAGCGAGCCCGCGCGCATGGCGGAAGCTCTGAAGATCGCCGCCGCGACGGCCAAGGTCCGCGACCTCGTCAATATCGGCGCCTCCGACCTCGGCCCGGCCGAGCTCGAAGCCGAGGCGCGTACCCTGGCCGAAGCGCATGGCGCGACGATCAACGTCACGGCTGGCGACGCGCTCGCCAAAGGCTATCCGATGATCCAGGCGGTCGGCCAGGCCGCCGCCAGAGGCCGCGAACCGCGCCTGATCGAGCTTGAATGGGGCGACCCAAAAAACCCCCGCATCGCGCTGATCGGCAAGGGCGTCTGCTTCGATTCCGGCGGTCTCGACATCAAGCCCTCGTCGGGCATGCGGCTGATGAAGAAGGATATGGGCGGCGCAGCGCACGCCCTTGCGCTTGCCGGCCTGGTGATGGCGGCGCGGCTGAAGGTGCGGCTGCATCTCCTCATCCCGGCTGTCGAGAATGCGATCGCCGGCAACGCCTTTCGCCCCGGTGACGTGCTCGCCACCCGCAAGGGCCTTACGGTCGAAAACACCAACACCGATGCCGAAGGTCGGCTGATCCTCGGCGACGCCCTCACCCGCGCAGGCGAGGACAAGCCCGCACTGATCCTCGATTTCGCCACGCTCACCGGCGCCGCCCGGGTCGCGCTCGGCCCGGATCTCCCCGCCACCTTCGTCAATGACGAGCCGCTCGCCGAGGCCCTGCTGACAGCGGCGCGCGAGGTCGATGATCCACTGTGGCGCCTGCCCTTATGGGACGGCTATGACGAGATGCTCAAATCCGACATCGCCGACATGGTGAACGCGCCCGACAGCGGCTATGCCGGCGCGGTGACGGCCGCCCTGTTCCTGCGCCGCTTCGTCCCCGAGAATACGCCCTGGGCGCACTTCGATACCTTCGCCTGGCGCCCCGCCGCCAAACCCGGCCGCCCCAAAGGCGGCGATGCGCTCGGCCTCAGAGCGGCCTGGGCGATGCTGAAGGCGCGGTACGGCTAACGGCTCGATATTCCCCCGCGCGTCGCATCGATCAGCACGAACGCGACCCGCGCCATCGCCTCGCCGCGGTTCTCCCAGCTATGGCTGGTGCCCCGCTGGATCAGGATGTCGCCCGCTTTCATCAGCGTCTCATCTCGGTCCATTACCGCGACAATCTCGCCCGCCAGCACGATCGCATAATCGACGGTGTCGGTCGTATGCATCCCCGCGCTGCGCTCGCTGCCGGCATGGTGCTTCGCATCGGGATACAGCGCCGCGAACACCTGAGCCGCCAGCGCCGCCTGCTCGTCGCGCGAGCCCCTTTGCGGCGGAAAATCGATCACCCGCAAAACGCTCCCACCCACCGGCGGCAGCACCCCGCGATGCGCGGTGATGTCGTCCGGAGCCTCCACCGGCGCGGGCGCGGCGGCGGTGCGCCAGATATTGGTGCTGCGAAACGGCGTGCCCGGAAAGGCGAACTCGGCCGGGCTCGGCCCATCCTCCGCAAGAAAGGACGCGCCGGCATCATCGATCGCGGTCAACACCCGGCGCACCGGCGGCAGGGATGGCAGAGTCATGCGCTTTCTCCGATGTTCGGCGGCAAGCTCAATCCGCCAGACGGTCAGCCCGCAGCCTCACTTCAACGACAAGCCCGCTTGCCTGCCAATCATAGGTGAGTTTGCCGCCAAGCTGACTCGCAATGCTGCGCGCGATGAGCCGGC
>JBDTXU010000133.1:0-2010 GCA_040006055.1 Sphingomonas bacterium | reverse complement strand
GCGGCCTAGTTTTTCAGCGTGGTCATTTCGACCGCCTTGCCCTTGCTCGACGGGTTCGAAGCATTCTGCTTCGGCGCCTTTTCGGCCTTGGGCTTGCGGACTTCCTTGTTCGATTTCTTCTGGCTCTTGGCCATGGCGGCGATCCTCAGGGCGTTGTGCCCGATCGCACGCTACACTTTTCCCCCGCGCCGCGCCCGCTTAATCGCGGGCGCCGGGCCGGGGCGGGTTCAGCCGATAGCGCCGATCACGGCATATTGGCCGAGGATCAGAAACGCGGTCGTCGCGAATGAGGCGACGCCGATGGCAATGCTGCGGGTCATGACAGGTCTCTCGAGTATCTGGGTGTGTGACCCGGTCAGGCGACCGGGCCAACCGAAACCGCTGCGCTGAACATCACGACGGTGAAAGCGAATGCGGCGACGAACGAGAGAGCGAGGCGCTGGGCATTTTCGAAACGGAGTGACATGGTATCTATCCCTGAACTTGGCGATCCGGACCATGCGGGCCGCCGATGCCAAGGTAATTGCAGGGAGCGTGCCAATCCGGCAACATATTGTTATTGCTAGATTGTATATTTGGCGGGGCCATGGCGCGCTGAAGAAATGTGGAAGAGATTGGGAATTTTCACCAATCTTTGGCGCAAGTGGTCACGTAATATTAACCAGCTTTCTGACCTCAGCGTGTGAAGGCAATGCCTAGCCGCGCGTGGGTGGCGCTGCTTCTATGGTCGCTCAGCGCCTCGCCATAGCCGGTAAAGGCCTGGCCGAAGAGATAGGCATGCGGCAGCCCGTCCCAGATGCTGTTGAGCGGATAAGACAGGAACGCCTCGGCCGCGCCCTTGCCGGTGCCGGGATTGCCGCGGCCGGTGATCGCGAGCTTGAAGCTGTCCGGACGCCCGATCGCGGCGGTAAGCGAGGTATGGCCCCAATAGCGGCTGATATCGTCGGCCACGCCGTGCTCGCCGAAATAGAACCAGGCCTGGGGGGTGAGGTCGAGATCCCAGCCATGGCCAAGCGCGAGCCGCTTCGACGCGCGGACAAAGGCGCGGTTGATATCGACGGAGTCCGCAACGCCGCCGCCATTGCTGTCATGGCGATAGCCGAAACCGAGCAGGGTCGTGCGATCGAGGGGCACATCCACGAACAGTTCGGGGCTGTAATTGGTGGTGCGGAACGGCCCTGACGGTTTGTCGAGGGCCCAGAACATCGTCTGGGTATAGGCGAAACGGAGGTTCGGCCCGTCCGCCCTGCCCAATGCCCGGAAGGCGAAGCTCAGCTGGAGCTTGCCGCCGGCATCGCCAGTGCCGAACGCGCCGTAGATTGGTTCGTGCGGGCGAAGGCGATCGAGGAAGCCGCCTGACGGTCCCGAGGAATCGGCGGTGACGGTTTCGGTTTTCGTGGCGACGGCCGGCGAGGCTGCCGCCGTTTCGACGACCTGGCGGTACCGGATTTTGGCGAAGGCGCCGGGCTGTACCGTCACTGGATCGGCCGTAACGGCGGTCAGGGTCAGCTGAGTCCCGTCGGCTGCCCGAGTCTCTACGGGTGCGGGTGCCTGGGTCGCGGGCTGGGTGCCGTCATTGACCAGATAGACGTCAACACCCTGTTTTGCCGCCTCGGCCGAAGCGGGCGGCTCGACGAGTGGGCGGAGCTGGGCGGCGGCTGGGGCGGCAAAGGCGAGCATGGCCGCGCCTGCGGAGAGTGTGAGAACGCGCATTGCCAGTTGATGGCAGGCCATTGTTTCGGAGACGAGTCGAAATTAGCCCGCGGATCGGGCTGGCAGTATCCGGGCGGGACGGTTAGGCGGGCGTCATGCGTGTTACCGATGCCGAAATCGCCTTTGCCGAAACCCTTGCCGGCCTCGCCGGTGCGGCGATTCGCCCCTATTTCCGCCGCCCGCACGGGCTCGAGGCCAAGGCCGACGCCTCGCCCGTCACGCTCGCCGACCGCGCCGCCGAACAGGCGATGCGCGCCGCGATCGAGGCGCGCTTCCCCGACGATGCGATCATCGGCG
>JBDTXU010000132.1:0-20590 GCA_040006055.1 Sphingomonas bacterium | reverse complement strand
ATTTGAGGCGGGTTTTGACGGCATCGCAGCATGAATCCACTTCGTGCGCCCTGGGGGGGGGCACGGCGATTTCAGCAGAGATGTGGGACCGATTGAATCGAGCACGGGCGGGGGATGACGAGGCGTGCGGGGCGGACCATAAGGATGGGGGCTGGCAGCTTCGTTACGCGACGTATGGGAGATAAGTGCACTCACATGGGGATTTCGCAGTCAAGAGTAGTCATCGCGTCATTGTGCATTCTCCATCGTTATCGGCATCCAAGGTCTGAGCCCATCGCGAAGCTGGTTCGTCACCGACACCAGATCAAACTCACATACGGTCGCTGTTCGAGATCAGCGTACCGACAATTCCGCGTGCGTTTCGGTGAGGGCTCAGGAGGCGGGACCATTCCGTCACGCGGCTTTTGTGAAAAGCCAAGTTCACGTACCGGTTCGCCTGCCTGGATCCTTCAGGACTGATCGGGTCCTGAGGATTGCGGGATTTGTCGGCTCAGCCTGCAATGGCCGGAGCGGCCTTCTCCACTGCTCCTTCGATGACGACGCCGTGGGCTACGTAGCGCCACAAGGCGACGAGGAGCTTGCTCGCAAGGGCGACGATCAGCGTCTTCTTCTGCCGGCCATTGGCTTGGTTGACCCGGTCATGGAACCAGCGGCTCAGCGCTGACCCCGCCCGCCGCCGGTGTGCAGGCCCTCGAGCTGTACGCGCCGCGACAGCGGAACGAGCTCCGGCTGTTCGGTGGCGCCATCGGCCGCGCATGAGGCGGCTCGATCTTCTTCGCGGAGTGGTGTCTCTCGACAGAATGGCGCTCGCTTTCTCCGCCGCCTGCAATTCATTCAATTCGGAGCAGAAAGATCTTGCTTTGTCCCTCGATCGCAAACAAATTATCTATGGTTAAAAATGGATGATTCTATGAAACGTCGTAGCTTCGGATTATATTCGATTCGGACCGGATAGAACAGATAGAGAATTATTCCGGGTAGAATCGGTTGGAAGTCGTACGGCGGATTCTGAGGGGGAGCGATGGTAACGCCTGTACCAGAACCGACGAGCGACCTCGTCAACGGCATCAATTACCTGCTCGACGATATCCTGGGACTAGATCGTACGAACAAGCTAATCGAGGTCGCGGCAACGCGGAGCACGAAAGATGGCCTCATTACGGTCGTGTTCAACTATGGGCCCGGCGCATGGCCGGACGCGCTGATCGATCACCTTCCCACGCATCTTCTGTCCTTCAGCTTCGATCCGAAAAAGCTGAAGGAGGACCACGGCTACACTGTCAAGATTCAGGCGGAGATTCGGGGCAAACTCGACGGGTTCGTCGCGGACTTCGTGGGCATGGCGACCGAAGGAATCACCGGTCCGGCTCGCGGAGTCGCCGAAGCCGCCGGCAATGCGCTGAAGAATCTACTGTCCAGCGAGTTGATGACGTCGCTGTCCGAGACCTTCGCCGACAGCTTGCTGAATCTCGATCTGCCGGACCGCAGCGAGATCGCGACCGTCTTCGGGCACGGGTTCGAGGAACTCGGCAAGAAGTATTTCGAGGCCTTCATACCGGAAATCGCCAAGACCTACGGCAAGCTCGGGCTGGCCGAGATCATCACCAAGGCGACCTCCGGCCTCGACCCGAGCTGGGCGACCGCGATCCATTCATTGGGGCATAATGTTCTCGACAAGGTGCTCGACAACATCGTGACCAATTATTTCGCGGATGCCAAGCACCAGATCGGCGTGCTCGACGGCGTGCATTTCAGCGAGAGCTTCGGCAATGCGATCGCGGGGCTGCTGGTGAATTTCGACGCCCTCGACAGGAAGATCGTCGACGACATTCTCGGCATCGACGGGCATAGCTGGCTGCAGACGCAGATCAGCGACTGGCTCAACGACGAAATCAACAAGCTGGTGAAGGACGGATTCGGCAAGGCCGTCGATTTCCTGGCGGGCGACTTCAAGGTTGAAGACCTGAAGGGGCTGTTCGACCAATTCGCCGACCAGTTCGACATCACCAGCATCCAACACACGCTCGGCAATTTCCTGGTGAACTACGCCGGCACGGAATTAGCGAAGCTCTTCGTCGATATCGACAGCCTACCCGAAGCGCTGATCAGCCAGCTCGGGTCCACCATTCTGTCCAGCGCATTGGGGGATGCGCTGGGTGCGATCGGGCTCGATGCGTTCGCGGGCCTGTTCGGCGAAGTCGCGGCAAATGCACTCGGCGCTGCGGTCTTCAACGGGCTGGGCGCGATCCTCGGCGCGGCGATCGGGGCGGTCGCGGGCTCGGTGGTATTCGACTTCATCGACGGCCTGTTCGACGGCGCGATCTCCGGATTCATCGGCAATATCATCGAGTGGATCAGGAACGATAGCCCGCAGGCGTTTTACGGCGTCGCCTTTCATCCGGAGACCAATAGCTTTCAGTATGTCGATGGCTCGGCGTATCACAAGGACGACGACGGTTCGAAGATCCTCAAGGCGGTTACCGGGATGTCCAACGTGTTCAAGGACAAGGTCAACGACGTAATCAAGTTCATCGACCAGCCCGCGACGATCGATCCTGCATTCGACTATATCACCATGGTCTGGGGCAAGAAGCATTTCGACGAGAAGTTCGCGGCCTTCAAGGAAGGCCAAGAAGGCAATAAGATTGTCTATAGCAAGGATGCCACGCTGGTCGTCACGGCGAGCATCGGCGCGGTGTTGCGGCATACCGACTTCCACACTGGCAATCAGATCATCTCCAAGGCATATGACGAATGGAAGGCCGATATCGGCGCCAGCGCCGCCGACAACGCTTTCGTCAGCACCACGGCCTTCCAGCTGCTGCAGAATCTGATCGGCCTCGCGCGCTTCGCCAACGACTATCGCCAGAACCCCGATAAGTTCGACGCGCTGATGGCGAGCGACGCGCCGATCGGCGTCACCATCCTCCAGCAATATCTTGAGGCGGAAGCGCATGGCTTCAATGCCGCATCGGTGCTGCACGGAAAGGACCTGCCCGGACAGGACACGATCGGCTCAGCTGCTGCCGGCGACACCATCTACCTCGACGGCGGCGCCTGGCGCGCGGTCGCGCGCGGCGGCAACGACACGATCTTCGCGGCAGCGATGCGGAATCAGGAAGTGGACGGCGGCACGGGGAACGACACGGTCGTGCTCAGCAAGGCCTATAGTGCCTATACGCTGCAGATCCTGGACCGTGACGGCAAGCAGGGCGTGATCACCGACAACGCGACCGGCATCAAGGTCACGGTGACCGACGTCGAGCAGTTCCGCTTCAGCGGCACCACCATGTCTTTCGAACAGGCCTTTCCCAATCACGCGCCGGTCATCACCTCGGGCGGCGGCGGCGCCACCGCGGCGATCAGCGTCACGGAGAATGGCGTTGCGGTCACCACCGTGACGGCAACCGATGCCGACGGCGACTTGCGGGCCTATTCAATCTCGGGCGGAGCCGATGCGGCGCTGTTCCGCATCGATTCCGCCACCGGCGTGCTGACCTTCCTAACGGCCCCCAATTTCGAATCGCCTGGCGATGCGGACCGCAACAACATCTACGACGTCATCGTCTCCGCGAGCGACGGAAAGGGCAGCGACACGCAGGCCATCGCGGTGCGCATCACCAATCTCGTGGAGAGCGCGACCGAGGGCAATGTCGTCATCGGCACCGCCGGGAGCGACACGATCGGGATGGGCGCGGCGCCTCCGGGCGAACCGTTCGCGACCGCCAAGGACGACACGATTTTCGCCAACGGCGGCAACGACACCGCCTATGGCGGCAGCGGCAACGACGGGATGTTCGGCGGTACTGGCAATGACCTGCTGGGGGGTGACGACGGCAACGATCTGCTTGAAGGCGAGGACGGCAACGACACGCTCTATGGCGGCGCGGGTACGGACGTTCTGCGCGGGGGCGCGGGGCACGATTTCATTCTCGGCGATGCCGGCGACGATCTGCTCGACGGCGGCGCAGATGACGATGAATTATGGGGATTCACGGGCAACGACAGTCTCGTCGGAGGTTCCGGCAACGACAAGCTTTATGGCGAAGCCGGCAACGACCGGCTTGACGGGCAGGGCGGCGCGGATTCGATGACCGGCGGCCCGGGCGACGACATCTATTTCGTCGACAATGTCGGCGACACGATCACCGAGCTTCCCGGCGAAGGCACCGACACGGTGATGTCGAACGTCAACTTCACGCTCGTGGACAGTGCGGCAATCGAGACGATCACCACCTTCGACCCTGCGGGCATCGCTGCGATCAACCTGACCGGCAACGGCTCGTCCAATCGCATCGTCGGCAACGCCGGCAGCAATGTGTTGGTGGGCAACGGGGGCGACGATCAGTTGGAGGGCAATGCGGGGAGCGACACGCTGAACGGCGGCGTCGGCACCGACACGGTGAGCGGCGGTGCCGGCATCGACCTGCTAACCGGCGGTGCGGGGAACGACCTGTTCCTCGACACCAAATCGGGCCTAAACGGCGACACGATCGCAGACCTTGCGGTTGGCGACAGGATCGTGATCAGCGATGCGGCGCTTTCCGGGTTCAGCTTTGCGCTCAGCGGTAGCACGCTGACGTACAGTGGCGGGTCGCTAACGCTGACCGGCGGGATGCCGGGCGGCTATCATCTGGAGGCCGCAGCCTATGGCGGCGGCGGCGTACAGCTGAGCCTGACGGCGAACGTCGTGGCGGTGTCCAGGGCTGCGGGTGACTTCAACGGCGACGGGCGCAGTGACATAGTGTGGCGTTCGGACTCCGGAGCGTTCAGCGACTGGCTGGCCAAGGCAAACGGCGGATTCACTGCCAATGACGGCGCGGCCTTCCAGAACATCCCGACTAGCTGGAAGGTCGCGGGCACCGGCGATTTCAACGGCGACGGGCGCAGCGACCTGCTGTGGCGCTCGGACGGCGGCCAGATCAGCGACTGGCTGGGGCGGGTCGACGGCGGCTTCACCAACAACGACGCCAATGCCTTTTCGAGCGTGTCGACCAGCTGGCATGTGGTGGGCGCGGGCGACTTCAACGGCGACGGGCGTGACGATTTGGTGTGGCGCAGCGACGCGGGCCATTTCTCGGACTGGCTGGGGCAGGCGAACGGCGGGTTCGCCAACAACGACGCCAATGCGTTTTCGAGCATTCCGACCAACTGGCATGTGGTGGGCACGGGCGATTTCAACGGCGACGGACGCGGCGACGTGCTGTGGCGCGACGATGCCGGGCAGCTCAGCAACTGGCTGGGCAAGGCAAATGGCGGGTTCACGAACAACGACGCCAATGCCTTTTCCAGCGTTCCGACCAACTGGCATGTCGAGGGCACCGGCGACTTCAACGGCGACGGGCGCGACGATCTGGCGTGGCGCTCGGATGCGGGGCAGGTGAGCAACTGGCTGGCGACCGCCAGCGGCGGCTGGATCAACAACGACGCCAATGCCTATGCGAGCGTGCCGACCAACTGGCACATTGAGGACACCGGCGACTACAATGGCGACGGGCGCGACGACATATTGTGGCGCAGCGACACCGGCCAGCTCAGCGACTGGCTTGCGACTGCCAGTGGGGGCTGGCTCAACAACGACGCCAATGCCTTCTCCAGCCCCCCACCAATTGGCATATCCAGCCGCAGCACGACTGGTTGATTTGAGATAGTGGCGTTCGCGCCACGCTCGAGACGTCCCCTACCCGGACCACGTTGCAATCTTAATTGTGAGGCCGCGAAGTGGCGAATGGCAGCTTCCGATTCCGCTCATTGGGGTTGGCGGCGACTTTGAGTACAGAGCGATCGTCAGCAATAGTTGAACGGGCCCATGTCAAGTCTAAGCGGTAAGGAAGCGAGAAACCGTGTGCTGCAACGGGATTAGAGCGGTTTGTGATCTGTTGCCAAAAGCCGGCGAGATCGCGGTCGGCACGGTGATGGGGTGGCCGAGCCCATGTCAGCCGACTCTCGTTGCCCAGTCCTTCACGGATGCGCTGGATGCGTCGAGGATCATCAACCCGCTGTTGGCCATGACCTATATTACGGGCGGCGTCGCGCTGGTCTTCAACCGCACCGCGCCGCTCGGCACCGTCCTGCTGGCGCCGGCGATCGGCACGATTTTCTTCTTCCACCTGGTGCTGACCGGGCAGGTCATCTGGGGCAGCGCGAACGCCCTTTGTATCGCGGTGCTCGCCTGGCGATACCGGTCGCGGCTGAGCCTTCTCTGGTCGGAAGAGCGGTGATCCGGTAACAATGCGAAATGCTCAAGGCCGGCCCTCCGCATAGTGCGCGACCCATATCGGCGGCTCCTTCTCGAGGCTGCCATCGACTTTCACGCCGCGCTCGCGGGCCCATCGATATCCCCACATCGGCCCGAACTTCGTCGCAAAGGCGGGCGGGCGTTGGTACGCAGGATCGGACTGGGCCTGGGCGAGGCTCACAAACCTGTAGTCGAGGCTCTCGAATATTCGGAGAAGGGGCTCGATGACGGCGGCGTTCAGGCTGTTCAAATGTAGCAGCAGGATCTGCGGCGGCTGATAGCCGAGGACCTGGGCGTTGAGGGACGCATAATATTCTATCTGCTGGCGTGTGTGGTCGAGATAGGCCTGCTCGATCCTTCGGCGCGTCGCGGCATCTTTTCGCGCGGCGGCTCGCTCATAGGCCCTGGCGAACACATAGTCCGAGGTGTCGATCGTCGACGCGGCGGGCTGGTATCCGCGGGCGGCCAATAGCTGCTCGATCCGGACGCGCCTCTCCTCGGTATCGCCGACATGATTGTACGGGAATCTGAAAAAGCGAAGGCGCCGGCCGGAGCCCTCGATCATCGGCCTGATGGTACGTTCGCCCTTCACGACTTCCTGCTCGATCTCAGCGAGCGAGAGGCTGTTGCTGTCGACGTGGGCGAAGCCGTGATTGCCAAGCTCGAAGGCGCCGCGATTCCATGATCTCAGGATGGCGATGCCGGTGCCGCCCAGCTTCTGGACCTTGTCTTCATTCACGAAGCCGGTCGCCGGCGCGGCGTGACGGCGCAACGCTGCTTGAATCCTCTTACTCGCCCGCAGCGCCGCCGCTCCGTGGCTTCGGCTGTCCATATCGTCGGGGCCGACGAAAGGAAGGTCGTCAAAGGTCATTGCCACCGACCGGGGTGCCGGCTGCGCCATCGCCGGCGACCCGGCGAGGACAGCGGCCATAGCGAGCAGGACGGAAGCGACGAAGCGCAGGCTCATCTTCCTGGGCCAATGCGGTTGAGGCCGGTGTTCATCGAAAATGTCCCTTTTCACGCTTCGCACTCCAGCGAAGGACGATCAGCTAACAAGAAATGATCCCGAGGCAGCGAAGCAATATCGCTAGATCGGGCTCCACATTCGCCGCCCTCATCAATGACGCCCGGTCAATGCGTGTCGCCAGATCGGCCCGCGTCAGGCCCTTTCGGTAATCAGGCCATTCTCTCAGAATGGCCTCTTGCGATAATGGCGTCGTGAGCGGACGATGGGTCGCTCGCCCCTCGATGTGTCGGAGCAAGACCGCCTCAAAGCAGGGCCGCTGCCAGACAATCTGAATATCGTTGGCTGCCGCCAATCTTGTTGCTTGTTCGGCCCGAGCCGGGTCGCGCTCGGCCTGATCAAAATCGAATAATACGAATCTTTCGACCGGCGCAATGCGCGTGCGGCGGTGATGTGCGATCCTGCGCACTGCCATTTCCACGCGAGACAATGGATCGCCTTGGTTGAGTTCTTCAACAATGACGTGAATGGGCGCTTCGGTCGCGCGCACCATGTCATTGAGCAGGCCAATATATCCTACCTCCGACAACCCTTCGCAGCCGACATAAATTGGCCGTCGCTGCGGCCTGAAAGGGCGACGCATCCTCATCCGATCATCGGCACGCCGCCATAGGCACCGCCCAGATATTTCCGGTAATGGTTCTCATCGCGGCGCACCTTGACGTCCATAAGGCTATGGAAGGACGTACGGCCCAACCGATCTTTTTCGCAGATGACGATTTCTTCCTTGGTAAGTTCGTCGAGCAGAGAAGGATTGTGACAGCTAAACCAGAGCTGAGCGTCGAGCGGATTGCGAATCTCGCGATCATGAAACCAACGAAGCATTTCGGGAAGCACGAGCGGATGAATCGACGCGTCCAGCTCGTCGATTACGACGACCCCGCCATCTGCAAGTGCGGCCGCGATCGGCGGAAACATTTTGATAAACGCCTGAGTGCCCCGACTCTCAAGGCCCCAGGGCATTTCGACACCAAGGCCTGAATGTTTAAACATGGGCTGCGGCGGACCATTGCCGAGATTTTGAAAGCTCATGCCTTCTACGCCAACATCAATGCGGCTAAGTTCCTGATTGAGCTTCGATAGTACGTCGGGCTGATTGACCAGATAGTCAATCAGCGCCTGATCCGGCGTGCTATGCACTGAGGTCAGATGAAAAATGCAGGTCCGTGCCGCCTCCACAAAAAGCATGGCGGTAGGATGCTGAAAGAATGCGAAAGACGCTAGGACTGACACGTTCGGGCGAAGCGTTTTGAGAAGATGCTGAAAGCCGGACAGAGAGAAGGCGCGGGAGTCCTTCACTGCCCTCTCGGCATCGCGTTCAAACACGCGCTGCCATTTGCCTTGTGCGTTCGGCTTTTGGCGAAGGGACTCGCTCTCGATGCGCTGCGCCGCGCCATCTTTCACTTCGAGCACCAGCTCGTAGCGATAGACGCCCTGCTCCATTTTCTCGCCTGCGTTCGCCCGCTCGACCGTCTCGGGCGAGAGATTCATAATTCCGCCGAACTCGATGGCGATCCGCATTGGACGCCAGCCAGATTCCTCATCGTTGAACCGCTCACACGGAAAGCCGGGCGCAGTGCGCTGTGCACTGTCGCGGGCTACGCTGATGACAAATTCCAGCGCCTTTAGGATGTTGGTTTTGCCCGAAGCGTTCGCACCATACAGCGCGATGACCTTAGGAACGCGCAGTTCCGATCCCTCATAGATCGACGCAAACCGGCCTTCGCGATCGGGCACGTTCGGCGCGACTGTCAGGTCGAGAACCTGCGGATCGCGGATTGAATAGAAATTTTCGACCTCTAGCCGATACAGCATCAGGATGCTCCCTATGCATACATAGTAGCATATTTAACGATATTTCGTCAATATATCGATTAGATCGCTATCTTTATCGCGTATGCAGCGAGGTAGCGCCTGATTGTCGATCTCCCTTTTCAGGCTTCAGACACTCCTCGACGAGTAGGTCGCCCGCTTCGGGAGCGGTGCCTGCCGGGTTCGGGTCATCAAAATTCAGGCGGACGTGCGACCGCGCCTCACCAGGGCAGTTCCCGCCCGTCATAATTGACATAGGCGATCGTGCCTGAACCGTGGCGGCGCTCGAGCAGATCGGCGATCGCCGTGATGCTCTGGTCGATCGAGAGGGTGGCGGAGGGCCCGCCCATATCGGTGCGCACCCAGCCGGGCGCGACGGTCAGCCAGGTCTGGCGCGCGATGCGGCGGCGCTGCGCAAGGCTGACAAAGCCCATGTTGAGCGCCGCCTTGCTCATGCGATACGCCTCCCAGCCGCCATTGTTGTTGGCGATGCTGCCAAGGCCAGACGTCATCACCGCCGCGGTGGCGTCCGGCGCGAGCAGTTCGGCGAAGCGATCGATGATGCGCAAGGGGGCGAGCGCGTTGACCAGCATCAGCTGGGTAAAGGCATCAGGCTCGACCTCGCCGATCGGCGCCGTGACTGGCCCGGAAATGCCGGCGTTGACGAAGAGCAGATCGAGCCCGGTGCCGGCGAGCCGCCCCTGGAGCGCATCGACCCCCGCCCAATCTATACTGTCGAGCGTCTCGACACCCAGCGCGGCGCCGTGAGCGATGGCGAGATCGGCCAGCGCGGCCACATCGCGCACGGTAGCGATCACCGTCCAGCCGCGCTTCAGATGCTCTTGCGCCAGCGCCCGGCCAAGGCCGCGCGAGGCGCCGATGATGAGAGCAGTCGGCACGGGCGTTCTCCTTCGTGGGGAATATAGGAACGCATGGGATGGCTTCGAGGGGCCGGGTTCGACAGCGTCTATGAGGCGGCACCAATAAGCGCTGCCGCGAGGTCGCTTGCGCTACAAGGTCCGGAACCGCGGCCGGAGCTCTGCGGCAAGATGGTCAACGATGCGTCGTATCCGCGGCGTCCGGCGCAGGCTCATCTTCCTGGGCCAATGCGGTTGATGACAAAGGCAGTGCCTCATTGCCGATTTCCTTTTCATGCCTGGCACTCCAGTGGAGGACGACCAGCTAGTGGTCAAAAATCACAGGCCTGGTACCCGCTGACCGAATGGCATCAATCGACCCCAAGTCGGTCAAAACGGCGGCTGGTCAGCCTTCCCACAAGCAGACACTATCTGCCGTGAGGGTGGATTGCTATTTGCCCATGATGGAGCGTGTCGGAAGCCGTATCGAAGCGATCGACGCCTTGCGCGGATTGGCACTGTTGGGCATTTTGATCGTCAATCTCGACACCGACTTCCGGGTCACATTCTGGGAACAATTCTCGCCCCATTACGCGACGACGGCTGACAGCTTTGCCCGGATGGCGATCGGCTTTCTTGTCGAGTTCAAGGCCATCACGATCTTTTCCATGCTTTTCGGCGTCGGCCTGGCAATCCAGACCGAGACGCTGGCGCGGCGCGGGTCGGTACCTCGATTGCTCGTGCGACGCCTGCTGGTGCTGCTCGCCTTCGGCCTTGTTCACCTGCTGCTGATCTGGAACGGGGACATCCTCACCGAATACGCCATCGCCGGCCTGATCGCCTTACCCTTCATCCTCGCTCCGCCGAGACTAACGCTCGCCGCGTCCGCTGCTGCGCTACTATTGTTCCTGGCGCTCCCTTCACTGCCACTTTCGCTCCCTTTTCCTGGGCCGGAATGGATGGCGCAGCATATCCTCGAAGCGCGCCAGGCCTATGGACATGGAAGCTTTGCCGAAGTGCTGCGCTTTCGGGTTGCGGAGACCCCCCGGATCGCAGTCTACCTCTTGTTCATCTTCCCTCGAACAGTCGGCCTGATCCTGTTCGGTGCGTGGACATGGAAAAGCGGGCTGATCCGCAACACCGAAGCCCGCGCAAGGCTGCTCTGGAGTGCTGGCTGGACAGGGCTGCTGCTCGGCCTCCTGCTCTGCTGGTTAGATGGCGTAGGGCCACCGGCTCCGCTCGTGCTTGCTCCCGACATCGCGCGCGTGGTCGACGCGTTCGCACCGATCGTGCTCGCGATCGGCTATTGCGCGCTCGCGCTCCGGTATTTCGGTCAAGCACCAACCCGACTGGTTGCCTGGGTCGCTCCGGTGGGCCGCATGGCCTTCACCAACTACATCGTCCAGTCCATCATCCTCGGGCTATTGTTCTACGGCTACGGGTTCGGCCTGCTCGGTCGGGTGGGTGTCCTCGCGGGCGTCGGGATATCTGTCGCGGTCTTCGCGGCGCAGGCGGCCGCCAGCCGATGGTGGCTTCGCCGCCACTTTTTCGGGCCGCTGGAATGGCTATGGCGGACCGGGATGTACGGCGCCCGGCAGCCGTGGAGCAGGCGCGAACGCGAGCTTGCGGTCACCACCACCTGATAACCCTGCTGTTCCCGGGCGATTGACCTGCAGCGCGGGTATTAAGCGTGGGCGCGTTCCAAAACCAAGTGCAACAGGCGAAGGTGCCTGCGGTCTTGGAGGGAGGAACGGCTGTGGGGAAGCGCTACGAGCAGTTGAGCTATCGTGAGCGGCTGACGATTGCTGACGGGGTGCGGCAGCGCTTGAGTGTTCGGGCGATCGCCCGAACACTCAAGCGCAGTCCGACGACGATCAGCCGGGAGGTGAAGCGCAACTGCGAGTTGCGCGCCGGGCTGGCGGCGCGGGCGGTGGACTGGCCATGGTCGAGCCTTCACGCACATCTCGGCGGCGTCGACGACGGCATCACGGCGCGGGAACCCATGATGTCGCGCTACCCCGACTTTGCCGGGCTGCTCGCGGCCGGAGAGGACGAGGAACGTGTGATGCGGCTTCGCAAAGCGGGGCTGGTGGGGCGGCCGATCGGGGATGCGGCCTTTCTCGAGCGGTTCGAGGGCGAGTTGGGCCGATCGCTCAAGCCCGGCAGACCTGGCCCCAAGCCGAAGTCGAGATGAATGCACTGTCGCCGGAATTCCGCAACCCGTCATAGCCCCAGAACAACACGAATGAAAAAAGCAAACGGGCACATTGATCCAGATTGGATCAATTGATATTTAGATTACTTCGCAGATTCCGCAGTGTGTTAGCGACTTCTGACTGAATTTTCCTACGAAAACTAACTTGCGACTCCCACCTTTCTTGCTCACCCTGATAATGTGGCCGACTCGGCCAAAGGGGGACTTTATCATGCAAATCTACAGGTCTCCGCGCGCCTTGGCAGTAGTTCTTATTGCGTCACTTATTGGCGGCTGTGGCACCTCAGCATTCAAGGTGGAACCTTGGACCGTGACATCCAGTTCCACCACTCCCAGCACGGTCGACAAGTATCTTCGTGATCAGATTGGGACCTATGACCGAATGATCGGTGAGCTCGAGGCAGGTAAGGGCCTTCTAGAGATACCCATCATCCCGGCCGCCGTTATCGGCGCCACAGGAGTCGCACTTGGCGCTAGGCCCGATCTCGCGATCGTCATGGCTGGAGGTTCGGCAGGGCTGAGCGCTGGCTCGGCCTATCTGCGTCCGCGCGAACGGCTGGGATTCGTCGTACAGGCGCGCGCGGCCGCCGTTTGCATTAATCGAGAATATCTTGAGCAGGTGTTGCTCGCGCAGAGCCTAGGCCTCTTGGCACCGAGGAACGAACCCTTCGTTCCCTTGACGCCTGCAGAAATCAACCAGCTCAAACCGGAAGAACTGCACAAGTATAATCTTGAATTGCAAACGAGACCCGACACCTTCGCTCGGCGAGCAGCCGAGGGACAATTAATGCTCTTGGCTACGGACGCCGCAAACGACTTTCCGGAGATCGCCCCCCAAGTCGCTGGAGTTGGAAAAGTGGCGGTTATGGCCGCCGATGATGTAGTTACGCGGCTGAAGACCCGGCTGGCCGCCGTCGGCACAACACCTGACTATGGTGCGATCGTCACCGACCTACGCCAGCGCTTCGACGATGCGCATACCCGGACCAACCAAGCTCAGACGAACCGCAGTGTTATGTTCGCGGCGAACTCATTGACCGCCGTTCGCGTCACGGACGCCGATATCAAACAACTAGCAGAATATTCGGCGCGTGTCGCTGAATGTGTCGCGAAGTTCCCATGAGATCCTGACGGCGACGGGCGAGCGAACCGCCCGACAGGCTAGATATTCAACGAGCAGTGGGGGAGGCAAGAATGGGCGTTCAAATCTGGAAGCTACCGCTATTGCTCTATCTTCTTGCGATTGCCGCAGCGACATCGGCAAGCGCGGAGGACTGGGATTGTTACGGCCCACAGCCGGGACATCCCACTGCAGCTGAACGGTCAGCGTTCGTCGCCGACATCTCTCACCTCGCGCTCGCTGCGGAGGTAGCTCACGGTATTCCCGCTCCTGCGATCGCGGCCATGGCCATCAATGAGTCTGGCTACGGCTTTACCCATACCGCGCTGAACGCGAACAATCTGTTCGGCTTCAAGTCGACCTCGATGCAGGGCCCAGGCGGAAGGGCCGTCTTTGTACTCGCATGCCAGCCCGCCTGGGACGAGAACAACAAATATGTGGCGTTCGCGTCACGGGCAGATGCAGTCGACTATGTGGCGAGCCGACTTGCAGAGTCCCCCTACTATCGCGCCGACACCGATGCGTTTCGTCTCGCCATGGCGAATGGCGCGCGCCGCGATGCCGCGATCCGCGCATGGCTTCAAGGTATCGCGGACCCGTATAACTTCGATCCCGTAAAGTATGTCCATGACCTCAATAGGCAGATGAACGACCCGATTGCACCAGCCGACACCTTGAACCTCGTTCGAAATCTGTATGCGCTCGGTCCGCCGCCGGCCGCCACGGCACAGGCTGTTCCCGCGTCCACTAGCGGACAATCATCGGCGCAATGGCCGGCGCTATCTCCGTTAGGTGGCGCTGCAGAAGCCGCAGCAATGGAATGGTTGACCGCCGTCGACGAGGACGGGATTCCGCGACTGACCGCTGCACGTTACATGGCGACGAGTTGTGATGCGCCTGATCCAGGTTGGGGGGCCGCTCATCTCGGCTTCGAATCCTATAAGGGGTTCTTGGTGGCCCGCTGTCCCTATTCCCGGACTCACCCTGCGGATGCTGGCTTGAAAAGGCCTAAGACGACGCTGCTCGCCGTCGTCTGGCTTCTCGATGCTGATGCCTCAACCGTGGCCCGGTGGGTAGGCGACGCCTGTCAGACGCTCGCCAGTACGAAGCCGGCGGTGTGCGGTCGACTCGTTGCCGGAATGATCCTCAGCCAGAACGGCGCGCAGTTTCCGGTTGCAGGTCATGTCCTTGAGACCCAAGGGGAGGCGGGCTGCCCAAAGGAGGACCCGGATCCGAAGAACCGCTGTCCTATGGACTATCTGATCTACCTACCGTTCCGTGACGGCGTAACGGTCAAGATGGCGGTGGACGGCCCCGAACGCCGCCGCGTCAGTTTTTCTGACGTCGCTGCGGCGGATGCCGGGGCAATCCAGACACTGGCCGCGCTGGCGTCGGTAGGGAATTTCGGTCGGATCGCCAACAGTTCGCGGAATGGACAAAGTGATCAGCAGTGGCTGGCAAACAATCGCAATGGGTATCTCGATGCGCTGCGCAGCGGGACCTACAAAGATTTGCTAGTCACCGCGCGCAACTATTGCCGCGAGACCGACAAACAAGGGGCGCGCGTGCGCGACTGCGGCCTGTAACGCTAAACCAGCCGCAGGCTTCGCCGGTTCCGAACGATCCCGGGCAATCCCAAATGGCTCGGGCGTGATGGTCATGCGTTTCGGCGAGGTCGTTCAGGATGGCCTTTTGGCGACGCAATCCGCGCCAGCACGGGAGTCTTTCGGCGCACATAGGGAGTCTTCGATGCGGCGTGCCGTGTGTAGCGCCGTCATTTCTCCGTGGTCTTCGACGTCCTCCTGGAGCCTTCCATCGCCTGAACCTGAGGCGGCCCGTAGCTCGGCGGCTCGCTCGACACGGTGCAGCCGGCCGTGCGTTGGCAAAGGGTGAGGGCCGCGACGTTTCGGTCGGCGAGCGTGCAGCCGCCGAGGCCCACCAGACACATGATCGATAGCAGCTTCAACGCGTCTCTCCCTTTCGTGGTGTCGGACATATCATTTCTTGTCTGGCGTACGCTCTTCCGGAGAACCGATCTCGCGGACCAGGGCCGGGCCGATGATCGGCAGCGCCCGGCCTCAAAAGCGGAAGCCGAACCCCACCACCCCCTGGTGGCGGCTGTAGGAGCTATCGAGATAGTTCGAATAGCGATATTCGGCTTTCGCGGTCAGGTTTGTGCCGATCCGCGTTTCGACGCCGACGCCACCGCGAATGCCGTCCGAGGTGCCGCTGCCGGAGGTGTGGCTCGCACCCGTGCCGACGACCCGGTAATCGAATGTCCCGCGGGCATTGGTATAGCCTGCCTTGACATAGATCATCGTCGATTCAGCGACGACATAACCCAGCCGTCCGCCGACATAGAGGTCACGATCGCTTTTGGCGCACAAATGGCCGACAGATCCTGGGCCGACGATGTGCGACTGGCATTGCTTCGTGCCCGCCCCGGTTATCTCGCCTTCGACGCCGAATACGGTGCCGGCCGATTGAACGTCATAGCCGAGCTGGCCGCCGTACAGGACACCTGTCCCGCGCATGCCGATTTCGCTGCCATGGTCGACGCCGGCGATGATGGTGAGGCTGGGCCCATCAAAGGGCCTGGCGGGCAACGTCTGGGCGAAGGCGGGGGTGGCAGCGACGGCGGTCAAAAAAAACACTGCGGCACGAAGATGCATCGAATGACTCCAAATAAAGGGTGACGAGCCGGGAGGGGCGCGAGCGCATCGCACAGAAGCGCGTCGTCGATCGCGATCGGCGACTGTTCTGGGGGCAGCGAGGACTCTCTTCTCCCGGACTCATCGACGCAATGACGGGCTCCGCCGCCAGAACCTCAGTCAGCCCGAGCGCTTTTTTTCAAAAACGGCGCGAAACGGAGAAAGCGACCGTGCGCGGGCGCGCCGGCGTGTATTGATGAATGGTCCGTACCGAAAAGGGGTTGCCGAAGGCGAACGTGTCGGCGCCCGTGTCGAGGACATTGTCTATGTCGAAACGGAATCCCAACCGGTCGCGGTCGGCCGACACCCCAAACCGCCCGAGAACATAGCCGGGTGTCCGCCGATCGAGGCCGGCGTCGAAACTCAGCCGCGAAGCGCCGACGAGATTGACCGAGAGCCCCGGCGTGACATGCCAGCCCAGCATTTGCATCTCGCGCGTCAGGGCAAGTCGCGCCGACACGTCCGGTACCACCGGCAGACGCAGCTCCCGAGGTAGCGCGCTCCCGTCGACCGCATGCGTGAGCCGCGGGTGCTGCCAGATCGCGCCTGATTGCACTCGCCATCCGGCGGGCAATCGCCAATCGACCGAGAGCTCGGCACCCGTGACCGCCGCGCGACCGACATTGTGCGTGGCGATCAGACCGTTGGTTTCCAGATAATCGGACTGTACGTTCTGCCAACTCGCCTTGAACACGCTACCGTCCAGGCTGAGGCGTCCTCCGGCCAGCCGGATGCGCGCGCCGAGATCCATGCTGCGAACCTGATCGGCCTTGTAGCGCCGCGCCGCCACGTTGCCGGGATCGAGGCCGCCTGGCCGGAGAGCGGTACCGAAACGTGCGTAGATCAATTGCCCGGGCGTGAGCTGATAGGATAGCGAGGTGCTGGGCGTGATACCGAACAAAGTGTCGGCCCGGGTGGCGCGATGCAGGAAGTCAAAATAGTCGTTCCTGACCCCTGAACGGAACCCGCGTAGCCCAAGGCCGACCCGCAGCCGGGGGACAAGCGGAAACGAACCGTCGGCGAAAATCGCCGTTTCCGTTACGCGCCGCTGGCCTTCGAAAAGCGGCACCGATGCACCGTTGCTCGATGAGAAGACTCCGCCACCAAATGACGTTTTCGACACCAGGAACGCAGCGCCCGCGACCCAGACAAAGGCGCTGCCAGGTGGCGAACCGATGCGCACTTCCTGATCGAACACCCGGTACCGCCGTGTGCCGACATACATCGCGGGCGCAGCGATATTCAGCATCGCCGCCGATACGGAGGCGTCGTCAACCCTGACTTGCGTTTGCAGGGTCAGGCTGGTCGCAACCGTCAGACGAAGCGATCCGATGGAGCCCGCGACGGCGCTCTGAAAGATATTGATCCGGCTGTTGCGCGGCTCCCGGATGGCCAAGTCGCGCAGATAGCCCTTGCCGATGCGATCGACATATTGGCTGTCTCGTGCATCGATTGACTGTGTCGTCGCGCCCAGATCGATCGCCCAGTCGGAGAAGGGCTCAGCCCGAAGCGCGATTCGGGCTCCTCGCGTCTGCGTCCGGTTCAGATCGCGACCGCCCTTGACGTCATCGATCCACCCGGGATCCATCGCGGCATAGCCGACGACCCGCACTGCAACGCGGTCGTCGATCAGCGGCAGATTGATCATGGCTTCCGCCTGCCCGCCGCTACCGCCGCCGGTGACCGAGGTGAGACCAAGCGTGCCGGCACCGTAGGTCTCCCCAAGCTCGGGTCGGTTGGTGACGATGCGGTATACCCCGCCAAGGGCACCGGTGCCGTAAAGCGGCCCCTGCGGTCCTTTGAGGATTTCCACGCGCGCGACATCGATTAGGCGTAGTGCCGGTTCGGGCGCATCATATGTCACGCGGGCGTCGTTCACCTGGACGCTGACCGTCGATTGGCTGAACCCGTTGAACGGACTGTCGGCGATGCCGCGGATGAACGGCCGATCAAACCCCTGGCCGTAGTTGGAGAGAGCAAAACCATCGACCGCACGCGCGACTTCACGCGTGGTCGCACCGTTCGCGTAATTCCAGCTTTCGGGCTGATAGACCGCGATGGGCGCGGCCACGCCAGACAGCTTCTCGCTTTGCTTCTGCCCGGTGACGACAATGTCCTCGACGAGTGGCGCGAAAGGCGCAGGACGCGCCATGCTCCTCGCGGAGTTTGTTCGCGGCACGACGCGGTAGACGTTCCGGCCGACGCGCAAGGCTTGCAAATCGAGCGACCGCAGAACCCGATCGAGCGCTTCGCGCGCCGTCATCTTGCCGTGCACGGCGTTCACGACGCGCCGAGGCATCGGCTGATCGAAGGCGACTGAAATCCCGGTCTGCGCCGACAGGATAGCAAGCGCATCGGCGGCGGCAACCGCCGGAATGTCGATCCGGTACTGGGTGTCGCGCGCATAAGCGGGACTGGCGCCGAGGCCGGCGCTAACGGCCAGCGTTGCCGCCAATGAGTATCGCATCGCCATCCGTTCGCGTCTTGAGCCCAGTCATTTCACTGAGCGCCCCCACCATCGCCTCCCGGCTGCCAGGCGCGATCACGCCTGAAAAGCCACGCCGCGCTGCAATCCGGTCGACCGTCACCGGGTGTCCGGTGGACCGGGCGATGTCCGCCACGACCAGTGCCAGCGGCACATCATCATAGACCAGGGCGCCTCTTCGCCAGGCGCCGATCGACTCACTACGTGCCGGCCGCATTTCGGCCGCGCCCGTGCTCCCCGCCAGGGTCAAGGCCTTCCCCGCCGTCACCTCTATCTCGCCAGTGGCTTTGGGCGAGCGGACCATTACCCGCCCTTCCGCGACAGCGATACGAACCATGCCGTCGCTCGTCGAGATTTCGAATCGCGTCCCGACGTCGCGAATTTCATATCCGCCGGCGCGCACCACCAGCGGGTGGACGGGATCGTGACGCACGTCGAAAAATGCCTTGCCGTCGAGCGTCATCGCGACGTCGCGCGAGGGGCTGACCCGCAGGACGCTACCCGGGGCGAGCATCGCAACGGAGCCGTCGGCCAGCCGGAGATCGCGCGGCTGACCGATCGGAGTTCGATAAGCGGCCGTATCGGGCATCCGGCCAGGCCGTGTGTCCATAAGGCCGATGCCGATGGCAATCGCCGCGACAAATACCGCAGCAATCGCTGTCCAGGCCCAGGGAACGCGGTGGGCCCGCCGCTCCGAGTCCGTGGCCAACAGACGCGACAGCATCGGTCGTGCCGCATCGATACGCGCGTCGAGCAAAGCGATCGCATCATAGGCTTCACGATGGCGCGGGTCGGCCTCCAGCCATTCGGTGAAGGCCGTCCAGTCCATGTCATCATTGGCCTGCGCCAGATGCCAGCGCGCGGCCATTTCGTCTATTTGTGCGCTCATGCCGTCACCGGCAGGATCTTGCGATCGCGCCGCCTTGCTATCACCTTGAGACGTTGCCGATGCTGCATACCTCAGTCCTTCATCGCGCGACGCAGATGGGCCATCGCCAAGGCGATGTGTTTCTCGACGCCGCTTCGGCTGATACCCAGCCGCGCAGCGACTTCCGCATGTGGAAGACCCTCAAGCTTGTGCAGCCGGAAAGCCCGTCCGGCGGCTTCGGGGAGCGCCTTGATCGCGGAGGCCAAAACCGCAGCCTCCTCGCGCGCCAGCATGCCTGCCTCCGCAGTGGCAGACAGGTCGGCCGGTTCGACACCCGGTCCGCTGTGCAGGGCCGCCCAATCGCTGTCGCGCGCCGCGCCGCGTTGGCGTGTCCGAACGCTGTCCAGCGCGAGGTTCTGCGCCGCCCGGTAAAGATAGGCTTTGCCGTTGGCGACGGGCCCTGAATCGATCGTCTGAATTCGAAGCCATAGATCCTGGAGCACGTCCTCCGCCGCTGCCGGATCGCCGAGCCGCGCGGTCAGGAAGCGCAGCAATGCGCCGCGATTCTCCGCGTAGACCCGGGCAAGTCCGGAGGGCTGGGATGAACCGGGCACGTCTTTGGCTTGCCTCGAGGCTTATGAGCTGTGCCGAGCGGCGGGGACAACCATCATGCTCGATCCAGGCGGGAGAACCGCCTAGTCCGCGAGCCGCCAGATGTCATCTCACTCATTTCATGGAAGATCCAAGGAATGATCGGCGGAGGATCCCGCCGCAGGACAGCGCCAGGGACATCCCGACTGACAACCACGCGCAACGCCAATCACAATCGCGGATAACGGTGCCACGCGCGATAATCCCTTTCTTCAGCCTCGGAGATCCGGTGACCGTACTGGAGTGCACCGCTGTGTTGAGACACAGCTAATTGGATGACGGTTGGATATTGCCTTAGTTTGACGGGTTGAGTCTCGCGGCCGACGCGTGGAATCCGAAGTCGGCTCGTCTCTCGCCGAGAGCCAGAGTGCGGCTGGACTGTGCAAGGTCTGCCCGTTATCGTACACTATTCCCAAGGCTAGTTAATATCGAAAGGCTGAAGCTTGGCGATTATTTCTGATCAAGATTCAGTCCGTCGCCCACTCACCAAAGTTGATTGGATAGAGGCCGCAATAGAGGTGATGGTCGACAGCAGTGTTGAACAGGTTCGGGTTGAAAGCCTCGCGCGCGAATTGGATGTGTCCAAGGGTAGCTTTTATTGGCACTTCA
>JBDTXU010000131.1:0-1508 GCA_040006055.1 Sphingomonas bacterium | reverse complement strand
TCCGGCCGGCGGCCCGCCCGATCCGATGTGGCGCCCGATGCAGGCCTATCTCGCCAGCCTGATCGAGTCGCTGCCCGAGCGGCCAAAGGCGATCTTGCTCGTCTCCGGCCATTGGGAGGAGCGCGACGTGACAGTCCATGTCGGCAACGGCCAGCCTTTGCTCTACGATTATTACGGCTTCCCTGAGCACACCTATCACCTGCGTTGGGACGCGGCGGGTGCGCCCGACGTCGCGCGGCGGGCGGCCGGCCTGATACGGGATGCGGGCTTTGCCGTCGGCGAGGAATCGCAGCGCGGCTGGGATCACGGTGTGTTCGTCCCGATGATGGTCGCGGTGCCGGATGCCGATATTCCGCTCGTGCAGATGTCGCTGCGCAAGGATCTCGATCCGGCTGCGCATATCGCAATCGGCCGGGCCCTCGCGCCACTCCGCGACGAGGGCGTGCTGATCGTCGGATCGGGCATGAGTTTCCACAATCTGCGCGCCCGTGGTCCACAGGTGACGCCGGTCGCCGATGAATGGGATGCGGCATTGACCGCCGCCGTCACCGACCCAGACCCGGTCGCGCGGTCGAAGCGTGTCGCCGATTGGGAGCAACTGCCCCACGCCCGTTTCGCGCATCCCGAAGCCGAGCATCTGCTGCCGCTGATGGTTGCGCTGGGCGCCGGCGGGAATGACCCTGCCGTGTGCGACTTCAGCGGTCACGTGATCGGCTGGGCCGTGTCGGGATATCGCTTCGGCTAGTTCCGCCAGCTCGTGTCGATCTTGTCGACCATCCGCACCATCGCTTCGAAATCGGCCTTGCCGGGGCCACCCGGGACCTGCGCCATATGAAGGTCGCGCTGGTGCACGGCGATCACTTCGGGCGATATCTCGATGATCGGCATGCCCATCGAAGCCGTGGCGATCTGGATTTCGCAGGCGCGCTGGAGCGCCCAATGCTTGACGAAAGCCTCGGGCAGGGTGCGGCCCATCACCAGGATGCCGTGGTTCTTGAGCAGCATCATCCGCTTGTCGCCGAGATGCTCCATCAGGCGCGCGCCTTCCTCGTCGCGGACGGTGACGCCCTCGAAATCATGATAGGCGATCTGCCCGATGAAATTGCACGCATAGAAATTGATCGGACGCAGCCCGCCCTCGACTGAGCTGACCGCCATGCCGGCGGTCGTATGCGTGTGCATGATGCAATGGGCATCAGGCAGATGGCGGTGGAACAGCGCGTGCTGCACAAAGCCAGCGCGGTTCACCGGATAGGGGCTGTCGTCGAGCTTGTTGCCGTCGATATCGATCTTCACGAGGCTCGAGGCGGTCACTTCGCTGAAGTGCAGCCCGAACGGATTGATCAGGAACGCGCCTTCCTCACCCGGGATCTTCAGCGTGATGTGGTTGTAGATCATCTCGGACCAGCCGAGCATGTGAAACACGCGGTAACAGGCGGCGAGCTGCTGGCGCGCCTCCCATTCGGCTTCGGACATCTGGCTGTTGCGAAGGACGGCGGTGGCCATGG
>JBDTXU010000130.1:0-14578 GCA_040006055.1 Sphingomonas bacterium | reverse complement strand
ATGGCGACCCTTATGATGCCGTAGAGTTCGACACGCTCGTCCAGGCCGCGGTCGACGAGGCGGTGGCGGCGCAGGTCGCGGCGGGCGTGACGATCATCAGCGATGGCGAACTCGGCAAGGTCGGCTATTCGACCTATATGATCGAGCGGCTGTCGGGCTTTGGGGGTCATGTCGAACGGATGTCGGCGCTCGATCTCGCGCCCCTGCCCGATCTGCGCGCCAAGCTCGCGCATATCATGGGATCGCAGGAGTTCACCCGCGCCTCGTGCATCGGCGAGGTGAAGCTGGTGAACCTCCAGCCGCTCCATGACGATATCCGCCGCTTCAAGGGCGCGCTCGATCGCCATGGCAAGGGCAGCCGCGCCTTCATGAACGCGGCCTCGCCCGGGCTGATCACCTCGTTCCAGAAGAACGCCTTCTACCCGAACCATGAGGCGTATCTCGCTGCCCTGGTCGACGCGATGCGGCCCGAATATGAGGCGATCGTCGAGGCCGGGTTCGAGCTCCAGCTCGACTGCCCCGATCTCGCGATGTCGGCCCATACCGGCTATCAGGAGATGGAGGAGCCCGAGTTCCTCAGGACGATCGCGGCCAATGTCGAGGCGCTCAACGCGGCGACCGCCAATATCCCGCCCGAAAAGATGCGGATGCATTTGTGCTGGGGCAATTACGAAGGCCCGCACGACCATGACATTCCGCTCGAGCGGATCATCGACATCGTCATCAGGGCGCGCCCGGCGACGGTGCTGTTCGAGGCGGCCAACCCGCGCCACGAGCATGAATGGATCGTGTGGCGCGATGCCGCCCTGCCCGACCACAAGATCCTCGCGCCGGGGATGATCGACACCTGCTCCAACTATGTCGAGCATCCCGAGCTGATCGCGCAGCGGATCGAGCGTTTCGCCGGCTTGGTCGGGGCCGATCGGGTCGTCGCCAGCACCGATTGCGGATTCGGGACCTTCGCCGGCTATGGCAAGATCGATCCGGCGGTGACCTGGGCCAAGCTCAGATCGCTGCGCGAAGGCGCCGATATCGCGGCGGCGCGGCTCTGATCCGCCCGGCAATCCGCCGAGCGCGCTGGCGGCGCGCGGATCGCACGATATAGTCGCGCGATGTCAGACGTCGCCACCAACCCAGTCAAATCCGCGATGCGGACGCTCGACATTGTCGAATATGTGGTCGCGCGCGATGCGCCGGTGGTCGCGCAGGAGATTGCGGTCGCGTTGGCGATCCCGGTCAGCAGCCTTTCCTATCTGCTGAACACTTTGGTCGAGCGCGGCTATCTCGCGCGCGAGGGGCGGCGTTACACGCCGGGGCCGGGGCTCGAACGGCTGCGGACTCGCGCGCACGGATTTTCGCTCGAGGAGCGCGCCGCGCCACTGGTGCGGGCGCTGCGCGTGCAGCTCAACGAGACCGCGAGCTTCTTCGTGCGGCGTGGCTGGGAGGTCGAGGCGCTCGTCACCGAGACCAGCGACCATGCGCTGCGCTATGCGGTGCAGATGGGGACGCGCGCACCGATGCACGGCTTCGCCGCAGGCAAGGCGATCCTCGCCGCACTGTCCGATGCCGAGATCGAGGCCTATCTGCGGGGCACCGAACGCGCCGCCTTCACTCCGACGACGATCACCGCGACCGGCGACCTGCGGCGCGAGATCGCCACGATCCGCAGCACCGGCATCGCCCGCACGCGTGAGGAGCATACGCCGGGCATCCAGGGCGTGGCTCGCGCGGTGATCATCGAAGGCGAGACGCTCGGCGCGTTCAGCGTGGCGATCCCGACTGCGCGGTTCGATGCCGGGGTGGAACGGCGGGTGTCCGAACTGCTGACCAAGACGTGCGGGTTGCTGGTGGGGTGAGCGGCCGGGCGCTGGAGGTCGATTTACGCTGTTATTGGCGAATAACAGGGAAAGAACAGGGAAAGAATTTTTTCTGGCGTGTTTTGCCCGGTTTTTGGCGTTTTTTCCGTAAATTTATATAGCTTATTCAGTGTCTTATCAATGCTTTCCCTGTTATTCAATAACAGGGAAACGTTTTCGCGCGGAACAGGGAAAGCCGCGCGCATAACAGCGAAACCCATCGCCGGAACAGGGAAGGACGAAACGCCGGGGATTCAACCTTCATGTGAAAGAGCGAGGCCGAGGTTTGCACCCCGGCCGGTTTGCACAGTGCAACGATTTGGGTTGCGGTTGAATCGATCTGCCTTCTGTGCCGCCGCGTTGGGAACAGGTGCGTTGACTGTAAGGACTCACACCGCAACACGTCGTGGAGGGCGTGTGAGCGCCGCTGCGGTAAAAGTGACATTATCCGTTCAGCTGTCGGACCCGAAATGGTCGGCCAGCTCCTTGCCTTTGAAACCGTAGCTGGGGGCGTTGGGATCATTCAGCATGCCGTTGTTCCAGGCCTCGAACGCCGCCTTCAGCTCAGTGAATAGGGCCGGCTGCCGGTCCTTCAAATTGGCACGCTCAAGTGGATCGGCATCAATGTCGAACAGGAATTCGTTGCCGGCGATCGAGAGATATTTCATGTGCCCGCGACGCACCGCCTTCTGGTCGTGGCTCTTGAAACGCCAGTAAAGCGTTCGCTCAGGGAGCGTGTGCCCGGCCAATGCCGGGCGTATGTCGAAGCCGTCGGACGGGAAACGCGGATCCGGCGTTCCACCGGCTGCCGCAAGGAAGGTCGGGAGCCAATCCATCGTCATGATCGGCACATCGCTGATCGTTTTGAGCCGCGTCAGACCCGGCCAGCGCACGATCGTGGGGATTCGCAGCCCACCTTCGAGCAGTTCGGTTTTCTTGCCGGTGAACGGCCAGGTGTCGGAGAAGCGCTCGCCGCCATTGTCGCTGGTAAAGACGACCACCGTGTCCTTCTCCAGCCCGAGCTGAGCCAGCCTTGTCAGCACCCGGCCGATATTGGCATCGAGCGACCGGACCATATTGGCGTAGGCCTGCATGTTGCCGCCGTCGTAATGCAAATAGGCGGCCGGCGTGGGGGATTTAGCGATGCGCGCGGATTCCGCCCTGCCCTCCTCGTCCGGTCCTTCCCATGGCCAATGCGGCGCGGTGAAGTGCAGGCTTATAAAAAAGGGCTTGCCGTCGCGTTTGCGGCGATCAATCGTCAGGATTGCGCGATCGGCCAGGAGGTCGGTCAGATAGCCCGCATCCTCGACCTTGGTAGCTGCGTCCCACAGATCGAGCTTGCCGTTGAAACCATGCGTGTAATAGTCGACGCCCCCGCCGCGCAGGCCCCAAAACTCATCATAGCCGCTCTTGAGCGGATCATATTTGGGGAGCGAACCCATGTGCCACTTGCCCACGAGCGATGTCGCATAACCTTGCGCGCGCAGCAGCGAGGCGATGGTCGGCACCTCAGGCGGAAGCCCCACGTCCTGCTGGCCGAGGGGTTCCTGCAGGCCGATCGGCAAGCGATACTGGTAGCGGCCGGTAATCAACGCGACACGCGAGGCGGTGCACACGGCGCTGTTGGCATAGGCATGGGTGAAGCGCATGCCCTGGCTGGCAAGCCCATCGAGAACAGGCGTCTCATATTCCCTGCGACCATAGCAGGAGAGATCCGCAAAACCCATGTCATCGGCCATGATGTAGAGGATATTCGGCTTCCCGCCCCGCGCCTGGGCGAGGCCCGGCACGGTCGCGGCGAGAGCGGCCGTGCCTAGCGCGCCCGCCATGGCTCCACGGCGGGTGAGCCCCGTCGGGCGATCGTTGATCGTCATTCCCGTATGCTTCCTTTTCGAGCCGATCCCGGCGCGATCACCATGGCGATCAGAGCGCGAACTTGACCCCCATGGTGAAGCGCCGACCGACCAGATCGAACAGCACGCTGTTAGTCTGGACAGGATGGGCGTTGAAACTGCTGTAATAGGCCGTCACGGGCGGATCCTGATCGGTGAGGTTCGTCACCGCGGCGAAGAGCTCGACATTGCCATTGCGACCGAACGGCACCTTCTGGGACAGTCGCAAATCGAGGTAGAAGGCCGACGCGACCGAATTGAGCGGCACATTGCCCAAGCTGTTTTCCTGCGTGCCCGAACCGATATAGCGGCCCTGCAGGAAGCTCGAAAAGCCGCCATTGCCATATGTCAGATTGCCGGTCAGCTTGAAGCTGGGCAGGCCGTAAGGCGCACCATCGGATTGCTGGATTCCCGTCTGGCCCGCGCGATCCGTCCGCACGCCGGTGCCGAGCGTCTGGCTGTTCTCGAAGAGCCAGCTGGCGAAGATGCGCGTGCCGATCGATTCCGACACGCCGCCGAAAATCCTGACCGGCCGGTTATAGTTCGCCTCGACATCCAGGCCGCGCACGCGGTTCTCGTTGACGTTGATGAAGATGTCGCCGACCAGGACCGGAGTGCCGGCGCTGTCGAGCGTGACAAGCTTGCAGAGGTCCGCGACATTGCCGATGAGGCATCCGTTCAGCACCGCCTGAGGGCCGAGCTGGCCGATCGCGCCCTTGATGCGAATGTCGTAATAGTCCGCCGAAACGGAGAAGCCGGGGATCATGTCGGGCCGTAGCACGGCGCCGACCGTCCAGGTGTCGGCCTTTTCGGGGCTGACATTGGGATTGCCACCGGAATAGCGCGTGACGTTGAGCGCCTCGACGGCCGGCGTGCGCGGATCATCGAGCACCACCGAACCACCCGTCTTGTCGAACCGCTCGGACAGGTTTGCGGCGCGCACGTCACGCGAATAGGTGCCGCGCAGACGCAGGAAGCTGCTGATCTCCGCTTCGAGGCCGGCCTTATAGGCCCAGACCGAGCCGGACCCGGAATAATTGGCCCAGCGGCCAGCAAGATGAAGGTTCGCTGACTTGATGGGCCCGGCATCGGCCAGCAACGGCACGAGCGTCTCGGCGAATGCTTCCTTCACCGCGATCGATCCTGCGATGTTCGAGACCTTGGAATATTGCAACCCGACGGTGTTGAGGCAGTCCGCCATCGCGACGCCGCGCAATCCGGGGGCCTGACCGTTGCACAGCACGGGATGGCCGGCGGCATGATCGGAGGCGGGGTTGGAAGGGTCCTGGACCAGCTGCTTGATGGAATCCTTGCGATAGGAGCCCCCGAACGCAAGGTTGATCGGCCCGGCCCAGCCTTCGAACAATTTGCCGTTCATCGCGAACTCGGCGACGTGCTGGCGCAGCCGCGTGATGTTCACCTTCGCGTCGCCGCTCGTATAGGTCATCGTGTCGCCGCGCGCATATCCGGTATCGGCATAATAGATCGGCGTCGTGATCGTCTGGCCCGGCTCGTAGCCGGTCACATAGTCGATCGCGGCCGCGGAAGCGTTGCCGCGACCAAACAGGTTGATCGGAACACAGCCGGGAAAGGCATTGCCGAACAGCGAGGTGCGGCAGACCGTCTTGCCCGTGGAAGGATCGACCACCGCATCCAGCGCCGCGTAGATTCGATCTGCGCGCAGGCCGCTCTGATACGCTTTCCGCGTGTTGCTGCCATATTGATAATAGAGATCGACCTGCCAACCGTTGAACATGCCGGCACGGTCGATGTCCCAGGTCAGGCCGCCGGCGAAGGAGTTCATCACACTGTTGTCGCGCTGCCACGACTGAAGGGCGATATCATCGACGCTGCCGAGGCGCCGGAAGGTGAATGAAGCGATATTGTTCGCGGTCATGATCTGCTGGACCGAGGCGGGCAGGAAGGCGTTGCCCGAGAAGATCGTCGCCGCGCTTGGCGTGCCGTTCAGCGAGCCGGTCGGATCATTATATCGGAACGTCTTGTTCTGGCCGCGAATATATTGCGCAAAGACGGTGACCCCGTCGGCGATCTCATAATCGCCATAGGCATAGATGCTGTTGCGTTCGGCATCGGGGAAGATCGTGTAGAGATCGCGGCCCACATAATCACCGCTGCCGCCATCCGTGATGGACTGAACAGCCGTCGGCGTGCCGGTCGTGCCCGATGAGATCGCGCTGCGCACAAAGGGGGTGATCCCGCTTCCATTGGCCAGGAATTGCATCCCCTGCAACGGCGTGCCCGGTGCCGAGATGATCCCGCTATAGGAAGAATTGGCCGATACGACGTCCGGATAGACTTTCCCGCCGACGACGCCATAGCTCCGGTACCAGTCTCGCCCGCGCAGCGTGTGAATACCGTCCTGCTTGGAATATTCGCCCGAGATCAGCAGATGGCCATGGTCGCCAATCCTCGCGCCATAGCTGATCGAACCCTGAAGGCTGTGATTGTCACCGCGAGAGCTGATCCCATTCTGGATTTCCGCGCGCAGCCCCGTGAATTTGCGGTCGAGAATGAAATTGACCACGCCGGCGACCGCGTCGCTGCCATAGGCGGCCGATGCGCCGCCGGTGACCGTCTCGACGCTCTTCACCATCGCGTCGGGGAAGACATTGATGTCGACGCCGCCAAACGCGCTGGATGAGATCACCCGATGCCCATTCAGCAGCGTCAGCGTGCGGTTGATGCCCATGCCGCGGAGATCGAGATTGCCGTATCCGCCGCGCGTGAACCAGCCGCTGCCGCCTTCGCCTGATTTCTGGACAGCGGCGACCGACTGACTGCCGAAGAATTGCGGGAGCTGGGTGACGCCCTCGATCAGCCCGCTTGGGCCCATCGCCTCGAGCTCGCTCGCCCCGACCACGGTAACCGGCGTCGGCGACTTTGACCCATCCGTGCGCAGGCGAGATCCGGTGACGACGATATCGGCATTGGTTGTCGGCGTCCCATCACCTGCTTGCGGCTGCGCATCCTGAGCCAGGGCAGGCGCGGACCAGAAGGTCAATGCGAACAGGCTTACGCCGACCGTCAATGCGCGCGGCAAGCGGGCGCGAACGCGCTCGTCCAGTGCAATCATCATCGCTCTCCCCGTTCTATAGCGGCAAAGTGCGGCGGTCCGGCAAAGGAAAGCAACGCATCGCAAAGTGATGACAAGCGATAACATAAAGATTATGCCTTTTGCAGGGAGGCATAATGCAGGGGCTACCTTTCACGCTGCGCCAGCTGGAGGTGTTCAGCAGCCTGGTCGTCACGCGCAGCTTCCGCCGAAGCGCTGAAATGCTGGGCATCTCGCAAGCCTCGATCAGCAATCAGCTCAAGGCCCTGGAGCAGCAATTAGGTGTCGTGCTGATGGCTCGAGCGCCCGGGAAGCGCCCGAGCCTCACGCCGGAAGGGGTGGCCTTTCAGGAGGATCTTCGGGCTTTCGAAGCGGCCGGCAGGACGCTCGCCTCACATCGCAAGACCGAGCCTGGCACAGCGGGGCCAGTCCGCTTTCGGCTCCTGGTCGGGCGGGGCCTTTTCGACAATTATGTGCGGCCCAAACTCGGTCATTTCATCGCGGCCAACACGCATATCGAGCTCGACTTCGACGCGCAGCCTCCAAATGATTCGATTGCGCGCGTGCTCGCCGAAGGGCGCTATGATTTCGGCCTGTTTCATCTGCGCGCGGATATCGCGATCGACGCTCGTTTTCGGCAGCTGGCAACGCTTCGCGGGGGTGTCTATGGCCATCATCGCTTCGCCGAAGGGCGCTCGCTTCCATTGAGCGCGGAAGAGGTTGCACAGCTTCCGTTTCTGCTGCCCCGATCAGGCAGCATTCAAGAAAGGGAATCGCTGCTCGCCCTGGAGCGGTACGGCATTCGGCCCCGCCACATTGTCGGGAACTCCCAATATTACGATGTCATAGCGGCAATGCTCGATCGAGGCGTTGCCGTCGCGACGTTCACCGAGGCCTTGATAGCGCCCGCGACGCGAGCCGATATGCGGCTGCTCTTCCCGATGGTTAATTGGCGACTGATCTGGTTCCGCCGGCTTCCGGACAGTGATCCTCAACGGGATGCAGTGGAGGAGTTCTTGCTGCAGAGCGTGCTCGAGGATCCGAATTATCCGGTGATCGACGCGCGTCGCCAGCGCTGATCGTGTCTGCGACGTGGCGGTGAAGATGACGGGGTGGAGCGGCGTGTGTCGGAGTTGCTGACCAAGACGTGCGGGTTGCTGGTGGGGTGATGGTGATTCGGGCTGAGGTGGGCGGCGGTTGATGGTCGCCGTGGCGATGCGGGGTTTCCCTGTTCCTGGGAGATAACAGGGAAAGAACAGGGAAAGAATTTTTTTCTGGCGTGTTTTGCCCGGTTTTTGGCGCTTTTTTCTGTAAATTTATATAGTTTATTCAGTGTCTTATCAATGTTTTCCCTGTTATTCAATAACAGGGAAACGTTTTCGCGCGGAACAGGGAAAGCCGCGCGCATAACAGCGAAACCCATCGCCGGAACAGGGAAGGACGAAACGCCGGGGATTCAACCTTCATGTGAAAGAGCGAGGCCGAGGTTTGCACCCCGGCCGGTTTGCACAGTGCAATGATTTGGGTTGGGGTTGAATCGAACCGGCGTCAGCGGCAGCTTTGCGCGCCATTTCTAGCCGTTCAATAGGCCGCGCACCGCTCCCGAATTCTGACCTCTGTTCGGGCCTGTTGCACGATAAGCGTGTCTGGTTAGCGCTATTGGTTCGGCGGCCCGATCGATGTTTTCGCGCTAAATCGAAGAACAATGAACAATAGCTATCATGAGAATCCGCCTCCAATTTTAAGGTGATCAGGATCCATTAACGTTTTAGCAATTGCTTTTAACTATTGCAAAAGCATACTTAATCGCGCAGAGCACGAGAACTTTCTATGGCGACCGAACAATATGACGATCTTGTTCAGTTAAAAATCTTGAATGATCAAACCACGCCATATGAATTTGTAGTCTATATTCTTGAGAATATCTTCGGACGATCTTCAATCGATGCTAAGCTCATCGCCGCGACGGCCCATCACTATGGCGAAGCCGATTGCGGCCTCTGGCCTCGAGCCGTTGCAGAAGCTTTACTTGTCGCATCTCAGGCAAAGATCGAAAAAGAAGGGCATAGCCTGGCTCTAACCCGCTCGGTTCGAAGCGGTGTCGAAGTCGTTGGTCAAGACGCATGCACCATTTGCGGGAGGCCCGAGGGCCACGTCCATTCTATGTACCGAAAAGCGGGCCAAATTATCTGTGATAGCTGCATTCTCATGGCTACGCAGCACTTGTCGGAAAGAGTCTCGACCACGCAATTCAGATACGCGCACGAGGCCCTGAGTTGGCACTTTGGATCTACAACTCTGGGTGATATCGAGACATCTGTCCGCAGTTTTCCTCTACGCATGCGTGCGGACCTTCAGCTCGCACTGGATCAAGTTCTGAATCCCGATACAATTCGACAGTTCGGGGTCAAATCTGGCTATCGCTACCAAGCCGTTGAGTTTGCTGACCTGTGGGAAACCGAGCGATCTGCGCAAGCTATCGTACCTGTCCAGTATACGGAACTAGACATCGGCGAGGAAATGCCCCGCAGGTGTGTGGACACAGCCCTTTGGCTGCTCGACAAGGGAGAAATGAAGCATGCTGTACTGGTCTCTCAGGAGGAGGGAACTCGCGGTGAGCCACGTGTGAAAATGGAAATCGCGGTTCCCAGAGGTCAGGCCGGGGCGGACGTTGTTGCTTGCTATTTTCGGGAGATTGAAAAGGTAATTGAGCGTGCCGAGTCTTATCGTGGTAAAGTGCTTTCCCTTGAAACGCAGCATCAATGGCAGGGCTTGGCCGGAGGCATAACAATTCATCGATTGCCCGAGATCGCCCGAAAGAACGTAATCCTGCCAGAAAAGACGCTAGCGCTTCTAGATCGCAATGTCCTTGATTTCGATAAATTTCGCCAAAGGCTTCGCGGTATCGGGCAATCCACAAAAAAGGGCCTTCTTTTCTACGGTCCCCCTGGAACTGGAAAGACCCACACCATTCAATACCTAGCCAGTAGCCTAGAGGATCACACGACATTATTAGTCACCGCCGATCAAGTCTGCCTTCTACACGAATACTTTGCGCTCGCGCGGCTCTTGCAGCCATCAATACTAGTAATTGAGGATGCCGATCTGATCGCGCGTGATCGCGAGGAAATGCGTGGCGCCGGAGAAGAAGCGCTGCTCAATACGCTTCTCAACGAGATGGATGGTCTCCGGCAAGATTCCGACATTTTCTTCATACTGACGACCAATCGACCAGAGCACCTCGAGGCAGCCCTTGCCGGACGTCCGGGGCGTATCGATCAAGCGATAGAGTTCCCCCTTCCAGATGAAGAGGGAAGGTTGAAGCTTGCCCTCCTATATTGCGGCGACCTGAAGCTCGATGCGACCGTGCAGGCGCAAATCATTGAACGAACCCGGGGTGTGAGCGGAGCATTCATAAAGGAACTCATGCGCAGAATTTCGCAACGAGTTATCGAAGACGATTTTGAAAATCGGCACACATCAGAAATTCACGTAATAGCTGCTCTCGATGAAATGATGTTCGATGGAGGTAAGTTGAACGCGCAACTGTTGGGCGCTGGCTTGACTCCTCAACAGCGGGATTTGGGCGCCGATTCGCAGTAGTGCTTTCAGTACCGCTAGGCGGCTCACGCAATTCCGGCTAAACCGGATGATCGCCTCGCTAGGAGAGGCCCCACCTCTGTGCGGCTCTGATACCTCGAACTGTTATACGTGATCTGCAACAAGCGGTAAGCGTAGGGCCTTGAAGCCGCCAGTCCGCAATCGGCCAAAGCCGGACAGCTGTGCACCCATCTGCAGACGCACAACCTCGCATCGGGCGATCAAAAAAGCCGCCTTATTTCGGCATCCCGCTCAACCCGCTCGCCTGACGCAGCGCCGCTCCATCGAGCCGGTAACCGTCCAGAAACACCGTCTCCACATGCCGCAAATTGGTGATGTCCTTCGACACATCACCGTCCACCAGGATGATGTCCGCCGTCTTGCCCGGGGCGATCGATCCGGCGCGGTCGTCCATGCCCGTCATCCGCGCGGGGACAATGGTCGCGGTTTGCAGCGCTTCCGCGTTGCTGAGGCCGGCCTGCTGATAGAGCTCGAGTTCGCGCACCAGTTCCAGCCCATAGCCGTCGGTGCCGGCGACGATCCGGACACCGGCTTTGTGAAGCCTGCCGGTCAGCTCCACCATCTTGGTGAAGCTCTTGCGGAAATCGTCGCGGGTTACGCCCTCGAACAGGGGGTAGCCGCCGATCTTCCAGCCGCGCGCAACCGCTGGCGGCGCGACATCGGCAAAGGGCGCATATTCGGGCGAAATCGTACTACCGTCGGATTTCATCAGCGGCTCCCAGACGGTGAGCGTCGGGTCGATGATCGTCTTCCGCTCCGCCAGTTCCGCGTAGAAAGCCTTCATCGCGGGGGAATCGAGGTCGACATCCTTGCCGTATTTGGCGGGCCCCTCCAGCCTTGCAGCGGTGTTGGCTTTGTCGACGACGTCCTGGGGCATGGCCTGCATCATGATGAAGTTGATGTGCGTGACTTCATCATAGCCCGCGCGGACCGCATCGAGCGGGCGCATGCCGGCGGGCACATGGCCATGGACGTGAAGGCCGAGCTTGTGCGCCTCGGCGGCGGCCGGCGCGATCCAGGCGGGGTTCATTGAGGTGTAGAATTTGACGCCCCACAGGCCGGCCGCCTTGATCTTGTCGACCGCCGCGATCGCCTCCGCCGGCGACGAGACGGTGAGTGCGCCCTGTGCCGCCAGCGGGTCCTTGCGATCGATGATCACGGAGATCTTGCCGTCGGGTGCAAGCAGATCGCCGGCCGCGCGGCGCTTGTAGATGCTCAGCGACTCATCAATCATCGACCCCGGGCTGCGATAGTTGGTCATGCCGGTCGCCAGGTTCTGCAGCAGGCCCCAGTCGTTTCCGACGTGCTGGTGCGAGTCCCACAGGCCGGGCGACAGAGTCTTGCCGCGCCCGTCGATGATGGTGGCGCCGGCCGGTGCCTTGATCGATCCGCCGGCGCCAACCGCGGCGACCTTGCCGCCGGCGATCAGCACCGCGCGGTCGCGCAGATACTGGCCGGCAACCGAATCGAACATCAGCACATGGTCGATCAAGGTCGGCGTGCGGTTGGCGGGGCTGAGAAAGCGGTGGGCAATGCCGCGCACCATCGCGGCGGTCGCCTTGTCCTGAAGGTCTTTCAGCCCGGGGCCGGCCTTTTCATAACCCTCGGGCAGCAGCGAGATGGTTCCGGCATTTCCGAAATAATGGTTGTCCATGTCGAGCCAGACCGGTGAGGGCGAGAATCCAAAGCCGGTGATGAAGGCGAGCTTGACCTTCCTGGGGCCCTCGGGTCCCGCGATCTGGATCGGCTGCCCGATGGCGATGCTGGCATGGCCCATGGGCAGAAGGTCGACCCCCTTGTCCCCGGCCGCGACGAGCGCCTCGACATCGCGTTCGCCGGCGAGCCATGGGCCGCCATAGCTGTTGTAGCGCCTGCTGCCGAACGGTGCGGAGCCGGCATCGACGACGGTTTTCCAATGGGCGACGCCGGCGGCATCGACGTCGAAAGTCTCGGTCGCGTCGCCTGAATCGGTGAAGCCACGGATTGCGATCGCCGTCGGCCGCTTGTCGGGCGCGAGCGTCATCATCTGATCGGTCTCGGTGACCCAGCCGCGCAGCGACATCGACATGCGATAGGCCACGCGTCCGTCGGGCATCGTCCACGACCAGACGTCGCCATGTTTTCCGGCAATCGAACTGATCGTGAAGTGGCGCGCGCCCGCAGGCGGCGTCATCAACTGCTCCTTGGGAATGGGCGCGGCGAGGGCAGGTGGCGCGGTCACGATCGATGCTGTGGCGGCAAGCAGTGACGCAAGGATGATTCGACGCATGGTTGTTACCCCGGGAGCAAGAAGGCCCGGAGACTGGCAAGCTGCTTCCGCCAGCGCAACCGCTGTTTGACGGAGATGTGATGTGGGGCAGGTTGAGCCGAAGATGGGCGGGCGGAAGGAGGCGGGGCGCGACCGGTGTCACGCCCCCTCCCCGTCTTACGCCGTCTGCTTGGTCCGCCAGCTCTCGGCATAGGCGTCGCGGGCGACTTCGGAATAGGGCACCGAGGCCACCACTGCCTTGATCTCGGTTTGGACGTGGCGTTCGACCGTCGGCTTGCTGGTGCCGCCATTTGGCTCGCCCCAGAGCAGGGTCACCTCGGTGCCGGGCTCGGCGAAGTCGGCGTCGAGCATCGCCAGCGTCAACATCCGGCCCTCATTGGCGCTGTAGGCGATCCAGGTCGATACGCCGACCAGCTTCCCGTCTTTCAGCACCTGATCATAGGGGTGCATCGAATAGACCGCCGAGGGGAACTCCATATATTTGGCGCGGTCACCCTTGGTGAATTGCGAGCTGACGACGCGCATCAGATCCTCATTGTCGAGCGCAAGGGTCACCTTCTTGCGGTGCGGCTGGCCGGCCATGCGCTCGAGCGCTTCGCGGCCGATAAAGTCATGGTCGAACTTCACGAACGGGCCGTAGCCGAGATCCCAGGGCGTCAGATAATAGCCCTCGACGCTGTCGGGGACATAGCTGCCGCCGATCGACGCCTTTGCCTCATAGCTGTTGGTCGTCAGCCATTCGCGGTAACCGCGCGTGCCTTCGCCGCTATAGGTCGCGGGCAGTGGCGACGGGATCCAGCCGGATTCGATCGTGTTCGACGAATAGGTGCGGCCGCCGACCAGCGTCAGCCCGAAATCCTTGCCCGCTTCGATCAGCGCGTTGCGGACCACATCATAATCCCCCCAGGGGCCGAACAGCTCATAGCCCGGCTGGCCGGCCATGCCGTGGCGCAGCGCGCGGACTTCCTTGCCGGCGATGTTGAGCCGGGTCATGTGGAAGAATTTCAGATCGGGCGGGGTTTGGCCCATCGCCTTTTCCAGCGTCTTCATCGCGTTCGGGCCCTGGAGCTGGAAGCGATAGTTGCGGCGGTTCTCGGGGTCGGGGCGGACCGCAGTGCGCTCGTCGCGTGAGACGGTGACGTTCCAGTCGCCGGTCGCCGCGTGATATTCGATCCATTCGATCGTCGGCGCGCGGCCGACGAGGTTGAACTTCTCCTCCTCGAGATAGAAGAGGATCACGTCGCCGATGACATAGCCGTCGGGCGTGACCGGCACGAACTGCTTGGCGCGATCGGGCACGAAGCCCTTGAAGCTGTTGACGCCGAGATGGTTGAGCATCGCGAACGCATCCGGCCCTTCGACCGCGAGATCGACCATGTGGAAGGACTGGTTGAACAGCACGCAGCTATTTGCCCAGGCCTGCTGCTCGTTGCGCCAGTTCGAATATTCCGCCGGCACGCCGGGATAGACGTTGGGGCCGCTCTGCTGGTTGCGGAGCAGCTTCACGATGTCGCCGCTTGAATCGAGCAGGGTCTGCAGGCTGTCGGTCATTCTCTAATCTCCTTGGGTAACGGGTTGTGATTGGGTCGGGCGGCTGAGCCAGTGGGCAATGGCGTGGTTGAGAGCGCCCGGTGCCTCGAGCGGAAGCATGTGGCCGGCGCCTTCAATGACGACGAGCCGCGCATCGGGGACCAGCGCGGCGATCGCCTCATGCTGGCTGGGCGGGCTCCAGCGATCCTCGCGGCCAACCGCGACCAGCACCGGGCAGGCGATCTGGGGGAGCAGGCTTTCGACTTCGGGGCGATTGAGCAAGGCTGCGATCTGCGCCTCGAAGCGGCTCAGCCCGGCCTCGATGCACATCGTGCGG
>JBDTXU010000129.1:0-2510 GCA_040006055.1 Sphingomonas bacterium | reverse complement strand
ATCAGAGGAAGAGATGGATGCAGAGTTGCACGGCCCCGCATATCGCCAGGAAGAGCCCCAGACGGAAATAATCGGGCGGCGGCTTGGCCGTGTTAGGTGAGCCATCGGCCTGGGCCGCGTTCCTGCGGTCGCGAAGCTTCTGGCCGAAGACGACATAATAGAGCCCGCATCCCAGCAATGCGAAGTCGAGCACGATCGATAGCACGATCGATATCAGGTCACTCGTCGAGTGGTTCATTGCACACCTCCCATTGAGCCCAGTGCATAGGCAAAACCGCCAAGGATGATCGCCATCGCGGCGAACATGGTGCCGGCGATGCGGCGGCCATAGACCGACGGCTCGCTCACCCCGGGACGGGTGAAGACGACAAGCGCCGCCACGCCGCTCACCGTCGCGACCGAGGCCATGATGAGGGGCGCGCGCAGCATCATGCGCCGCCCCGGTTGGTTACGGCCTTGCGCGATTCGTGCGAGCCTACGCCGAGAAAGACGATGCCGATGAAATAGCCGAAATCATACCAGCCGCCATTGTTCGGCACGGCATAGACAGCGACGCCGGGCAGGAAAATCGACACGATCCAGGCTAGCGGGAAGATGAAGCCGTGCCACACCCCGAGCAGGAAGCCGGGCGCCTGGGGCTGCACCGCCGAGCTCGCCTGATGCGCCGCGCAGGCGGCGAGCGCGAGTATCGCGACGAACAGGGCGGAAAGCCGGATCGTTCTGCTGATCATCACGACAAACTCCCTGCATCGAAATGCGCCGGCATGCGTTGGGGGGACGCACCCGTAACGAAGGAGGACTGCTCATGGCCGACGCAAGCGCAATCAAGGACCATATGGAAATCATCGGCGCCGACGGAGTCCATGTCGGCACTGTAGACCATGTCGACGGCGATCGCATCAAGCTGACCAAGGCCGACAGCGGCTCCGGCAGCCATGAAGGGCACCATCACTACATCTCGCTCGGCCTGGTCGCTGAGGTCGAGGGCGACAAGGTGCGGCTCTCGGCTAACGCCGATGTGGCGGTGACCTTCGAGGAAGAAGCCTAGTCGATAGCGCGATTCGCGGGGCGCCGGCGGCGCCCCGCACCCGTCACCCCGGACCTGTTCCGGGGTCCATCGTGCCGTGAACGCAACAGCGGCGGTTCCTGCGGAACGATGGATGCCGGAACAAGTCCGGCATGACGAAAGCCAGGCTCGAGACTCCTGCCTATCCATCGCATGGCGCCAGGATTCGGTAAGGGCCGCCGCCGCGCGCATTATTTCTCAGGCGAGCTGTTGGACTGCAGCCGCCGCGATTCCGTCACCGGCAGCCCGGCTTCGGTCGGCACATAGATCAACTGACCGTGAGTCGATTCGAGCGCCTGGATCTGGAGATAGCGCAGATAGCCCTCCGGTCCGCCCAGGCTGTTCTGCAGGATCGCATTGGCCCTGGCGGCACCGCGCGCGCGGATGACCTCCGCCTCGGCCAGCTCGATCGCGCTTTCCTTCTTGGCGTGCGCCTCGAGAATCGCGACCTGGCGCGACGATTGCGCTTCGGCCAGCGCGGCTTCGCCCGAAAGGCGCTGCGAATAGACGCGGTATTGCGGGTAGGCGAGCATGAAGAGCAGCAGGAGCAACAAGCCCCCGCCGATCATCGCAGCCGTACAACCGAATTTCTGATCCATGCCGCTATCCTTCGGGCTTGGCTGCCAGAGCGGACGGCTCACCGACGTGCCGGGGCGCCTGGTCCGGTGTCAGTGATCCGGGCGATCACTGACACGCCAAACACTCGTCATAGTCCTTCACCTCGACCTCGATCTGACGCAGGTCGATGGTGTTGTCGGCTTCGACGCCGCCAGCAAAGCCGGCGCGCTGGATGCTCTTCGAGCGGAGATAGTAAAGCGACTTGATGCCCAGCTCCCACGCGCGGAAGTGGAGCATCAGCAGGTCCCATTTCTCGACATCCGCCGGGATGAACAGATTCAAAGACGCTGACTGGTCGATATAAGGCGTACGATCGGCAGCGAGCTCGATCAGCCAGCGCTGGTCGATCTCGAAGCTGGTCTTGAAGCAATCCTTCTCGTCCTGGCTGAGGAAATCGAGATGCTGGACGCTGCCGCCCTGTTCGAGGATCGAGTTCCACACCGCATCGGAATTCTTCGATTTCTCGATCAGCATCTTCTCGAGATAGGGGTTGCGGATCGACCACGAGCCGCTGAGCGTCTTGTGGGTATAGACGTTCGCCGGGATCGGCTCGATGCACGCGCTGGTGCCGCCGCAGATGATGCTGATCGACGCCGTCGGCGCGATCGCCATCTTGCAGCTGAAACGCTCCATCACGCCCATGTCCGCCGCGTCGGGGCAGGGCCCGCGCTCGACCGCGAGCTGCATCGAAGCCTCATCGACCTGGCCCTTGATGTGTTTGAACATCTTCAGGTTCCAGCTCTTGGCCATCGCGCCTTCAAAGGCGAGACCGCGGGCCTGGAGGAAGCTGTGGAAGCCCATCACGCCGAGGCCGACCGAGCGCTCG
>JBDTXU010000128.1:0-2477 GCA_040006055.1 Sphingomonas bacterium | reverse complement strand
AAGGTGAGCCAGAGTGCGCCTTCGATGACCTGCTGAACGCCGAACAACGCCGGAACCAGGGCGAACGGCAATTCCGCCGCCGTTCGGGCGCGGCGGACCGTCACGGCACCGATGATCAAGAGCCCAGCTCCGGCGGTGAAGCTGGCGGTCGCGGAAAAGCACATCCTGATTTGCCCCGGCTGGTGAAAGAGCCGTCCTCGGCCAATGCGAGTCGCCGTAATCCGGTGCGACAAGATGCGACATGTTCGGAAACTACGCAGGAGCATGCGTAGTCTCACCAATACGCCGCGAGCCCCGACACCGACATGAGCGACACGGTAGCGACCCAATGCAACTCTCGCCAACGCGCCAGCCTGCCACTCCGCCTGCCTCGCGATCTAGCCGCACCCTCGACAGCAGCCGAACGCGGCGCCCCGACCTCACGCCTCGATGAGTAGACCAGGAGCGTGCGCCGTCGCGCGAAGCTCGATAACCTTGCCCGGACCCTTGGGAGAGGCCGGGGACTGGCTGGGTTCAGAAATGAGCAGCGTCGCCAGTCTGCGACCATAGGTGGCCGCGAGCGCTTCATGGACCATTCGCGCGCAGTTGCTCGTCGCCACCTGTGCCATGCCGAGCGATACGTCGATCCGCTGCTGGAGATAGGCAGCTTCGTCATCGTCCGTGAACATGAGATTTCCCCGTTCACCGGCGGAAGCACTGACGTCTTCCCGTCACGTTGTGCCGGTTCGGGCGCCGTGATGGTGAAGTTCTAGGGTCGCGACCCTCGCGCGTCAGGCCTCGGAAAACACCTATTCGGCAACGGATCAATGCAAGGCGCGAGCGGGCGCGCTACGTGTCTACCGACCCGCGCCGGTAAGAACCAGGTCGGATTCACGGGCGATCTGTTCGTCCTCCTGAGAGCCGATGACCCGGACCAAAAAAGCCCCTGCCCAGCGAAGGTCCCGGCAGATAGAGCGGCGGATCACCGCGTCATTCTCGCCGATGCCGCCGGTGAAGACGAGCATGTCGATACCGCCAAGTGCTGCGGCCATCGCGGCGATCTGCTTGCGCACCGAGTAGCAGAACAGCTCGATCGCCAGGCGCGCGTCCGGATTGTCCGTCGCCGCCAGATGGAGCGTCCGCATGTCGCCGGAAATGCCCGAAATGCCGAGAAGGCCGGATTGCTGATCGACCAGCGCCTCGAGCGCTGCTCCATCCAGTCCTTTCTCGCGCAGCAGATAAAGCAGCACGCCGGGGTCAAGATCACCGGTGCGGCTGCCCATGACGATCCCGCCGGTCGGCGTGAGGCTCATGCTCGTATCGACGGAAAGTCCCGCCTTCACCGCCGTCACGCTGCCGCCATTGCCGAGATGCGCGATGATCAGGCGTTCGGGCAGATCGTTTCCAAGCTGGCGAACGATCGAGGCGCAGGAGAGCCCATGAAAACCATAGCGGCGCACGCCTTCGCAGGAGAGTGAACGCGGGAGCGGCAGGACATAGGCGACCTCGGGCAGCGTCGCATGAAAGACGGTATCGAAACACGCGATCTGCGGCAGTGTCGGGTAGTGCGTCCCTGCCAGATGTATCAGCGCGAGCGACGCCGGACCGTGGAGCGGGGCAAAGGCGACGGCTTCCTCCAGCCAGGCGATCACTTCGCCGTCGATTCGGCTGTGCCGACGAAGCTTCGGACCACCATGGACGACGCGGTGCCCGATCGCTGTGGGGGCCGGCATGTCCGCCTTCGCCAGCGCGGCTTCTATCCGGTCGAACAACTGCGCTTGGGAATGCTTCGCGTCCATGGCGCCTGCGACCAGTTCGACAACCCCGGTCCCGCCGACATCGTAAAGCCCGAACTTCAGGGACGACGAGCCGCTGTTGAGCGCAAGGACGATGTTCCCGTCCCGCACCTGCGTCACCGGCTCCATCGCCAGTCGCGAACTTCCGGCAGGTCGTCACCATGCTCGGCAATGTAGAGCTTGTGCCGCTCGATCGCGGCCCAGTACCGGGCCGTGGCAGCGGGCACCTGGGCGCTCAGACGCGGAATGCGCCCGATCGCGTCCAGCGCGAGCCGGTAACGATCGAGGTCGTTCAGCACGACCATGTCGAACGGCGTTGTCGTGGTCCCTTCCCCTTTGAAGCCGCGCACATGGATATTGTGATGGTTGGCGCGGCGATAGGTTAGCTTGTGGACCATTGCGGGGAAGCCGTGGAACGCGAAGATGACCGGCCTGTCGGTGGTGAACAGGGCGTCGAACTCCCGGTCGTCGAGCCCGTGCGGATGCTCGGACTGCGGCTGCAGCACCATCAGGTCGACGACGTTGACGACCCGAATACGAATGTCGGGGACATAGTCGCGCAGCAGCGTGACGGCCGCGAGGGTTTCGAGGGTCGGTACGTCGCCGGCACACGCCATGACGATGTCGGGATCGCCCTCGTCTCCGGCCCATTCCCAGATCCCCGCGCCCGCAGTGCAGTGGCGAACCGCCGCATCGATCCCC
>JBDTXU010000127.1:0-3003 GCA_040006055.1 Sphingomonas bacterium | reverse complement strand
TCGAGACCGTGCTCAAGGCACTCCGCCACAATTCAAGCGGCGTTATCGAAGAAGTGAAGCGCGATGCTGTTTAGGCCTGCGCGCGCGCTTGCCCTGTTGATCGGTTTCGTCGGCCTCACCGCCGCGGCGCCGGTGCCGACGGGCACGCTCACGGTCCAGATCAGCAACGTCCGCAATGCGAGTGGCGTGGTCCATGTCGATATCTGCCCACAGAAGCAGTTTCTGGGCGATGACTGCAGCTATGTCGGCGACGCGCAGGCCCATGCCGGCGTCGTGACGGTGACGGTCGCTAACCTGCCGCCCGGACAATATGCGGCGCAGGTCTTCCATGACGAGAACCGCAACAAGAAAGTCGATCGCGCGCTGTTCGGCATTCCCAAGGAGGGCGTCGGCTTTTCCAACGATGCGCGGATCAGCCTCGGACCGCCGAAATGGGCTGATGCGAAGTTCAATTTCGGCGGTCAACCACAGACGATCACGCTCAAGATGCGGTATTTTCTAGGTCCATCAGGTCCCGCCGCGCGTTGAGCCCCGGCATGCGTTCCCCCATTCCCGAGATCGTCTCCGCCAGCATAAGGCGGCCCTGGCTGACGCTTGGGCTGTGCCTGGTGCTGACGGCGCTGTCGCTCCTCTTCGCTATGAACCGGTTCGATATGACGACCGACACGGCGGCGCTGATCTCCCCCGATGTCGACTGGCGCAAGCAGGAACGGGCGATGGAAGCCGCCTTCCCGCAGCTCAGCGATGTGATGCTGGTGGTGGTTGACGGCAAGACGCCAGAGCTGGCCGAAGATGCTGCTGCCAAGCTGACCGCACGGATGGCAGCCGACCGCACCCATTTCCCGCTGGTCCGCAGGCCCGATGGCGGCGATTATTTCGCACGCGAAGGCCTTTTGCTGGGATCGCGCGAGGATGTGCGCCAGACGACCGCGGCGCTGATCGAAGCACAGCCATTGCTCGGGCCGCTCGCCGCCGATCCCTCGCTACGCGGGGTCGATAACGCGATTTCGGCGATGCTCGACGGGGTTGAGGCGAAATCCACGACGCTCGACCAGATCGACACGCCGATGCGGGCTTTGGCCGAGGCGGCCGAGGGATCGCTCGCCGGCAAGCCCACCTATTTCTCGTGGCAGCAATTGTTCGGAAGCAAATCCGGGCCGCTCAGCGCGCCGAAACGGCGGCTGATCCTTGCCCAGCCCATGCTCGATCATAGCGCTCTGATGCCCGGCGAAGCGGCGAGCGATGCGGTGCAAGCAGCCGCGGGCGCTCTCAAGCTCGATTCAGCGCATGGCGTCTCCGTCCGGCTGACCGGCGAAGTGCCGCTCGCCGATGAGGAGTTCGCGACGCTGCAGGAGAATATTGGCGCGGTCGGGCTGGTGATGTTCGCCGCGATGCTGGTGACGCTGTGGTTCGCGACGCGGTCAGTGCGGCTGGTCGCGGCGATCCTCGGTACGATCGTCATCGGGCTGGTCGTGACCACGGCGGTCGGACTGCTTGCGGTGGGGCGGCTCAACCTGATCTCGGTCGCGTTCATACCGTTGTTCGTCGGGCTCGGCGTCGATTTCGGCATCCAGATCTGCGTGCGCTTCAATGCCGAGCGGGTGGCTGGCATGGAACCCTTCGCCGCGTTGCAGGCAGCGGCAACGGCGCTCGGCGTGCCGCTGCTGCTGGCGGCGGGCGCGGTGTTCCTTGGTTTCGGGGCGTTCCTGCCCACCGCTTATGTCGGCATCGCCGAGCTTGGCGTGATCGCCGGCCTCGGCATGGTGATCGCCCTCGCGTTGAACGTTACGCTGTTGCCAGCGCTGATATTGTTGTTTCGGCCGGGCGTGCCGCAGCGCGAGGTCGGCTTTGCCGAGCTGGAGCCCGCCGACCGCTTTCTCGAAAAGCACCGCAAGCATGTGCTCCGGGCGTTCGGCCTCTCGATGGCTGCGAGCATCGCGCTGCTGCCCGTCGTGGTGTTCGACTTCAATCCGCTCCATCTGCGTGATCCGGACGCGCCCTCGATGCAGACGCTGGCGGACCTGACGCGCGATCCGGACCGGACGCCGAACACGATCGATGTGCTCGCGGCGAACCCCGATGCGGCAACCGGGCTTATCCGGCGGCTGTCCGCGCTGCCCGAGGTAAAGCAGGTCGCCTCGGTCGACAGCTTCGTGGCTGACGACCAGCCTGCCAAGCTCGCGCTGATCCAGGATGCGTCGCTGCTGCTCGACCTGACGATCAATCCGCTCGATGTGGCGCCAGCGCCGAACGATGCGGAGCTGGTCACATCGCTGCAACAAGTCTCGGGACGGCTGACCTCAGTCGCGGGGGCCGACACGGGCAAGGGCTCAGCTGACGCGCGGCGACTGGCCGCCGCGTTCGGCAAGCTGGCGTCGTCCACGCCCGAACGGCGCGCGGCGGTAAATGCCATGCTCTCCCAGCCACTGACGGTGATGCTCGATCAGATCCGCGCCACGCTCCAGGCCGAGCCGGTGACGCGCGAGACGCTGCCGCCAGACCTGGTTCGCGACTGGATCGCGCCCGATGGCCATGCCCGGCTGCAGGTCTTTCCGAAGGGCGATGGCAATGACAATCAGGTCATCAAGCGCTTCCGCACGGCGGTAGCGACGGTGACACCCGCAATATCGGGCCTGCCAGTCGCCACCCAGGCGGCCGCTTCGACGGTCGCCGGCGCCTTCGTTCAGGCCGGGGTGATTGCCTTCCTGCTCGTCAGCCTGTTGCTTTTCCTGGTGCTGCGTAACGTCCGCGAAGTGGCGTTCACCCTGGCGCCCGTGGTGCTGTCGATCTTCCTGACGCTGGCGACCTGCGTCATCATCGGGCAGCCGATCAATTTCGCCAACATCATCGCCTTTCCGTTGCTGTTCGGCGTCGGGGTCGCCTTCCACATCTATTTCGTGATGGCATGGCGCGGCGGCGCGACCGACCTGCTCCAGTCGAGTCTCGCCCGCGCGGTGCTGTTCAGCGCGCTGGCGACGGGCACTGCGTTCGGCAGCCTGTGGC
>JBDTXU010000126.1:0-1750 GCA_040006055.1 Sphingomonas bacterium | reverse complement strand
ATCCCGTCACCCAGTCAGTCCGCGCCGATGCGGAGACCGCGCTCGGCATGGCCGAAGCCGCGGCAAAGGACCGAGCGCTGGTCGCGCGTGGCTGGCGGGGCGACAAGGCGGCGCTCGCGCTGGCGGCGATTTAGATGCGCCGCCCTTTTCCTTCCCCTCCGCTTCCCCGACGAAGGCCGGGGCTCAGTTGGGAAGGTTAATGTAACAGCGCGCAGCCTCCGCCGCGATAGTCCCCCAACTGGGCCCCAGCCTTCGCCGGGGAAGACGGACCTTCGGCGACACCTCGCCAGGTTTAACGCACGATGCTTCCACATCGCGCGCCGTGCCCTACCCCGCAGGCGCCACCACCTTCAACGCCCCAGCCTGGCACTCGAACCGCAGCGGCATCTTCAGCGTCATCACTTCGCCGTCGAGCGCGATGTCGATATCGTCGGAGCGCCCGCGGACCTCGAATTCGGGCGTGTCGCCGATCGCCGCGAAGTCACTGTCGCGGCGCGACCGGCCGAACAGCGTGCGGATCGCGAAGCCGACCAGCGCGATCCGACGCCGCGCCGCGACCGCGTAGATCGAAAGCACGCCCCCATCGAGCGCATCACGCTTGCCGATCTGCCCGGCGTCGAGCGTGTAATGATTATTGCCGACGAACAGCATCGGCGTGACGATGTCGCCGTCTTTTCCCCGCCCCGGCGAGGCGAGGTGCAGCCGGTGGTGCTTGATGCGGCTGAGCGCGGCGAAGCTCGCAGGGATAGCAGCGATCCATTTCGGCGTGTTGCGCTGCTCGCGCTCGCGAACGAGCTGGGGATAAAGACCAATCGACGCATTGTTGATGAAAGGTTCGCCATTGACCCGGGCAAGGTCGATCGTCCGCACCGTCCCCGCCGCGATCAGTGCCGCCGCGCCCGGCAGGTCGAGCGGTACGCCGAGCTCGCGGGCAAGATGGTTGCGCGTCCCGAGCGGCAAGATGCCGAGCGTCGATCCGCGTTCGGCGAGGATGCCGGCAAGGCGGCCCAGTGTCCCGTCCCCACCGCCGACCACGACCAGCGGCTGACCCGCGACAGCATTTGCGGCACCCGCCAGCGCGTCGCCCTCGACCAGCTGGAGTTCGATCGCAACGCCGGCTTTCGCGAACGCCGCCTCGATCTCCTCACCAAGCTTGTCGCCCTTCGATGCGGCGGTGCCGCCGCTGCGATTGACCAGAACCGGGATCGGGCCGGTCACCCGAACGGCGCGTCGATGGAGGATGGCGGCTGCGAGAACCATTTCGGCCCGGTCTCGGTCATATGGAAGCAATCCTCTATCCGCACGCCGAACTTACCCGGCAGATACAGGCCAGGCTCATCGGAGAAGCACATGCCGGGCGCAAGCGGCGTGATCTCGCCATGGACGAGGTTGACCGGCTCATGTCCATCAAGGCCGATGCCGTGGCCAGTGCGATGCGACAGGCCCGGCAGCCGGTAGCGCGGGCCATAGCCGAGCGCCTCGTAATGGCGGCGCACCGCATCGTCGACGCTGCCTGCGGGCGCGCCCAATCGCGCGGCCGCAAAGCCGATTGCCTGACCACTATGGACATCGCCCCACACCTTGCGCTGCTCGGCGGTGGCCGTACCGAACACAAAAGTGCGCGAGACGTCGGATTGATAGCCCTGCACGGTACAGCCGCAGTCCATCAACACGATCTGCCCGTCAGCCACCATCTGCGGGGCGCGGCTGCCATGCGGATAGGCGGCCGCCTCGCCGATCAGGATCAGCG
>JBDTXU010000125.1:0-2880 GCA_040006055.1 Sphingomonas bacterium | reverse complement strand
AGAAGCTCGTGTCCATCATCCGGAAGTCGGCACCGCATTGATGCACCTTGGCGAGCGCCGCTGGCACATCGGGCTCCTCGATGAAGCCGTAGCGCAGGATCATGCGGTGGAAGCCGTGGCTCAGATCCTCGAGCGTGATCCGGCCCGCCTCGGGCAGATAGGGCTCGTCCATGATCTTCACCGTCAGCAGGATGATGCGCTCATGGAGCACCTTGTTGTGCTTCAGGTTGTGGAGCAGCGCATGCGGCACCCCCTCGGGCGAGGAGGTCATGAACACAGCGGTGCCGGGTACGCGCGTCGCGGAGGTCGCGGCTGACTGGATGAACACTTTGATCGGCATCGCCGCCTCGCGCATCCGATCGATCATCAGCTGGCGGCCCTTCGACCAGGTCGTCAGCATGGTGAACATGATCAGGCCGATCAGCAGCGGGAACCAGCCGCCCGAGGGCACCTTGGTCATGTTCGCCGCGAAATAGGCGCCGTCGACCATGAAGAAGACAGCGAGCAGCGGGATGGCGAGATATTTCGGCCAGTGCCACAGGCGGAAAAGCACCACCGAAAGCAGGCAGGTGTCGATCAGCATCGCCCCCGTCACGGCGATGCCATAAGCCGAAGTGAGGTTGGACGAGGTGCGGAAGAACACCACCAGCAGCAGCACCATCACCAGCAGCGCCCAGTTGACGAGCGGGATATAGATCTGCCCCGCGGTCGCGGCACTGGTATGCTCGATCCTGAGCCGTGGCATGAAGCCGAGCTGGATCGCCTGCTGAGTCACCGAGAAGGCGCCCGAAATCACCGCCTGGCTGGCGATCACCGCCGCGGCGGTCGCGAGGCAGACGAGCGGGAGCCGGAGCGAATGCGGCGCGAGCATGTAGAAGGGGCTCTCCAGCGCTTCCGCACCGAGGCGGGACAGCAAGGCGGCCTGCCCCATATAATTCAGCATCAGCGCGGGGAGCACGAAGAGCAGCCAGGAGACGCGAATCGGGTTGCGGCCGAAATGCCCCATGTCCGCGTACAGCGCCTCGGCACCGGTCACCGCCAGCACGACCGAGCCCAACGCGAGGAAAGCGCGCACCGGGTCCATCGCGAAGAACTCGAACGCGTAATGCGGCGATAAGGCGAGGAGAACGTGCGGCGTCTCAGCGATGCTGAGCAGGCCGAGCGTGGCGATCACCGCGAAATAGACGAGCATGATCGGCCCGAAGAACAGGCCTACGCGCGAGGTGCCGCTGCGCTGGATCAGGAACAGGCCGATGATGATGACGATCGCAATCGGCATCACCAACCCGCCAAACGAAGGCGCCGCCACCGCGAGGCCCTCGACTGCCGACAGGACCGACACCGCCGGGGTGATCATGCTGTCGCCATAGAAGAGCGCGCAGGCGAACACGCCGAGCAGGATGATGCCTTTCGACCAGCGCCGCGTCCTGGTCTTGCCCGATATCAGCGCGAGCAGCGCGAGGCTGCCGCCCTCGCCCTTGTTATCGGCGCGCATGATGATCGAGACATATTTGAGCGTCACGACGATCATCATCGACCAGAACATCAGGCTGGTGACGCCCATGATGTGCGCCGGATCGAGCGCGAGCTTGTGGTGGCCGGCAAAGGTCTCGCGAAAGGCGTAGAGCGGGCTGGTGCCGATATCGCCGAACACGACTCCGATCGCACCAAGCGCGAGCTTGGCGAGGCCGTCCTTGTGATGATGGGGGCCGGATACCGCCTCGGCAGGCGCGGATTCGTCCGCGCAGGGTGCGTCGTTGCTCACTGGCGGGACAATCTTGCCCGATTTTCAGCTGGATGAGTCATGGATGGACCGAAGCGCGCCCCTGCGTTCGAAGAGGCGGCGCAGTAGCACGCGCCCCTGGCACCCGCAATGTCGCATCGGAGGAGGCTGCGGCGCACCTCAACTCTCCGTCGCGAGTGTGCGGATGGTGAACTGAGTCACGAGCCGATGCACGCCCGGCAAGGCGGACAGGACCTCGCGGTGGATGCGCTCATAGCTGTCATCCTCGCGGACCAGCACCTTGAGGAGATAGTCGGATTCGCCGCTCATGAGATGCGCCTCGGTCACCTGCACGGTGCGATCCAGCGCCTGTTCGAACGCCATCATGGTCGCCTGGCGCTGATCCGTCAGCGTAACCGACACGAACACAGTCGAGGGATTGCCGCGTGCCTCGCGCGACAGGCGCGCACGATAACCGAGGATCAGGCCCTGCTGCTCGAGCAGCTTCACCCGCCGGTGGGCGGCCGATGGCGAGAGCCCGATCCGGGCGCCGAGATCCTCGCTGGTGATGCCCGAATCCCGGCCCAGCTGCGCGATGATCTTGCTGTCGATGTTGTCCATGTGGGATGTCATTGCGTCGATCGTGATATCGGCGCAATCCCATCGCGTTTCAAGGCCGTGCGGCTGCGAGATTGCAAGTACTTCCCGGCCACCCTGCTGTATATTCCCGGGCACAACAGGAGAATGTTCATGCGCATCGGTGTCCCCAGGGAAATCAAGAACAACGAGTTTCGCGTCGGGCTCACGCCCCCTTCGGTTTCGGACATTGTCGCGGCCGGGCATGAGGTGTTTGTCGAGACCGGCGCCGGGCTCGGGATCGATTTCGAGGACCGGGACTATGTGAAGGCGGGCGCGACGATCCTCCCCGATGCCGCCAGCGTGTTCGCCAGCGCCGATATGATCGTGAAGGTGAAGGAGCCGCAGGCCGGCGAGGTCGCGATGCTGGAGCCGCGTCATCTGCTCTTCACCTATCTCCACCTCGCCGCGGACAAGCCGCAGGCCGAGGGCCTGATGAAGTCGGGAGCGACCTGCATCGCCTATGAAACGGTGACGGCGAACGACCGTTCCCTGCCGCTGCTCAAGCCGATGTCCGAAGT
>JBDTXU010000124.1:0-2139 GCA_040006055.1 Sphingomonas bacterium | reverse complement strand
TCGCTTCCGATCCGCCGCGCAGGATGACAGCATTGCCCGATTTGACGCAGAGCGCCGCGGCATCTGCGGTCACGTTCGGGCGGCTCTCATAGATGATGCCGATCACGCCGATCGGCACACGGATCCGGCGCAGCACAAGGCCGTTGGGACGGCGATTCTCGTCGATCAGCTGGCCGACCGGATCGCGGAGCAGCGCGACCGTGGCGACGCCTGTCGCCATCGCATCGATCCGCTTGGCATCGAGGCGGAGGCGATCGAGCATCGCGCCCGACAAACCGCTCGCTTCGGCACGCGCCATGTCCGCGGCGTTGGCGGCCAGGATATCGGGCGCGGCCTCGCGAATCGCCTCTGCCGCGGCTTCCAGCGCCCTGCTCTTGGCGGCGCTCGACATGCCGGCGACCAGTCGCGCCGCAACGCGGGCGCGCTTGCCCATATCGGCGATCAAGCCTGTGGAATCGATTTCGACGTCAGCCATGACAATATCGCTACCACGCTCGCCGCCGCCTGCCAAAGCCCTATCGCCTAAACTGCATCCGGTGATAATCGGGCGCGATGAGCGGGGGAATCGAAGCAGCCGGCGATATCGCCACCGGAGCCTTGATCGGGCGTGCCTTTGAGCCGGGCGCCGGGGAGGGTCATTGCAGCGGCGAGCACGGACTGTGCCTGAACTGCGGGACCGCGCTGATCGGCGATTATTGCCATGCCTGCGGCCAGGCCGAGCATGTTCACCGGACGTTGAGTTCGATCCTGCACGACCTGCTCCACGGCGTCTTCCATTTCGAGGGCAAGGTGTGGCGGACCGTGCCGATGCTCGCCTTCCATCCGGGAGCGCTGACCCGGCGCTTCATCGCGGGTGAGCGCGCGCGCTTCGTCTCGCCACTGGCGTTGTTCCTGTTCTCGGTCTTCCTGATGTTCGCGACGATCCACACCTTCAACGGCGAACTCGAGGTCCCCAATCGGACTCCCGCGACTGCCAAGCAGATCGCTGAAGTGGATAAGGAAATCGCGGAGGCTACCGCAAAACTCAAACAGGCAGAGGCGGACCATGTGCATAAGCCGTCCCATATCCCCGATGGAGAGTTGATTGCCGCCCGAAGCGTTCTCAGATCATTCCAGGTCGCGCGCGCCACCATGGCGCCAGGCAAGGACGGGAAGCGCGGCGGCACCTTCAAAGAGGTGAACACTGGATGGCCAATGCTCAACAGGGGCATCGAGAAGGCGCGCGAAAATCCGGGTCTTGCGCTCTACAAACTGCAATCGAGCGCCTATAAATTCTCCTGGGCGCTGATCCCGATCTCGGTGCCGTTCGTGGCGCTGATGTTCCTGTGGCGCCGCCGTTTCCATCTGTACGACCATGCGATCTTCGTCACCTATTCGCTGGCGTTCATGATGCTGTTCGTCGTCGCACTCTCGCTTGCCGGCTCTATCGGCCTGTCGACCGGCCTGATCATATTGGCCGCATTGACCGTGCCGCCCGTGCATATGTTCGCACAGCTGCGCGGCGCTTATTCGCTGCGCAAGCGTTCGGCGCTGTGGCGGACGATCGCGCTGATGATCTTCTCCGTCGTCGCGCTCAACGCCTTTGCCATCCTGCTGCTGGTTCTCGGCCTGATGGAATAAGGCGCGACGCGTCAGCTACAGGGGTAGCGTTTGTCCATGAAGCCGTAAAAGGCCGCTCTCACGCTCATCGAGCGCTTCGCCGGCGGGATCGCCTGGAACGACGCCATGAGCGTATTCGAATCGACCTTCGCCTGACCCTTTGGTGGCGGGCAGCTCCGCGGCTTGCGATGTGCGGCCTGGGCAGCGTCGAGTTCGGCGCGATAGGCAGTGGCCGCCGTCTTGATCTCATCGCGGACCAGGGTGAGGTCGGGCGAGATCATCGCTGAAAAGCCTTTAGCCTGAAGCGCGGCCGTCTTGGCGAGGAATTCGTTGACTGTCATCGCCTGGGCCGCGGCCGGCACCACCATGAATGCCAGTGCCGCCACCCTGATCGTTCCCCGCATCGCCACCCCCTGAAAATCTCGTCCTGAACATCTGGCGGCGAACATGAATGTCCGGCCGGTGAACCGAAATTGAACTGAAATGGCCCCGAGCGCCACTCCGGTGCTTCACCGCCGCCAGTCGTGCGGTTATGCGGTT
>JBDTXU010000123.1:0-1990 GCA_040006055.1 Sphingomonas bacterium | reverse complement strand
AGAATTACGGCCCCCGCAGCCTCAATGCCGACTGCGCCTATTGCGGCTATTGCAATACCGGCTGCCCCTATGGCCGCAAACAGGGCATGGCCCAGTCCTTCCTGCTCGACGCGCGCAAGCACAATGCCCGCATCCTCCCCGAGGCGGAGGTCAGGCGTATCCGCTGGAAGCCCGAGCTCGACCAGGGCCGCCGCGTCGCCGACGGCGTCGAGATCCTGATGGAAGACGGCCAGACCCATTTCATCCGCGCCACCAAGGGCGTGGTCGTCGCCGCCGGCGCGATCGCCTCGAGCCGACTCCTCGACAAGAGCGGGATCGAAGGCACTGGCTACGGCCTCTCGCTCAACGTCTCCTGCCCGGTCGTCGCGCTGATGCCCGAAGGCACGCCCGCCAAGGCGTGGGACGAGGACCAGATGGCGACCTATGTGGATCGCGGCGATTATTTGCTCGAATCGCATTTCCAGCCGCCGATGAGCATGTCGACTCTGATGCCCGGCTGGTTCGGCGAGCATTTCCACCGCATGCGCAACTATAGTCGCCTCGCCTCCGCTGGCGCGCTGATCCCGGCCGATCGCTGCGGACGGATCGTCGATGGCGGCCTCAGCTTCAAATTGCGCAGCGATGTCGAGCTGCCCCTGCTCCGCCGCGCCCTCGCCACCCTGACCAGGGTGCATTTCGCGGCCGGCGCGATCGAGGTCTATCCCCCCATTGCCCGCGGCGGAACGCTGCGGCCGGGCGATGATATCGACCGCTTCTTCGCCGAGACGATCCGCGAACCCGATGACGTGACCCTGGCAAGCTCGCATCCCCAGGGTGGCAATGGCCGCAACGTCGATCCCGGCGCGGGCGTGGTCGATCTCGAGTGCCGGGTCCATGGCACCGGCAACGTCCTCGTCACCGATGCCAGCACCTTCACCAGCTGCATCCGCGTCAACGCCCAGCTGACGACGATGGCGATGGCGCATTATGCGACGGCGCAGGCGCCGTTCGGGAGGTAAAGCGAACTGGCTTTCAGCACTGGCATATGCTATGGCATAGGCCAGATAGGAATTGAGCCATGGGCGCCGAGCGGCACGTAAAACTGTTCAAGAACGGCCGCAGCCAGGCGGTGCGGATTCCGCGCGACTTCGAACTGCCGGGCGAAGACGCGATCATGCGCAAGGAGGACGGGCGCTTGATCATCGAGCCGGCCCCGGCCAGCTCCCTGCTTGGCCTGCTCGCAACCCTGTCGCCGATCGATGAGGATTTTCCGTCGATCACGGATGCACCGCCCGAACCGGTCGATCTGTGACGCGCTATCTTCTCGACACCAACATCGTCTCCGATCTGATCCGTAATCCGCAGGGCCGCATCGCAGCGCATATCGCTAGAGTTGGCGAGGAGACTGTCTGCACCAGCATCATTGTCGCCAGCGAACTCCGCTATGGCGTCGCAAAGAAGGGCTCGCCGCGCCTGTCGGCACAGGTCGACGCGGTTCTCGGCGCTCTCCCGATCCTGAATTTGGAGCCCGATGCCGACACCCATTATGCCGCGCTTCGAACAGCGCTCGAAAAAGCCGGTACGATCATCGGCGCGAACGACATGCTGATCGCAGCGCATGCGCTGGCGGCCCGAGCGATCCTCGTCACTGACAATGCGCGCGAATTCTCCCGGATCGAAGGCCTGACTCATGAGAACTGGTTGCGCGAGGAAGATGGAGCGACGGCGGCGCGCTAACCCTGTTCGGGTCGCCCGCCCGCCGCTAATCACTTGCCTCGCAGCCCCCCCATCCGCCATGCGCACCCGATGACGTTTCAGGTAGACATGGGCACAGACGGCGCGGGCAAATCGGTCTGCGTCGATCTCGAAGAGCTGCTCGCGACCCGGCTGCTCGTCCAGGGCAATTCGGGCTCGGGCAAATCCCACCTGCTGCGCCGCATGCTCGAACGCAGCGCTGGCCAGGTCCAGCAGATCGTGATCGATCCCGAGGGCGATTTCGTCACCCTCTCCG
>JBDTXU010000122.1:0-1533 GCA_040006055.1 Sphingomonas bacterium | reverse complement strand
ATATCTGGACGAAATTCCACGGCTGGACGACGGAACATATCCTCGGCATCCACCGCCGCCTCGAGGGCGAGCTCTATACCGATGGGCCGGTCATCTACGCCGCCAAGCATCAGGCTATGTATGAGACGCTAGAGCTTGGCCGCATGCTGCGCACCCCTGCCATCGTCATGAAACAGGAGCTTGCCTCGATCCCGGTCTGGGGCTGGGCGGCGCGGAAATATGGCGTCATCGTCGTCGATCGCGAGGCAAGCGCCGGCGCACTCCGCCGCATGGTGCGCGAGGCCCAGGCCGAGCTCGCGCTCGGCCGCTCGATCCTGATCTTCCCCGAAGGCACCCGGGTCCCGCCCGGCGAACAGCCGCTGCTGCGCGCAGGGTTCGCCGGGCTGTATCAGATGCTCAAGATCCCGGTGATCCCGGTCGCGATCAATTCAGGACTGGTCTGGCCCAGGCACGGGCCAAAGCACGCCGGGGTGGTGACATTTCGCTTCGGCGAGCCGATCCCGCCTGGCTTGCCCCGGGCTGAGGCGGAGCGGCGGGTGCATGAAGCGATCAATGCACTTGAGGCTAAGCCGCATCCCTGAAAACCTACGGTAAAGATCACCCTTCCGCAAAATCCGCGGCCCGATTCCCCAACAGAAACCGCGGCCCAGCGCCCGCCCGCGCCGCCCGATCACCCGGATTATACAGAGCGCACCGGTCCAGTGAGAGGCAGCCGCAGCCGATGCACCCGTCGAGCAGGTCGCGCGTCCGCTCGAGCGTGCGGATCTTCGCGTCGAGGGCAGCGCGAATCCGAGCGCTGATCGCCTGCCAGTCGCTCTGGGTCGGCGAGCGACCATGCGGCAGGGTGGCGAGCTCGGCCTCGATCTCGCCCAGCGTCAGCCCGAGCTGCTGGCCGATCAGCGCGAAGGACAGCCGCCTGATGTCCGATCGCAGAAAACGGCGCTGGTTGCCGCTGGTGCGGATCGCGCTGACCAGCCCGCGCGCCTCATAATAGCGGATCGCCGAGACCGACATGCCGATGCGCTGCGCCAGCGCGCCGATCGTCAACAATTGCGATTCAGCCACGCCGCCCGCCCTTCCGAAATGATCCTTGACCTCACCTTAGCTTGAGGTTGTACGACTCGCAAAACGGGGCGCTGGCCCTGTTCTGCCATGGAGACGAAGATGGCGTCGCTCAGGCTCGAGCATGTGAATGTAACGGTGCGGGATCCCAAAAAGACGGCCGCGATATTGGTTGATCTGTTCGGCTGGCACGTGCGCTGGGCGGGCGAGGCGCGCGACGGCGGCCATACGATCCATGTCGGGTCGGGCGAACATTATATGGCGCTTTATACCGGCCGCGACGTCACCTATTCGGACGATGACTTCATCAAGGGCCGCCCGCTCAATCATGTCGGCATCGAAGTCGACGATCTCGATGCGACTGAGGCACGGGTCATTGCGGCGGGCCTGCTCCCCTTCTCGCACGGCGACTATGAGCCCGGCCGCCGCTTCTATTTCTTCGATCCGGACGGGATCGAATATGAGGTCGTC
>JBDTXU010000121.1:0-1884 GCA_040006055.1 Sphingomonas bacterium | reverse complement strand
ACCCGCTCGGCAAACTGCGCTCGGCCTCGGGGATCAGCCGGTTGCGCATTCTCGGCGCTGACGAGGCGACCGGGCGCGGCACCGCCGTCGCGGCTGGCAAATATATCTCGAACAACATCTATGTGGAGATCGTGACCGACACCAAGGGCTTCACCGCGACTCAGCTGGAGATCGCCTTGTCCAAGGCACTCAGCATTCTCAGCCAGACCGGCGGCACCAACGGGGCCGCGATTAACTTGCGATATTCGAAGGATTATTGAAGACTTCGATATCGCGATATGACGGGTACAGAACCTCAAGCCGTGGTCGCCGGCGAGCGACTCCACACCCGCCTAGTTAATGTCATGTTGCGTTGATTGCCCGTGGCGCGCAGGTAGGTGCGCTTGACGGCAACGGAGGGCAGCAAGGGATGGCGTTGAGAGAGCCCGGAACACCAATATCGGCCGACGACTCACCGGCTTCGATGATAACGCGATTTCCCAAAGGTTCGGGTCGGCGGCTGCGCGGTGCCGTGGCGCATTATCTCGGGACTGCGATCGTCTCGGGGCGAATCGCGCCTGGCGACACGCTTTCCGGCGAAGTCGCCAATGCCGAGGCGCTCGACGTTTCGCGAAGCGCCTATCGCGAGGCTGTCCAGGTCCTGACCGCGAAAGGGCTTGTCGAGAGTCGCCCCAAGGCCGGAACCCGAGTCCGGCCGCGGAGCGAGTGGAACATTCTCGATCCGATGGTCCTTGCCTGGGCCTTTTCGGGCGAGCCCGATATCGAATTCATCCGCGATTTGTTCGAATTGCGCGCGATCGTTGAACCGGCCGCGGCGCGACTGGCGGCGGAACGCCGCGACAAAGCCGATATGAAGGTGATGCGCGACGCGTTGGGGATGATGCGGCGCCATACACTCGCGACCGATGCCGGTCGCGCGGCTGACCGCGATTTCCATAATGCGATACTTGCCGCGACCCACAACAATGCGTTGATGGCGCTGAGTGCGAGCATTGGCGCGGCGGTGAGCTGGACCACGCAGTTCAAGCAGCGGGCGCGGGCGCTGCCCCGCGATCCGCTGCCCGATCATGTGCTGGTCTGCGATGCGATCATCGCGGGCGATGTCGAGGCGTCGGGCGCGGCGATGCGCACGCTGGTCGATCTCGCGCTGGACGATACTCGCTCAGCGATGTGACGCCCGCTTCGCGCCGAACGCCAGATGCTTGCTGAAGAACGGCATGACGAAGTTCTGGAAGCGGTCAGCCACGTCGCTTGTGTGGTCGCCGGAATAGATCGTGAAGCTGTTGATGACACCGTAGCGGTCCATGGCCTCATGCAGCTTCTGTGCGTCGACCTTGAGGCCATCACGGTCGCCGACGTCCATCGCGATCGCACGATATTGCCGCAGATTGCCGATATACTGGTCGACAAAGGCAAGCGGTGCATTGGCCGCCCATTTCGCCAGCACCTCGCGCTGCTGCGCCTCGTCACCGGTCGGCAGGTCCAAATAGAGCGGGGGATGCTTGGGATTGGGGGACCATGCCGACGCTGCCGCGAATTGCGCCCGTACGCCCCAGGACAGTCCCGCCGCATCGGCCGGCGCCTTGATCGTCGCCAGCGCTGCGGTCACTTCAGGACTGAGCGGCATGGCAGGTCGGGCCGAGAGACAGCATGGGCTCATTATGTAGAGCGCCCCGAAAACATCGGCGTGCCTCATGCCGATGCGGCTCGCTCCGTAACCGCCCATCGAGTGGCCGACCAGGCCGCGGCTCTCGCGGGTGCGGATGGTGCGATAATGCGCGTCGATAAAGCCGACCAGGTCGCGTGACACGAAGGTCTCGAAATCGCCTGTGGTCTGCGACGAGGAATACATGGATCCGTTGTGGACGGTCTTGCTGTCGGGAA
>JBDTXU010000120.1:0-6375 GCA_040006055.1 Sphingomonas bacterium | reverse complement strand
CGCGCATGAAATAGCTCAGCCAGAGCGGATCATTATTCGCGAAGAAATCGGGCTGGCGGAGGGCGATCGGATAGACAGGCCGCACATTGGCGGCAACGTCATAGTCCCGTTCGAGCTCCACCAGCCGCGGCGTCACCAGATAGGAATAAGGTGAGCGGAACGACCAGTAGAGATCATAGTCAAGCGTCACCCGCCGAGCGCCTTGGTTCGGATATTGAGCATTCCCATCAGGCACAGACGAAATTGTGAATCAGCGCGCACAGCTCTTCGGGCCTGTCCTCCTGAAGGAAATGGCCCGCATCCGCGAGGATGACGTGGGGCTGGCCGCGCGCGCCGGGGATACGCTCGATAAAGGCCCTCTCACCGCCGCGCGTCACCGCATCCTTGTCGCCAAAGGCGGTCAGCACCGGCTTCTCGTATCGCTCGAGCACCGTCCAGGCCGCCCTGTTCTCAGTGACCGAGGCGTGCTCGGGCGTGACCGGCACAAGGGTCGGGAATTGCCGCGCGCCCTCCTTGTAGCTTTCGTCCGGAAAAGGGGCGTCATAGGCGGCGATCTCTGCTGCGGTCAGGTCGCGGACGCTGCCGCCATTGACGATGAAGCCGGCCGGAAATTGCGGGACATTCTGGCTGAAGGCGAGCCAGGCGTTGAAGCCTTCGGAAGAGCCGGTTCCAACCGGCAGGCCGCTATTCGCGATCATCACCCGGGCGAAGCGTTCGGGGAAGGCGGCGACCAGCCTCAGCCCGATCAGCCCACCCCAATCCTGGCAGAACAACGTGATCTTCTCGAGACCGAGCGCTGTCAGCCAGTCCTTCATCCAGCGCACATGGCGTTCATAGCTATAGTCGGCGCGGGCCGCGGGTTTGTCGGATTTGCCAAAGCCGATCAGGTCGGGCGCGATCACCCGGTGCCCCTTGGCGACCAGCGCGGGCACAAACTTGCGGTAGAGATAGGACCAGCTCGGCTCTCCGTGCATCAGCAGGATCGGCGGGGCGTTCCGGGGCCCTTCGTCGATATAGTGCAGCCTGAGGTCGGTCCCGTCTTCGTCGATGACGGTCAGATAATGCGGCGTGAACGGATAGTCGGCAAGCGCCGCGAACCGATCCTCCGGCGTCCTGAGCACCAGCATGTCACTCTCCCCCGGGGTTATTTATTGGCATTTATAGTGCCATATTACGCCAGGTGGGTCAATGTCGCGGCGGCACCGCCTCCGTGCTCACAAAGCGAACGCCGATATGGTCCGTGCCCAGCCCGCGCTCCTGAAACTGGCGGGCGGCGGGGCGATAGCGCGCGCAATAATTGCCCGCGCACAGATAGGATCCGCCCTTGATGATATGGTCGCCCTCGGGCCCGCCGGGGTCGCTGGTCCATTCCCAGACATTGCCGATCATGTCGTACAGCCCGTACGCATTGGGCTTGAAGCAGCCCACGGGGGCGCGGCCCTTGTATCCGTCGAGCCCCAGATCGTGGACCGGGAACACGCCCTGATAATAATTTGCCTGTGGCCGGCCTTCGCCATCGAGCGGCTCGGGCAGTGCCTTTTGCCCGGCGCGGGCGGCATATTCCCATTGCGCTTCGGTCGGCAGCTTCTTGCCGGCCCGGCGCGCATAGGCCTCGGCATCCTCATAGGCGATCTGGACCACCGGTTCGCGGTCGTGTCGGGCGATCGATTCCTTCGGGCCTGAAGGATGCCGCCACTCGGCCCCGACCACCCAGCGCCACCAGCGCGGATCGTCATGCGTCGGCACGGTGAACACGGCCGATCCCGGGATCAGCATTTCGGGCGGCGCGCCCGCCAGCTTGGGCGGCGACCGCTCCGCCATGGTCCGATAGCCGGTCGCTTTCACAAAACTGGCGAATTCCGCATTGGTCAGCTCATGCGAATCGATCCAGAAAGGATCGACCTTCACGGCATGCGGCGGCCCTTCCTCGGGATAATGCGGATCGTCCCCCATCACGAAGCTGCCGCCAGCGATATGGACCATCGGCGCACTGGCGAGATCGGCACAGGCGGCGGAAGGAGCGGCGCTCTTGTCCTTGCAGCCCGAGGCGGCAAGCAGGCAGAGCGCGAGAGCCAGGATGCAGCGCTTCACCGGGGCTCCCGCGTCTCGCCGACGACCCGCGACAGGCCGTCCAAATAAGGTGGTGGGCTCGCCGGGATTCGAACCCGGGACCTACAGATTAAAAGTCCGTTGCTCTACCGACTGAGCTACGAGCCCGACCAAGGCACGCGCGTTACGAGCGGTATGGGCGGCGGTCAACCGCGCGAACGCGCGCCGCGAGTTGCCGGATGGTCAGCCCGGTCACCGGATCACGCCAGCGCGGCACCAGCGCCTCCAGCGGATCGAGCACGAAGCGGCGCGATCTGAAGGCCGGGTGCGGTATCGTCAGCGCAGCGCCGACATGCGCGCCGCCCGACCACAGGATGATATCGAGATCGATCACCCGAGCGCCCCAGCGGCGGCCGGAGCGGCGGCCGAACGCGCGCTCGATCGCTTTCAGCCGGGCAAGCAGCGCCTGCGGCGATTCGGCCGATTCGAGAATCGCCACAGCATTGGCATAGCGTCGCGAGGACGGGCCGAGCGGTGGCGTGGCGAATATCCGAGACGCGGCGATAACCGCGCCAACCGCCGCGATTGCGGCGCGCACCTCGGCCTCGGGCCGGCCATGACGGCCCGGGCGATTCGACCCGATTGCGATGGCATAAGTTGCAGGTGGCATCGCGACCTGCGTAGCGTGATCCGATGTTTGCCCCAAGCCCGATCCCCGATACCGAGCCATCGCGCGATTGCCCGCTCTGCCCGCGCCTCGCCGCGCTGCGAAGCCAGGTGCGGATCGAGCATCCCGATTGGTGGAATGCGCCGGTCCCCGCTTTTGGCGATCCTGAAGCCTGGCTCGGGATCATCGGCCTCGCACCGGGCAAGCACGGCGCCAATCGCACCGGCCGGCCGTTCACCGGCGATGGTTCGGGCAGTTTGCTGTTCAGGGCGCTCGGCAAATGCGGGCTGGCGACGGGCGTTTTCGAGGGCCGTGCCGACGATTCGCTGCGGCTCGAGGGCGTGATGGTCCTCAATGCGGTCAAATGCCTGCCGCCGCAGAACAAGCCGGCACCTGAGGAAATCCGCACCTGCCGGGCCATTGTCGAGCGTCAGGTCGCTGCGCTGCCCAACGCCCGGGTGTTCGTCGCGCTCGGCCAGATCGCGCATCAATCGGCGGTGAAGATGCTTGGCGGCAGGTTGCCGAAATGCCGGTTCGCCCACCTCGCAGAGCACCGCATGCCCGATGGCAGCATCCTCATCGATAGCTATCACTGCTCGCGCTACAACCAGAATACCGGCCGGCTGACCGACGACATGTTCGACGCGGTCTTCGCGCGGGCGCTTGAACTGCGTTGAACTGGCTCGTTTTTGCCGCTCGATGATGCTATAAAGCTCGCTCACCGAGGAGCACGTCCCATGCGTATCGTTGCAATTCTTGCCCTGGCGGTGATTGCCGCAGCACCGGCGCCCAAAGCCGTGCCCGCGGCAGAGGCAAAGCCGGTCTGTCAGAACGCCGAGGTGTCCGTTGCAGATGATCGGGCGCCGAGCCCGACCGCCCATCCGCTGACGGCCGAGCCACCAGCGAAGCTCATCCTCGGCGTACTCAGGACGGTCGATGGTTGCAGCCGGCCCGTCGTGGTCCGCGAGGATGTCGGCACGCCGCGTCGTTGATTCAATCCAGCGCGAGAGTGGTGCAGGTAGTCACGCGACGGAGCTCGTAAAGGCGCCTTTCGCGCATGCCTTTCCGCTCTTTCGCAGCGTCGATGATAGAGATTGGCCGGGCTGGATGATCCTGGCCGTTATCACGTACCGGCCACAGCGATATAAGCTATTGTAAATTCTGAGAATTCATGCGAATTTCCAGCATAACGGGCAGCAAAACTGCTCGGAACAGCCAGCTTTGATCGAGAACCAGCCCTCAGGCCGCCTTACGCAACTCCAGCCGGCTCCAGATCTCGACCAGCGCCTCAGTCAGCTCGCGCATCATTGCCTCATCATGGGCGGGGCCCGGGGTGAAGCGCAGCCGCTCCGTGCCGCGCGGCACGGTCGGATAATTGATCGGCTGGACGTACACGCCATATTCGGCGAGCAAGATGTCGCTGATCTTCTTGGCCTTGACCGGATCGCCGACCATCAGCGGTACGATGTGCGTGGTCGAGTTCATCACCGGCAGCCCCGCCTCGGCCATCATGGCCTTCAGCATCGCGGCGGCAGCCTGCTGGCCCTCGCGCTCGATGCTCGATGCCTTGAGGTGCCGCACGCTGGCCAGCGCACCGGCGACCAGCACCGGTGACAGCGAGGTCGTGAAGATGAAGCCCGGCGCGTAAGAGCGGATCACGTCGATGATCGTCTGGTCGGCGGTGATATAGCCGCCCATCACCCCGAAGGCCTTGCCGAGCGTGCCCTCGATGATCGTCAGCCGGTCAGCAACGCCATCGCGCTCCGAAATGCCGCCACCGCGCGCGCCGTACATGCCAACGGCATGGACTTCGTCGAGATAGGTCAGCGCGCTGTATTTGTCGGCGAGATCGCAGATCGCGGCGATCGGGGCGATATCGCCATCCATCGAATAGACGCTCTCGAACGCGATCAGCTTGGGCGCGTTCGGATCGACTGCCGCGAGCAGTTCCTCGAGATGCGCCACGTCATTGTGGCGGAAGACATGCCGCTCGCACCCGGAATTGCGGATGCCCGCGATCATCGAGGCATGATTCAATTCATCGGAGAAGATGATGCAGCCAGGCAGGATCTTGGCCAGAGTCGCCAGCGTCGCTTCGTTCGAGACATAGCCACTGGTGAACAGCAGCGCGCCTTCCTTGCCGTGGAGATCGGCGAGTTCGCCCTCCAGATCGACATGGTAGTGCGTGTTGCCGCCGATATTGCGCGTGCCGCCCGAGCCGGCGCCGACATCGTGCAGCGCCTCTTCCATCGCCGCGATCACGCTCGGATGCTGGCCCATGGCGAGATAATCGTTCGAGCACCATACGGTGATTGGCTTGGGGCCATTATGCCCAGCAAAGCAGCGCGCGTTGGGGAAAGCACCCTTGTTGCGGAGGATGTCGATAAAGACGCGGTAGCGACCTTCGACATGCAGGCGATCAATCGCCTGAGTGAAGATCCGCGAGTAATCGACTCCCCGCTGCGTCGTGCCGTCCGCTTCCATGGACGTCCACGTAACGCTGTGCGGCGCAGATTTCCAGCAATTTGCTGGCAATAAGTGTTGATCCGGATGCAGTTGTCACCGGGAATGTCGGCGCGCGCATAAAAATTTTGCGCGATTGTTTCAAATCAACCGCGACTCGGGCGGCCTGTGCTATGAGGAGACATCGTCGGCCGTCAGCCCACAAGCCCGCCGCGACAGAGAGACGATGCGCTCCCGCTTGATGCAGGAAGCTTTGACAATGGACCAGTCAGATCGAACCGATCCGAGACGGGATTATTACGCGTGCCGCGCGGCACAGGAGCGTGCGCTGGCGGAACGCACCCGCGACCCGAGCGCCCGGTATGCCCATCACGAACTTGCGAAGCGCTACGCCGAAATGGTGCTGACAGTCCCTGCCTGAAGCGACTCGATCTCGCCGAGGCCATAGCCCTTCAATGCGGGCGCGAGTCGGTCGTCCCGAGCACCGGTGAAGATCGCGACACCTTCGCCCGGCGCCTGGGGCCAGTTCTGCCCCTCGGTGAGATACGCGATCCGCCGGGCAATGCCGGCCGAACCATCGACGAACTGCACGTCACGCCGCGCCGCCGCCGCCAGTTCGTCCACGACAAGCGGGAAATGGGTGCAGGCATTGACGATCACATCGATCCGGTCGCCGCCCGGCTGATCGAATAACCCGTGCAGGATGCGGGCATAAAGCTCCGACGGTGCGGTCTCGCCGCGCAGCTTCGCCTCGGCGAGCGCGACCAGCTCGGCCGAGCCGTGGCGCAGCACCAGACAGTCGCTTGCGAACCGGCCGGCCAGATCATCGACATAGGGCTGGCGCACTGTCGCATCGGTGCCGAGCACACCGATCACCCGGGTGCGACTCGCTTCGGCGGCAGGCTTGATCGCCGGCACCGTGCCGACGATCGGCAGATCGAGCGCTGATCGGACTGCCGCAAGGGCAATTGTCGAAGCGGTATTGCAGGCTATCACGATCAGGCGCGGGTGATATCGTTCGGCGAGCCGGCCGAGCAGTGCCGGCACGCGGCCGGCAATCTCGGCTTCGGTCTTGGTGCCATAGGGGAATCCGGCCGAATCGGCGACATAGATAAAGGGTGCGCGGGGCAGCAGCGCCCGTGTCGGCGCGAGCACCGAGAGGCCGCCGACCCCGGAATCGAAGAACAGGATCGGCC
>JBDTXU010000119.1:0-4722 GCA_040006055.1 Sphingomonas bacterium | reverse complement strand
GCCTTCGGGCTCGGCGCGGTGCTGGCGCTGTTCGTCTATGTCATGCGGCGGCGGCTGGCGGAGACGGCATCGTTCGAGAACCAGGCGGCCGATCGGCCGAAATCGACCCTGGCCGCACTGTGGAAGGCGCATCCCCGCGAGTTCATACTGGTCGCGATCATCAGCGCGGGCGGCAGCCTGACCTTCTATGCCTACACCACCTATCTGCAGAAATTCCTCGTCAACACGACCGGTTTCAGCGTCCAGACCGCGACCCAGGTGATGACCGCCGCCCTGGTCGTCTATATGTGCGTCCAGCCCCTGTTCGGCATGGCGGCCGACCGGGTCGGGCGGAAGCCGATGCTGTTGCTGTTCGGCTTTGGCGGCATGATCGTATCCCAGCCGGTGTTCAGCGCGCTCGAGATCGTGAGCGACCCGGTCATCGCGTTCGGCATCATCCTGATCCCGCTGATGCTGCTCTCCGCCTACACCTCGATCAGCCCGTTGATCAAAGCCGAGCTGTTCCCGGCCCATATCCGCGCGCTGGGAGTCGCCTTCCCTTATGCGATCGGCAATGCGGCCTTTGGCGGCACGGCTGAATATGTCGCTTTGTGGTTCAAGCAGGCGGGGATCGAATCCGCCTTTTACTGGTATGTCACCGCGATCATCGGCGCGGCGACGATCGCCTTTCTGATGCTGCCCGAAACCAAGCGGACGAGCCTGATCATTGAGGATTAAAGCCTTAAGCATCCGGCCGGATAGCCTAGCCGCGCGGAAGGTTGAATCGAGCGACTGTTGGAAATGTCATGCGGGCACTGACATTTTTCCCACGATCGAGAGAGACCAGTATCGCAATTTAATTGTTTGAAATCAATATATTATATGGACGCAACTTCCTCCGTTGCCGCGCCTCGCCCATCGCTTACCGGCAGTGATCTTTTTTCAAATGACAACGCTGCTCAACGCCCGGACAGGATGTCCGTTGCCCTTCACCGTCAGTTTGGGTGCTTCTCGGGCGAAGCTGTGTTGCGTCGGGCGAACACCCGCCAGAGTCTTGGCCGACTCGGCCCGATCAGCTATGATTACATTACCAAGAGCATGAACATGGGGAGGAAAATCGATGCCTGCGCTGCACGTCACCCTGTCGAGTCTGGGCCTTGCGGCTCTGCTGACCATTTCCGCCCAGGCAAGCGCGCAGAGCGCACCCGACCTGGACAAGGCGCTTGTCGCCTCCAAGCCCTTGTTCGAATCCAATAATGTCTCCGGTCACGTCCAGGCGGCGGTGACGACTGACTGCACGACCGTGCTGAGCCTCGATGGAAGCAAGAGCTATACGATGAAGATCATCGGCAAGCCCGGCAGCGCTGACGGCAACGGGCTCACGATCGACGTGGCGAAGGATTCAGTGATGTTCAGCTTCCGCGGTGACGACGCCGATGCGCTGGCCAAGGCAGCCGCCAAGGCGCTGGAGCCAGTTACGGCACGGTGCAAGGGGTAAAAACCGTCGCCCCGGCGGAGGCCGGGGCTGCCGGGGTAATGATCCACGCGGCTCGCCACAAACGCAGCGGCCCCGGCCTCCGCCGGGGCGACGGTTAGCGGCGCGAACCCCCACCCATCCGCATCTTCTGGCTTTTGCCGTAGCGGGTTTTGCGGGTGCCGGGCTTGCCTTCGTTCGCGCGGCCCATCACTGGCGCGCGGTGCTCGCCTGCGGGGAGGCCGAGTTCCTCAGCCTCCAGCGACCTGATCTCGTCGCGCAGGCGCCCGGCCGTCTCGAATTCGAGATCGGCGGCGGCGGCGCGCATCTGCTTTTCGAGGTCCTCGATATAGGCGCGCAGATTGTGGCCGACCATGTGCGGCCGGTCTTCGTCAATCTCGATCGTCACCTGGTCGCGCGACGCCACATCCTTGATGATGTCGCCGATGTTGCGGCGGATCGTCGTCGGGGTGATGCCATGGACTTCATTATAGGCGAGCTGCTTCTCGCGGCGCCGGCCGGTTTCGTTCATCGCCCGCTCCATCGAGCCGGTGATGCGATCGGCATAGAGGATCACCCGGCCGTCGACATTGCGCGCGGCGCGGCCGATCGTCTGGATCAGTGACGTTTCAGAACGCAGGAAGCCTTCCTTGTCGGCGTCGAGAATCGCGACCAACCCGCATTCGGGGATATCGAGACCCTCGCGCAGCAGGTTGATGCCGACCAGCACGTCGTACACACCGAGTCGCAGATCGCGGATCAGCTCGATGCGTTCGAGCGTCTCGACGTCCGAATGCATGTAGCGGACCTTGATCCCCGCCTCGTGCATGAACTCGGTCAGATCCTCGGCCATGCGCTTGGTCAGCGTCGTGACGAGCGTGCGGTAGCCTGCCTCAGCCGTCTTCTTCGCCTCGACGATCAAGTCCTGGACCTGCTCCTCGACCGGCTTGATCTCGATCGGCGGATCGATCAGCCCGGTCGGGCGGATCACCTGCTCGGCGAAGACGCCGCCGGTCTGCTCCATCTCCCACCCGCCCGGGGTCGCCGAGACATAAGTGGTCTGGGGGCGCATCGCCTCCCATTCGTTGAAGCGGAGCGGCCGGTTGTCGATCGCCGAGGGCAGGCGGAAGCCATATTCGGCGAGCGTCAGCTTGCGGCGATGATCGCCGCGCGACATGCCGTTGATCTGGCCAATCGTGACATGGCTCTCATCGACGAACAGCAGGGCGTTGTCGGGGAGATATTCGAACAGGGTGGGCGGCGGCTCGCCCGGCATCCGGCCGGTGAGGAAGCGCGAATAATTCTCGATGCCCGCGCAACTCCCGGTCGCCGCAATCATCTCGAGATCGAAATTGGTGCGCTGTTCGAGCCGCTGCGCCTCGAGCAATTTGCCCTCGGGCACCAGCTCCTTCAGCCGCTCAGCTAGCTCATGCTTGATCGCCTCCATCGCCTGTTTCAGCGTCGGGCCGGGCGTCACATAATGGCTGTTCGCATAGACGCGGACATAGTCGAGGCTCGCGACCTTCTTGCCGGTCAGCGGATCGAACTCGACGATCTCCTCGATATCGTCGCCGAAAAAGGAGACGCGCCAGGCGGTGTCTTCATAATGCGACGGGAAGATTTCGAGATTGCTGCCCTTGACCCGGAAATTGCCGCGCTGGAAGGCCGCATCGTTGCGCTTGTATTGCAGCGAGACCAGTTTCCGCACGATCTCGCGCTGATCGACTGTCTGGCCTTTCTTCAGGTCGAAGATCATCGCCGAATAGGTCTCAACCGAACCGATGCCGTAGAGGCAGGAGACCGAGGCGACAATGATCACATCGTCACGCTCGAGCAGGGCGCGGGTCGCCGAATGCCGCATCCGGTCAATCGACTCGTTCACCGAGCTTTCCTTCTCGATGTACGTATCCGAGCGCGGGACATAGGCCTCGGGCTGGTAATAATCATAATAGCTGACGAAATATTCGACTGCATTCTCCGGGAAGAAGCTCTTGAACTCGCCATAGAGCTGAGCTGCCAGGATCTTGTTGGGCGCCAGCACCAGCGCCGGGCGCTGCACCGCCTCGATCACCTTGGCCATGGTGAAGGTCTTGCCGCTGCCGGTGACGCCGAGCAGCACCTGATCGCGCTCACCCGCCTGGGTCTGCTCGACCAGTTCGGCGATCGCGGTAGGCTGATCGCCCGAGGGCGTATATTCGGAGACGAGCTTGAACGCCCTGCCGCCCTCCGCTTTGGGCGGTCGGTTCGGCCGGTGCGGGACGAAGCTGGCGCCCGTTTCGGGCTCGTCGAGGCTTGTGCGAATCTGGATTGCCATAAGCATGCAATATGGGAACAGCAGCGCGGTGCGGCAATCGCCTGATCGGGGGAATCTATGCGGACCTGTTTGTTGATCGCCGGCGCGGCGATATGGCTCACGGCGTGTAATCAATCGACCCCCGGGGCGACGCCGACGCCGACACCGGCGCCAACCGGCACCGCCAGCAGCGGCAGCAGTGACGCCAAGGCCCAGACGACCCGACTAATGGGCGAATGGGAATATACGATGCAGATGAAGATCACTGACATCCAGGGCGTTCCTGCCGCCCAGGCCGAGGCGATGCTCGGCGCCAGCCCGCCGCCAAGGACCAACCGGGAATGTCTGCGCAAGCCGGAAACACCGGCCGACCTCGACAAGATGTTCGCGGCCAGCAGCGGTGGCTGCACAATCACGAAGATTCCTGCGCCAGCGGGCAAGATTGCCGGCACGATCAACTGCACCAACCCGAGCGGCATGAACGGCACCGGCACGATCAACGGCTCGGTCGCGCCAAGCGATCTCAACGTGGTCATCGCGCTGAAGAGCAAGGTGCCGGTGCCGACGGACCCCAGTGCGGCGGCGAGCCTGCAGATGCTGCTGACCATGACCGGCAAGCGCATCGGCGACTGCCCGAAATAGATCTCAAAAGGGATTTCGAAACAGGATCTGGTGCCGGGATCGGGGATCCCGCGAGAATTCCGATTGCCTTGGATCGCCAATCGGGGAAGACAGGCGCGAGCCCGAGACACAGCGGGCACGGTCGCGAGTCCTTTGTATGGAGAGCCTGCAATGAACCGCCTGGTCGCCCTTACCCCGATTTTGCTGCTCCTTCCCGCCGCCGGCTCGAGCCTGCCGATCCAGCCCGGCATGTGGCAGAGCACCGTCACCATCACCGATATGCAGTCACCCCACATGCCACCTGGCGCTGGCGCCGGGATGCGCGCCCACCCGACCACCGTCTCCGCCTGCGTGA
>JBDTXU010000118.1:0-6717 GCA_040006055.1 Sphingomonas bacterium | reverse complement strand
GCTTCGGCGACCCGGAATGCCAGGTGCTGATGATGCGGCTGGAGGAGGATTTGCTTGAGCTGCTTCTCGCCGTCGCCGAGGGCAAGCTCGCCGACCATCCTAGCACGCGCTTCTCGCCCGACACCGCGCTCACCGTGGTAATGGCCGCCAAAGGCTATCCCGGCACGCCCGAGACCGGGGGCGCGATCGCTGGAATCGACAGGGCCGAAGCGACTGGCGCGGTGGTTTTCCAGGCCGGCACGCGCCTTGACGGCGAGACGCTCGTTGCCGCCGGCGGCCGCGTGCTCGCCGTCAGCGCGACTGGTGTCGATGTGACAGCGGCTCAAACCCCCGCTTATCGCGCAGTCGATGCAATCGACTTCCCCACCGGCTTCTGCCGCCGCGACATCGGCTGGCGCGAGATGGCCCGGACCCACTGATCGCCTGACTCCCCGACTTGCCCGTCATCGCACCCCACTTGGCAATGTTGATATTATGTTATACCATCACATAATATCAACTGGGGAGAGAGTCGATGAGGTTCCGTTCCGCCCTCGCATCCGGGTCGATCAGCCTGCTGCTCACATCGGGGTTTGTCGCCGTGCTGGTGGCCTCAGCACCGCCTGCGACGCTCATGCGCACAACCCAGGCCTTGCGCACCATGGATGTCATGGAGCCTGCGCCTCCTGCGTCGATGGAGCCTGCGCCGCCTGCGATGGTCCAGGCGGAGGCACTGCGGGCGCCCTCGTCTGCCTATTCGATGGCCCCTGCGGTCGCGCCATACGGCTCGGCCGAGAATAGCGAACGCTATGACGGCCGCGAAGTCGGCTCGATCCAGGCAGTCGCCGCGACGCCAGTGTCCACCTTCTCGGTCGATGTCGACACCGGCGCCTATGCCAATGTCCGGCGCTTCCTCAACCAGGGCGAAATGCCGCCGGCCGAGGCGGTGCGCACCGAGGAGATGATCAACTATTTCCGCTATGATTATCGCCGACCGACGGACCCGAACCAACCCTTCAGCGTGACGACAAATGTCTCGACGACACCGTGGAATCGGGAATCGCGCCTGCTCCGCATCGGCCTGCGCGCTTATGATGTGACCACCGCGCAACGGCCTCGCGCCAATCTGGTCTTCCTTGTGGATGTCTCGGGGTCGATGGATGAGCCTGACAAGCTGCCGTTGGTCAGGGCGGCTCTGACAGGCCTGGCTGACCGGCTTCGCCCCGACGACCGCGTCTCGATCATCGTCTACGCCAGCAATGCGGGTATGGTGCAGGCACCGACCGCGGACAAGGATGCGGTGAAGGCAGCGCTCGATCGTCTGCAGGCGGGCGGATCGACGGCGGGCGGAGAAGGCATCCAGCTCGCCTATCGCACCGCCCGGGCGAATTTCATGAAGGGCGGCATCAACCGCATCTTCCTGGCAACCGATGGCGATTTCAATGTCGGGATCAGCGACACCAAAGCGCTTGAAGCGCTGGTAAAATCCAACCGTGACGACGGCGTCACGCTGACCACGCTCGGCTTCGGCCAGGGCAATTACAATGACGCGATGATGGAGCACATCGCCGATGTCGGTAATGGCAATTATGCCTATATCGACAGTCCGATGGAGGCGAAGAAGGTGCTCGACGCGGAATTGTCGGCAACAATGGTCACCGTCGCCAAAGACGTGAAGATCCAGGTCGAGTTTAACCCGGCCAAGGTTAAGCAATATCGCCTGATCGGTTATGAAAACCGCGCACTTGCCGAGGAGGATTTCGACAATGACGCGGTCGATGCTGCCGATATGGGCGCGGGGCACCAGGTGACCGCGCTCTATGAGATCATGCCGGCGAGCGCCAGCGGTTGGGCCGGCAATCGGCGCTATCCGGCCAACCGCGCCCGGGTCGGCACAGGCGGCACCGAGCTCGGCTTCGTCAAGCTGCGCTACAAGCTGCCGAACGGGAAGACCTCGCAGCTCGTCACCCGCACTCTGCCCGCCAACCTGATGACGACCGCCACCGCCCCGAGCGGCGACATGGCGTTCGTCACCGCGGTCGCGGCATTCGGGCAAACATTGCGCGGCGACAAATATCTCGGCAGCTATAGCCTCGCCGACGCGCGAGCGCTGGCCGGGAGCCCGCAAGGCTTTTGGCGGCAGGAATTCGTCCGGCTGACCCGCCTGGCCGACGGAAAGTATCGACGCGACTGAGGAGGCCATGGTCTTTGCCGGTCCCGCTGCGGTATGGCGGGCCGGCAACTCCACGGAAGCGATCACATGGAAAACACGCTCATTCTCGCCCTGCTCGCGCTGTTCGCGATCGTCGTCGTCTTCGCCATCCTTTGGGGTGCCTCGCTCAAGCGTCAGCGCGTCGCGGGCGAAAAGCAATTGGTGGCGAATCGCGAAGCCGCTGAAAAAGGCGCGCCGGGATCCACAACGCCGGTCACCGCTCCGCCGCCGCCCGATGCCCCCTCGCCGCTCGCCGACGAGCCGATAGCCGCGGCCGCACCTCTCGACGCCAACCCCGCAGCGTTCGCCGTCGACCTTCCGCCCGAACCTGTCGCCGAACCTGAAGCCCCGGCGACACCAGTGGCCATAGAGATCACCCAGCTGAAAGGCCTTGGCCCCAAGCTCGCCGCAACGCTCGCTGAACTCGGTTTTACCCGCGTCGATCAGATCGCCGCGCTCACGCCCACCGAGGCTGAGAATCTCGATGCCCGACTAGGCGCCTTCAAGGGGCGGATGGTGCGTGATCGGTGGATCGAGCAGGCAAAATTGCTGAACGCTGGCGACAAAGCCGGATATGAGGCGGCGTTCGGCAAGCTCGGCGGCTAGGACGTCATTTTCGCTTCGCCGCGCGGCTGACCAGCAGCTTATCGATTCGCCGCCCATCGAGATCGACCACCTCGAATTTCCAGCCCTGCTCGACAAAGCTCTCGCCCTCCCCGGGCAGATGCCGGAACACCGCGAGGGCGAGCCCGGCGACAGTCGCGTAATCGCGGTCCTCGGGCAGATCGATGCCGAGCCGCTCCGCAAGCGCGTCGACCGCCATCTGGCCGGCAACCAGCAGCGAACCATCATCGCGCTCGACAACTGACGGCGCCTCGTCGGGATCGGTGTCCGAGGCGAACTCGCCGGCAATCGCCGCCAGCAGATCGGCGGGTGTCACGATCCCTTCGAAATGACCATATTCGTCATGGATCAGCGCCATCGGCACCTCTGCCTGGCGGAGCGCGTCGAGCGCGTCCATCGCGTCGATCTGGTCGAGCACGACCGGCGCCCGGCGCATCAGTACCCGAAGGTCGAGCGGCTCGCCCTTGAACAGGGCGATCACGATGTCACGTGCCTGGACGACGCCAATCACCGTGTCGACTGAGCCTTCTGTCACCGGCAACCGGCTGTGCGAGGCAGCCACCAGAGCCGCGCGGATACCGGCATCGTCGAGCGTCGCATCAATCCATTCAATATCGGTGCGCGGTGTCATCACCTCGCGCACCGGCCGATCGGCGAGGCGGACGACGCCCGAGATGATCGAGCGCTCATGCTCCTCGATCACGCCTGATTTCGAGGCCTCGGCGACGATCAGGTGGAGCTCCTCCGCCGTGACATGGTCCTCGGTCTCGCGCTTCAGCCGCATCAGGCGGAACAACAGCCCGCTCGACGAATCGAGCAGCCAGACGATCGGCGCGGTCGCCCAGGCGAGACCGGCCACCGGCCCGGCCATGGCCGCTGCGATCGGCTCCGGGGCGCGAAGTGCGATCTGCTTGGGCACCAGCTCGCCGACCACAAGCGAGGCATAAGTGGTGATGGCGATGACGATACCGAAGCCGACCGTCTGCGTGGTCTCATTGGATAGGCCGAGAAACGCGAGCCGCGCCGCGACCGGCCCGCCCAAGCTCGCGCCCGAATAGGCGCCGGCGAGGATGCCGATCAGCGTGATGCCGATCTGCGTCGCGGAGAGAATCTTGCCGGGGTCAGCGGCGAGCGCGAGCGCGGTGCGGGCGCCGCGCTTCTTCGCCCGTGCCATTGCCTCGAGCCGCGCCTTGCGTGACGAGACGATCGCGAGTTCGGACATCGCGAACACGCCGTTCAACACGATCAGCGCGAAGATGATCGCGACGTCGATCCAGGGGAAGGGGGAAAGCGGTGCCATGGCGCTCATATTTCCTTGGCGTGTTTCGCGCCGCTTCACAACCGCGCGATGATCGTTCCCGATGATGAGGCTGCGAATCGGGCGGTGAAGGCGTCAGCGCCGTGCCAAAAAGAAGTCCCTCAGCAGTGAAGCGGCCTCGCCCTCGCCAATCCCCGGATAGACTTCCGGCCGGTGGTGCACCGTCGGTTGCGCGAACAGCCTCGGCCCATGCTCGACCGCCCCGCCCTTCGGGTCGCTCGCACCATAATAGAGCCGGGCAATCCGGGCATGCGCGATCGCGCCAGCGCACATCGCACAGGGTTCCAGCGTCACCCATAGATCGCAGTCGGACAGGCGATCATCGCCGATCGCTTCGGCGGCGGCGCGAATCGCCAGCATCTCGGCGTGCGCGGTCGGATCATGGCGCGTGCGCGGCGCATTGGCGGCGACCGCAAGAATTTTGCCGTCGAGAACGACAGCCGCCCCGACCGGCACTTCCCCGGCGGCCGCGGCAGCGGCCGCGGCATCGAGCGCAGCGCGCATCGGGGCAGGGATCGGAAACACGGCCCCTATTGCCGCAGCAACGCCGCCCGGGCCAGCCCGGACGGCGTCATGTGCATGCGGCTTTGCTAGCTGACGCAGGCTTATTTGGCAGCAGCGCTATTGCCGGTCGGCTCGCCGGGCTTGTTCATCGTCATAGTGGGGACCGTGATAGTCTTCTCGGTGGTCGTGACGGTCGGTACGTTTATCGTCTTGTCCTCGGTGCCCATCGTCACTGTCGCGACATTCGCGTTGACTGATGGGGCGGAGCCGCCGTTCAAGCTAACGGTGGGCAGCGAGCCCGGCGTAGTGTTCAGGGTCATCAGGCCGAGGGATAGCATCACAACGACGACGACGGCGGCGAGCCCAATCAGGGCGAGCAGGAAGCGCATGGGCATTCTCCAGAATTTCGACGCGTAAATCGAATCGTTACCGTAATTAACGCTACTTCACCCGGTAGGTTGCATCGGTAAAGGCTGAATCGGTTGACGCCCTGTCCCGATCCGGCTATCCGCGCCGCCTTTACAGGGCTGTTGCAGCCCTTTGGCCGAACCTCAGGATACGACTTATGTCGCGGATTTGCGAACTGACCGGCAAGGGCCGGCTGGTTGGGAACAACGTCTCCCACGCCAACAACAAGACCAAGCGCACCTTTCTGCCGAATCTGCAGAATGTGACGTTGATGTCGGAAGCGCTCGGCACCAGCGTCAAGCTGCGTGTCTCGACCCATGGGCTTCGCTCGGTGGAGCATGTCGGCGGGCTCGACAACTGGCTAGTCAAGACTGCCGACACCAAGCTCTCGCTTCGTGCACGCCGCCTGAAGCGTGACGTCCGCAAGAAGCTTGGCGCCGCGTCGGTCGCCGCTTAACCCTTTCGGTTTTCCCGACTGCGATTATCGGCCTGCTTCTCCACCGCGAGAAGCGGGCCGATCTCGTTTGAGCGGATGCGCTGATACAGGATCGGGCTCGAGCCTGAACTTCAGCAACAGGCTGCGCTGCAGAAACAGCTGATCGTTGTCCGAGCAAATCCAGATGATCGTCGCGCTGCCTTCGCGCGTGACGGCGAGCCCTTCGAAATTGCCGTGGATCAGCGGTTCGGCCAATGTCGCGATCTCGCGCCCGCGCACCATCGCGCCAGGCCGAATCGACGCGGGATCGACCTCCATCAGCTTGGCGGCGAAGGTGAGCGGCAATCTGAATTTCCTGACCAGAACCAGCAGCCTGCCGTCGGGCAGTGCCGTGATGTCGCTCGGGTCGAACCCGGCCGGCGGCAGGAAGCTGAAGGCGAATCCGGCGCGCGGATGCCCGGTCGGGTCGCCTGCGAAGCGAATTGCCGCCCTGCCTTTGCCATGCGCCCCTGGACCGATCTCGCTGATCACGACGAAGCTGCCGTCCGCCAGCCGCACCATCGATTCGGCACCGCCATTGGGCGGCCAGTCCGCCATTGCCGGCGGCGCGGCATGCGCCTCGCCTTGCGCCAAGCCGGGAGTGTAGCGCCAGATCGCATTGGCCCGCTCGAATCCGACCCATATCTGTCCGGTGCCGGGATCGATCGTCATCGATTCGCTGTCCCGGTCCTCCTTGCCCCATCCGGCACCAGGCCCCGCGGGCAGTTCGGCAAAGCCGCGTTCGCTCAGCCGCCAGCGCGAATCCATCCGGAAGCGCACGATATTGCCGCCGTCGCTCAGCAGCGTGAAATGATCGCCCGCCACCCGCATCGAGGAAAACCCGCCAAAGGCCGGCGTATGCCCTGTGAGCTGCACCCCGCCCAGCCAGGTGAGCTGCCCGACCCGGCGCAGCGCGGGACGACCCGCATCGAGCGAGACAGGCTGCGCCTCGAATACGGGATCGTCGCCGAGCAGCGGCAACTGGCTCGACCCCATCCAGGTCGGCGTCAGAAACAATAAGAGCAGGACCGAATAGAGGATGCGCATCGCCCGGCCCTGATCGACGCGAGGGCCTCGCGCAACCGGGATATTCCTGAACGCACGCTAACGACTCCATTCAGGACGCGCTCAAGCTGGCGACGCCATAAGCGACTCAACGACCCGGAAAGGAGAATGATCATGTTCAGGAAGCTCAGC
>JBDTXU010000117.1:0-6181 GCA_040006055.1 Sphingomonas bacterium | reverse complement strand
GCCCGTCCGCGCCGATGTCCCAATGCACATTGAGGTCGGCGATCATGCCGCGATCAACAAACTCGGCAGCCACGAAATCGCGGGCAAGCTCGATGCCCTGCGCCTGCGTCATCTCTCGCGGAATGGCGAACTCAACTTCACGCGATAGCTGAGCGTCCTTGCGCTTCTCCGTCGCCTCGACTTCGTTCCAGAGCTTTTCGCGGTCGGACAGATGCTCCGGCGCGTTGTCGGGCAGGAGGATTTCCGAATGGACGACGCCGGATTTGTTGGTGAAGTCATGGTCGCGATCAAGGCGCTCGTCGTGCAGCCGGTCGGCCGAACGATACGCGGCGGCCGCCACCGCGCTGCGTCCGCTGGCGCGGCTAATGACTTTGACCGAGAAATGGTAGATCGCCATGGCGACGCACCATCTACACTTCTGAGCGCACGTCGGCACGACGTATAAGCGCGCCCTCACACGAAAAATTCCTGTGAGGGACCGGGCAGTACCAGACTGTCCCGGCGACTCTACAGCATTACGCCCTGCCCTCTATTATCATGGCCGCATCACCTCTCAATGGAGACTTTCGATGCGCAAACCTCGTGACTTCGATTCGGAACTGAAATCCCTTGCTGACAAGGCCCGGCAACTCAAGGAACGCCGCGTGCGCCAGCTTGGCGAACTGGTCGCGGCGACAGGGGCCGATACGCTCGACACCGATCTGCTCGCCGGGGCGCTGCTCGATATGGTCGCCATGAAAGACGCCGCGACAAAGGAGGGCTGGCGCAAGCGGGGCGCGGCGTTCTTTCATGGCAAAGCGCGAAAGCCTGCGCCAGGAACTCAACGCCAGCCGAGCGGCACTCTAACCGAGGCTGAACTTTCGCAATGCGTGATTAGCGGAAATGACCGCTGCGACGCGATGCGGCTCGATTGCCGCCGCTGCCTCGTTGATTGCCCTTGGCTGTAGCTTGGCCGAGCACTTCTTCGATGGCGTCGATCACCGCCTGTGGCTTCATCTGCTGTATGCCATGCTGACTACCCTCGACCCGACGGTTCGAACCTCGGATCGACAGCGAAGCCAGGCGGTCATGCTGCCGTTGCCATTCTGCCTGCACGGCTGGTATTTCAGATTTTAGCGACGGTGTAGCGCCCGGCGGGGCTTGCAACGGTGAACCGGCGGTAAGCACGATCAACGGCATATCTCCGAAATTTCTTTCTGCGTTGATGGAGATACGGCTGTCGGCCTCGAAATTTCCAAAGAGCGACGCTGCCGTCGCCCACATTTCGGAGTTCACATACAAGCGCTCGGAACGTTCTCGAAGCGCGCGCGGAAAATCAGGCGGCAGTGCGAGGCATCCGTCAGGGTCCAGCCCACCGACTTTAAGCTCGCCGCTCTTCAATCGCGATTCGCCTCGGCGAGCAACAGCTGCGCCCCCATCGTCCCAACTCTTTTGAGACGCGGCAAACTCTGGTGCGATCCGGGCATTGACCGATGCTTGGTCGGGATAGGCTGGATCGACAAGTACCATCCCAACAACGTCAGTTGGATGCCGATCCTTGAAGATGAGAGTCTCGTACCCTCCGAGGGAGTGACCGACCATGACGTAGGGGCCACGGATTCCGCCCGCTTTTAATGCGTTCTCAAGATCGGTCGTCGTGCGATCCACCGTTTGAGGTTCGGGACTCGGACCGCTGAAACCAAAGCCGGCGCGATCCCAGGCGCACACGCGTGTCTTTCGCGCGATAATGGGCTGCACTTTGTTCCACGTAATGCTCCAGTCGCCCAATCCTGCGGTCATCACGACTGTCGGTGATCCGTGGCCAATGCAGACCATGTGAAGCTGTCTCCCGCCCGGAAGAGATACGATATCTGGCTTATCACGGTAGGGGAGCAAGGTAAGATCGGGCTTTGCCTGCTGGGCGAGAGACGGGCTCAAGGCAATGAGCGCGCCCCCGATCATCGTAACGCTCCAAAGCCTCGTCATCCATGCCCTCGATTTGGTCGTGCGCGACAGCTTCTAGCCGATCGCCATACGCTCTCGAAAGGGCGCTTGTGGTTCGTAATCTACCTCTCAAATATCGCGCAACCATCGCTCGAACGAGGGTGGGCATCGAGCGACTTGACGAATGCCGCGCAGCATCCGCCAGCACACAATCCACCGGAATGTCCCCATGCGCTTGGCGATCTGCGCATAGGTCAGATTCTCGACCCGGTTGAGGAGGAAAGTTTCCAGCACTGGCGCGGGCATTGATAGCAGCATGGCCCGCATCACGGCCGCATCGTCATCGTCGTCATCCCACGGGACTGGCCGGGTAATGCCAAGCGCATGAAGCCTGCCTTCGCGATAGCAACGATAACGCCGGGTCAGCAGGTCATTCGCGTCGGCAAGAGCCTCGGGCATCGCGCGCTCGGCCGTGTCGCCGTCGAGAGTGCAGCACAACCGATACAGCGCGTCGGCAAGACCACTCTCCACGGCCGGAACGCCGATCGACAGGCGGCGGGCGATGGCCTCATAGGAAAGGTCGTCCACGCGATGAAGCAGGAACACCACGCGCGTAAACGGCGGCAATACCTCGACGGCGGTTTCAAAGGCGACCAGAGTCGCCGAATCATGGTTCGGCACATCGGCCATGACACGCGTCATCTACCCCCGAGACGCCGCCGCCAGCCGTTCGGCCGAGGATGACCCGTAACCTCGCGGACGCGGTTCAGCAGTGCGCGGAGCAGCGGACGCACCTGATCCGCAGTGAAGCCGTCATCAGCGGGTGTGGGGCCATCCCAACGGGGCTGACGCCATTTCCAGTACGGCGTCAGCACCGCCGCCAGCCGCGCCATGTCGGCGCAGGCATGGCCCATCCCGGTCGCATTGGTATAAGCAAGCGCCTTGGCAACACGCAGGCCGATATGGCGCGCGCACCATTCATCCTCAAAGCCGATGTCCAGCAAATGGCTACTCAGTGCCAGTTGGGCGACGATCCCCGAATAATAGAGAACCTCATCATTGCTCGTGAGAATTCCGGCTTCGAGCGTCTCGAAGAAGCTCTCCGCCCGATGATAGCGAAACCTGCTGAGGCTTCGCCCTTCCCCACTCCGATAGAGCAGCGCCGGTTCATCGTCATGTTCGCGGTGGAGCGCCGCCAAAGCCTCGCACCAGGGCGCGGTCACAACGGAAACTGCAACGGGCATTGCCGTCAGCGCCCGCAACAAGACACGGCGCGATGGGGTGGGAGCAATCTTGCCCATGAATACCTCCGTCCGCATCCATCAATCGGCGCGAGCAACGGGCGGATGCGGTACGGTCCCGAAGATCCCGCGCGATTCGCGCCGCCATCGTCGCGGGCACGCCAGAAGGCAAAGCCATTGCATCGATATACGACATCGTTTATCGCTTAAACGATGTCGTATATTCAAATAAACGATAGCGTCAACCGGTTTGACTTGGAGATTGAAACCTCGCCCGATAGCCACGGGTTGATGGGACGCCCGCCGCTTGGAATGAAGCCGACAACGGTCAGGCTATCGGTTGATACGATCCGCCGCATAGAGGCGATGGTCGGCAATCGGCGCTTGGCGGTTTTCATCCGGGATGCTGTGGAAAATGAACTGCGACGCCGCGAAAACGCGGAATTCCCAGAAAAATAAGGATTCGGCGATTTATGTTGAAAATCCGCCGTTGAACGGATTTCGCCCGATGTCCGAAAGCGTAAGCGTGGCCGGAAAGCGGCAGTGCAGTACGTGGGTTGCCGGAAGACACGGAAATCGCAATGTCTTCGTCCGTAGCGAAGCTGCTAAGCTGGCTCGAGGTTGATCTAGAGATGCAGGTAATGAAAGCCGAATGTCCGTGCGGCGCGGTTACGCTCGAACTGCGGGGCGAACCGATGGCCCAGGTTTATTGCCACTGCGACGACTGCCAACGAGCTCATGGCGCGGCCTACGTGCCTCGCGCCATTTTTCCACGGGACTCGGTATCGAGCCCAAGAGGCGAGACGCGATCATGGGTTAATCGCACGCGGACGATGGTAATCTGCGCAACGTGTGGCTCTCACCTCTATGGGGAGCAAGACGATTCGCCGTTCAGGGGCGTGAATGCGGCGCTCCTTCCGGAGGGTAATTTCAAAGCCAGTGCTCATTTTTATTGTCGATATGCCGTCGCACCGATTGCGGACAGCCTACCGCACTATAGTGACTTTCCCGTCGAATATGGTGGAAGTGGCGAGCTGATTGACTGGTAACTGGAACGCGGACGCTATTAGCCGTAGCGAGAGGACGCTGCGACATGGGCATGCAGCTCGGCAAACCGAACGGGGCGCTTCATGATGTTCGTCAACGCGACCTCCGCGATCCGCTACGATCAGTTGCATCTGTCACCAATCGCGCTCGATCTCGGGTTCTTCCAGTTGCGTTGGTACGCGCTCAGTTACATCGCAATGATCCTGCTAGGCTGGTGGTATCTTCTTAAATTGCTGGGCCGGTCAGGCGCACCGATGGCCAAACGCCACGTCGATGATCTCGTGTTCTACGTGACGCTCGGCGTCATACTTGGCGGCAGGCTTGGCTACAGCCTCTTCTATCGCCCGGAAATGTGGCTCCATCCTCTCGACGTTCTTAAGCTCTGGCAAGGCGGCATGTCGCTGCACGGCGGCTTTCTTGGAGTGATCCTCGGGCTCTGGCTGTTCACGCGCCGGCACGGCCTCTCCATGTTGCGCGTCTGCGACTATGTGGCCTGCGCCACGCCTTTCGGCCTCATCCTCGTTCGCCTTGCCAATTTCGTAAACGGAGAACTCTGGGGACGGCCGAGTTCACTTCCATGGGCGATGATTTTCCCCGGCACGCACGACAATATCCCGCGTCATCCGAGCCAGCTTTACGAAGCGGCATTTGAAGGTGGCCTGACCATGATCGTGTTGGTCTACCTATTCTGGCGAACCGACGCTCGGCTTCGCCCCGGTCGCCTGCTTGGCACAGGCCTGTCAATGTACGGTGCGGCGAGATTTTTGCTCGAATTTTTACGACAACCCGACGGTGGGCTCGAACATCTACGATGGGGGCTGACGATGGGGCAGACACTCAGCCTACCGATGATAGCTGTCGGCTTTTGGCTGTTAGTCCGGTCGGGCAAAGAGACTGGCCTCGCAACGCCCGACTCAACCGGATATGCCAGACCTAAAGTATAGTGAGGGCGCTCTTGCGGATAACCTCGGCGTCAATGACCAGCTCCGGGAGGCCGCAGAGTGGACCGCAATGTCACGCTCTGAGTCGAATGCCGACCGACCGGTAGTAGCTCGAAGACCTGCCCGGCAAGAGTCCACCCATTAGCGGGAGTTAGGCTCGGCTTGCATGTTCACCAATAGCTGCCGTAGATTCAGGCTGAGACGATGGAGGGACCCGATGGAACCACTGTGGCTGACCTATGGCAAACGCCTGCAAGCCATTGCGTCGACCGGACTTCATTACGCTCGCGATCAGTTTGACCAGGAGCGATATGAAGAAATTGCTACAATTGCGAATGAAATGCTGGCGGCATTAGGAAGCGTGCCCGTTGAGCGCATCGAAGGGCTCGTGTCTGATTTCGCCCGTGGCTACGCAACTCCAAAGGTCGATGTTCGCGGCGCTCTCGTGGAAGATGGCTCTATTTTGCTGGTCCGAGAGCAAAGCGACGGCCTGTGGACCTTGCCGGGCGGCTTTGCTGATGTGGGCCTCTCGCCCGCTAGAAATGTCGAGAAGGAAATCCACGAAGAGGCAGGACTGACGGTTTCCGCGCGCCGCCTTTATGGGGTTCGACACAAAGCTGCATCTGGATACTCTCCGGACGTGCGCGATTTTTATAAGATGTTTTTCCTCTGCGACAGGACGGGGCGAGCGACCGCTAGCCCGGGGTCAGAGACCGTTGAGGCACGCTTCTTCGCAAGAGATGTTCTTCCACCACTTTCGCGAGGAAGAACGATAGAAAGCGATATCGACGCTGCATTTTCATTCGCAGCGGATGCGACACGTCCGGCTTTCTTCGACTAGGGAATACGGCAGCTGAGGGCTGTTTTGTATCCAGAAGTAGACCTTTTGGGGAAGCCACCATCCCGACCCCTCGCATTGCGCGGCAGCTTGATTGGATATGGAACGATGGACCCTTGGCCCTCCGACGCAAGATTTCAAATGGGCGACTACGCCGCAAAGAAAGGTCGTGCCTCTTGGCGCGGTAAGAT
>JBDTXU010000116.1:0-1967 GCA_040006055.1 Sphingomonas bacterium | reverse complement strand
CCATGGGGCAGCGGGAAGCGCGAAATAGGGTCGACATTCGCGGATGTAAAGCGGATTTGAATCAACGGAGATTTAATGTGACATTTGTGCGACAACCAACTCGGGCGGGGGTACGCGATGCTGCGGCGAAGATTGCAGCAATCCTGCCGCCTTCGCCCCTGTTCGTCGCGGAAATTCGCGGGATTTCAGTGGCTTTCAAGGCTGAGTCGCTGCAGCCGATCGGCGCGTTCAAATTGCGCGGGGCGTGGCATCGGCTGACCGCAATCGATTCCGAATTGAGGACAAAAGGCGTGGTGGCCTTTTCCTCGGGCAACCATGCGCAAGGGGTGGCCTGGGCGGCCAAGCGGCTGGGGATGCCTGCGGTGATCGTGATGCCCGCCGATGCGCGGAAATCGAAGCGCGACGGAACGCTGGCGCTGGGGGCTGAAGTGGTCGGCTATGACCGCGCGACACAGAGCCGCGAGACGATCGCTGCGCAACTCGCCGAGGCGCGCGGCGCGGTGCTGGTGCCGAGCTTCGACGATCCCTGGATCATCGAGGGCCAGGGCAGCGCCGGGCTCGAGGCCGAAGCACAGATGGAGGCGATGGGGCTAGGCCCTGCAGTGAATGTGGTGGTGCCCTGTGGCGGCGGCGGGCTGGCGGCCGGCATCACACTGGGACTGCGCGACGCGATGATCACTGTGGTCGAGCCTGAGGGCTGGGACGATATGCGCCGCTCGCTCGAGGCGGGGTGGATCGAGCCGGTAGGCGACAACCCGCCACCGACGGCATGCGACGCGCTCCAGACCACGCTCGTCTCCCAGCTGACCTTCGATGTGCTGTCGCGGCGCGGCGTTCAGGGCGTTGCGGTGAGCGAGGCCGAGATTCGCACGGCCCAACGCTGGGCAGCGGAGCGATTGCGGCTGGTGGTCGAGCCGGGCGGCGCTGTCGCACTGGCCGCTCTGCTCGCAGGCAAGGTCGATGTGACGGCCGGCACGCTCATCATCCTGTCGGGCGGCAATGTCGATCTTGCCGCGTACGGCGCCGTGCTGGCAGGAACCGCGGCATGACGCCCGCCCTGACCGGTATCGCCGCCGCCGCGCCTGCGATTGCAATGCTCGCTGCCTTTGCCTGCTTGATCGGCGGTGGCGTGCTCATCGCCAAACAGCGCGACGTGAAGAAGGGCGCGCTGATGCTGGTGATGGCGGTCGTGCTGATCGGCAATGTCGTGATCTGGACGCTTTAGAAAATCCTTCTCCCTGTGGGAGTTTTGACGAGCGCCGGGTCGAAATGCCCCCCGGGCATTTCTAAACCATGCCGGACGCATGGTTTACCCGGCGCTCGACAAATCTGGTGGCGCGTAGCGCCGGATGAGGGTGACGAGTGCTACAACTCAGCTCACCCTTCCGCCGCTGAAGCGGCTCCCTCCCTCTCCCGCTGGGAGAGGGAAAAAGATCACCGAATCGGCGAGTTCGGGTCGAGCCGCATGTCGAGATATTTGTCCACGCTCCCCATCAGCTCGGGCATCTCATGCTCGAAGAAGTGGTTCGCCTTGGGAATGGTATCGTGATGGATGGTGATGTGCTTCTGCGTCCGCAGCTTGTCGACCAGCTTCTGCGTCGCGAGTGGCGTTACCACCTCGTCAGCCTCACCCTGGATGATGATACCCGAGGCGGGGCACGGCGCCAGGAAGGTGAAGTCGTACATGTTGGCAGGCGGCGCAATCGAGATGAAGCCGCGAATCTCCGGGCGGCGCATCAGCAGCTGCATGCCGATCCACGCGCCGAAGCTGACGCCCGCGATCCAGGTCGTCGAGGCTTCGGGGTGGAAGCTCTGCACCCAGTCGAGGGCGCTCGCCGCATCGGAAAGCTCGCCGACGCCATTGTCAAACGCGCCCTGGCTCTTGCCGACACCGCGGAAATTGAAGCGCAGGGTCGCGAAGCCGCGGCGCTGGAAGGTCTTGTAGAGCTCCTGCACGATGCGGTTGT
>JBDTXU010000115.1:0-9137 GCA_040006055.1 Sphingomonas bacterium | reverse complement strand
CGGCGACGCCGATCAGCCAGTTGCCCGGCGGGCCAGCGCGTAGGAGCTTTGCGCTTCTCGGGCCGTCGGTCGTTTTTGATCCGCTGACACAGGCTGTTCGGCGCGACGTCGCTGATATTCGTCTCGCCGACCGCGTGTTCGCGCCCCATTATGCCGCACCGATGCCGCGCCGAATCGCAGTCGAGGCTTCGCTGCTGGCCTCGCCCGAAGGCGATGCCGCGATTCTCGCCATGCTGCGGCCGGGTGAAATCTTCGAGGTGCTCGATATCGCCGGCGGTAATGCCTGGGGAATCGCGGTTGCCCATAACCTGGTCGGTTATGTCGACGAGGCCGCGCTGGATTCGGTATTATGAGCATCACTGTTTTCATCGATGGCGCTGAAGGCACCACTGGCCTGGAAATTCGCGAGCGGCTCGCCGGGCGCGCTGATATCGCGCTGGTCTCGCTCGAAGAGAGCAAGCGCAAGCTTGTCGGAGCGCGCACCGAAGCGATCAACAGCAGCGATTTTGTCATTCTGTGCCTGCCTGACGATGCCGCGCGCGAAGCCGTCACGCTGATCGACAACGCCCATACCCGCGTAATCGACGCCTCGACCGCGCACCGCGTCGCCGATGGCTGGACCTATGGTTTCCCGGAGCTCGAGCCAGGGCAGAGCATGGCGATCGCCGAAGCCGCGCGGGTCTCTAACCCCGGCTGCTATCCTACTGGCTTCTTAGCGCTGGTGCGACCACTGGTGCGCGCCGGGCTTGTGCCAGCCGACTGGCCGATCACCGTCAACGCAATCTCGGGCTATTCGGGCGGCGGCAAATCGATGATCGCTGAGTATGAGGGTGGCGGCCCGGTTCCGGCAGCGCGCGCCTATGCGCTCGGCGGCGCGCACAAGCATGTGCCCGAGATGCAGAAACAGGCACGGCTCGAGCATCCGCCGATCTTCGCGCCTTCAGTCGCCAACACCTATCGCGGCATGATCGTGGAAGTGCCGCTGCCGCTCCACATGTTCGTGCGGCGGCCGTCGCTTGCCGCCTGCGAGACGGCACTGCGCGAGGCGTACAAGGATTCGCCGATCGTCGCGGTCGCAGCAGGCGACGTCTCAATCGTCACGATCGAGGACGATGCTGGCACTGACCGGCTCACGTTGCGGGTTTGCGGCAATGCCGAGACCGGCCAGGCGCGGCTGATCGCCACGCTCGACAATCTCGGCAAGGGCGCGGCCGGAGCAGCCGTCCAGAGCCTCAATATCATGGCCGGGTTCGATCCAGGGGCCGGACTGGTGCTTTAGCGCCCACCCGACTAACTATTCGCGCTTGGCCCCCCGCCTCCGCCTCTGGTAGGCGCGGCGCCAAACGAGATTTCCAGGAGACACTATGCGCGACCCTGTGGGCAAGCTGCTGCTGTTTGGCGCGACGGGAGATCTCGCGCAGCGCATGCTGTTGCCGTCACTCTATGGCCTCCACGCCGATGGCTTGTTGCCCGAGGGGCTGACGATCACCGGCACTGCGCGCTCCGATCATGACGATGCGAGCTACCGCAAATTCACGAAGCACGCGCTCGACGAGTTCCTCCCAGAGGATCGCAAGGACGAGAAGGCGGTGAAGACCTTCCTCGAACGGATCGGGTACCAGTCGCTCGATGCCTCGAAGGTCGAGGGATTTCCTGCACTCGCCGAGAAGGTTGGCGATGTGTCGGGCGGCCTCGCCATCTTCCTGTCGACCGCCCCCTTCCTGTTCGAGCCGACCATCAAGGGCCTCGGATCCTGCGGTCTCGCCGGACCCCGGACGCGGATCGGTCTGGAGAAGCCGCTCGGTTACGATCTCGCTTCGAGCAAGGAGATCAACGACGCCGTTGCGATCGCTTTTCCGGAGGATCGCACCTTCCGGATCGACCATTATCTCGGCAAGGAAACCGTCCAGAACATCCTGGCGCTACGCTTCGGCAACAGCTTTTTCGAGCCGGTGTGGAATGCGCAAGGGATCGACAATATCCAGATCACCGTCGCCGAGACGGTCGGGCTGGAAGATCGCGCCGGCTATTACGACACGGCCGGTGCTCTCCGCGACATGGTTGCCAACCATATTCTGCAGCTGGTCGCGCTGATTGCGATGGAGCCCCCTGCCCGCTTCGATGGCACCGCGATCCGCGACGAGAAGGCGAAAGTGTTCCGCTCGCTCCGCAAAATCCAGCCGGAAGATGTGCCGCACGTCACCGTAACCGGCCAATATACCCAGGGCGCGGTCACTGGCGAGATCGTGAAGGGCTATATCGACGAACTCGGCAAGCCATCGCTCACCGAGACCTTCGTCGCGGTCAAGGCGCATGTCGATAACTGGCGCTGGCAGGGCGTGCCCTTCTATCTGCGCACAGGCAAGCGGATGCCGAACCGCCATTCCGAGATCGCGATCCAGTTCAAGGCGGTGCCGCATTCGATGTTCGCGAGCCGCGGCGGATTGCTCCAGCCCAACATGCTGATCATCCGCCTGCAGCCCGAGGAATATGTCCAGCTGCTGGTAATGGCCAAGGAACCGGGCCTCGACCGCGACGGAATCCGCCTGCGCGAGGTTCCGCTGAATCTGAGCCTCGACGCCGAATTCGCTGGCACGAGGCGACGCATCGCCTATGAACGCCTGCTGCTCGATCTGATCGAGGGCGATCCCACCCTGTTCGTCCGCCGCGACGAGGTCGAGGCGCAATGGGAATGGATCGACGCGATCCGTGCCGGCTGGATCGCGAATGACGTGAAGCCGAAAAATTATGGGTCGGGCACTTGGGGGCCCTCGGCGGCGATTGCGCTGACAGAGCGCGACGGCGTGACCTGGCAGGACGATTGACGGGTTCGCCTGGCTGGCGCGAACCCCACGAAAACGAACGAGTGAAAGTGAGAGTATGAGCGACGAAATCGAATGGTGGGATTATGACGACGCGGCCGAAATGGCGGCGGCAGTCGCGGGCGATATCGGCTTCGTGATCGAAAGCGCGATCGATGCGCGCGGCGGGTGCGTGATCGCGCTGCCGGGCGGCAAGACGCCTTTGCCGATCTATGAAAAGCTCGCCGCGACCAAGCTCGACTGGAAGCGCGTCACGATCATCCCAACCGATGAGCGCATTGTCCCGCTGGGGGATCCGCTCTCGAACATCACCGCGATCGGCAAGACCTTCCTGTCCAAAGGCGCCCGCGTCATCCCGATCGTGAGCGAGGCCGCCAAGGATTATCGCGCCGCCGGCAAGGCTGCCGACGCGCGGCTCGGCGATCTCCACTGGCCGCTCGACCTGTGCCTGCTCGGCGTCGGCGCCGACGGCCACACTGCCTCTATCTTTCCCGGCCCGGATTACGACGAAGCGATCAACGGCCCGCGCGAGCGCCGCGCGCTCGGCGTGATGCCGGAGCCGCTGCCGCCCGAGGCGCCGGTCGCCCGGATCACGCTCAGCCGCGCCGCGATCGTCTCAGCCAAGGCACTGATGATCGCTGTCACCGGCGATGCCAAGCGCAAGGTGATCGAGGCCGCGATCAAACAGGGCCCGTCATCCTCCTACCCGATCGGCCGCGTCCTCGCCGACGCCGAATTGCCGGTCGACATCCATTGGAGCCCCGCATGAGCCTTCACGCCGATGTGAGCGCGGTCACTGACCGGATCATCTCCCGGTCGAAACCGACCCGCGACGCCTATCTCGCGTTGATCCGGCGCGAACGCGACCAGCATATCGAGCGGCCAACGCTCGGCTGCGCCAACCTCGCGCACGGCTATGCCGGCACCGAGGAGGATCGCGACGCGATGAAGGCGGGCCGCGGCATGAACATCGGCATCGTCACCTCGTACAACGACATGCTCTCGGCCCATGCGACTTATTATCGCTACCCTGAGCAGATGAAGGTCTGGGCCCGCGAGGCAGGCGCCACCGCGCAGGTCGCCGGCGGCGTGCCGGCGATGTGCGACGGCGTCACCCAGGGCTATCCCGGCATGGAGCTCTCGCTGTTCAGCCGCGACACCATCGCGCTCTCCACCGCGATCGCGCTCAGCCATGGCATGTTCGAGGGCGCGGCACTGCTCGGCATCTGCGACAAGATCGTGCCCGGACTGTTGATGGGCGCTCTCCGCTTCGGTCATCTGCCGATGATCCTGATCCCCGGCGGTCCGATGCGCTCCGGCCTGCCCAACAAGGAAAAGGCAGCGGTCCGCGAGCAGTTCGCTGAGGGCAAGGCAAGCCGCGAGGATCTGCTCGAGGCCGAGATCTCGGCCTATCACACCAAGGGCACCTGCACCTTTTACGGTACCGCCAATTCCAATCAGATGATGATGGAGATCATGGGTCTCCATATGCCCGGCGCCGCTTTCGCCAATCCCGGTACCAAGCTGCGCCAGGAATTGACCCGCGCTGCTGTCCACCGCCTGGCCGAAATCGGCTGGAACGGCGATAACTATCGCCCCCTTGGCGAATGCGTCGACGAAAAGGCGATCGTCAATGCAGCCATCGGCCTGCTCGCGACCGGCGGCTCGACCAACCATTTGCTCCACCTCCCTGCCATCGCCGCCGCGGCCGGCATCGTGATCGACTGGGAGGATTTCGACCGCCTTTCCAAGGCCATCCCGCTGATCGCCCGGGTCTATCCCAATGGCGCCGCAGATGTGAATGCTTTCGAGGATGCTGGGGGTATGCCCTGGGTCATTCACCAACTTCTTGATGCGGGGCTTCTTCATCAGGACTTGAAGACAGTCGCCGGGAGTGACATGACAACGTACGCCAAACGCCCCGGAATCGAGGCGGGGGCGCTTGTTTGGGGGGATGTGGGGGCTAGTGGAGACGATACGATCCTGCGCGCGCCGTCGGCGCCATTCGCGGCCGAGGGCGGATTCCGCATTCTCACCGGCAATCTCGGCCGGGCCTGCATCAAGGTGAGCGCCGTCGATCGCGACCGTTGGACGATCGAGGCGCCCGCACGCGTCTTTTCGGATCAGGCTGCCGTGCAGGCTGCGTTCAAGGCAGGCGAGCTCGATCGCGATGTCGTTGTCGTCGTCCGCTTTCAGGGCCCGCGCGCGAACGGTATGCCCGAACTTCACAAACTCACCCCGCCGCTCGGCGTGCTGCAGAATCGCGGGTACAGGGTCGCACTCGTCACTGACGGCCGCATGTCCGGAGCGAGTGGAAAGGTCCCGTGCGCGATCCATTGTTCGCCCGAGGCACTCGGCGACGGGCCGCTCGCAAAGCTGCGCGATGGCGATCTGATCCGGATGTCGGCTGAGACCGGTGAACTCGTCGCCCTGGTCGATGACGCCGAGTGGAATACCCGCGTCCCCGTCGAGGCGCCGCTGGCCGCTCAGGGCATGGGACGCGAGATGTTCTCGTTGTTCCGCGCCTCGGCGAACGAGGCCGAAAAAGGTGCATCAGCCGTAATGGCGGCAATGGGATGGTAAATATGGAAGTCGTCGCGGTCGATATTGGCGGAACCAATGTGCGTTTCGCCATCGCCGAGATCGCGGACGGGCGCGTCATTTCGCTCGGTGAAACGTCGATGCTGAGCACCGCTGACCATGCGAGTCTGCAAACCGCGTGGGAGGCTTTCGCTGCCTCGCTTGACCGTCCTTTGCCGCGCGCCGCCGCCATTGCGGTCGCTTCGCCGATTGGCGGCGAGGTGATCAAGCTCACCAACAACCCGTGGATCATCCGCCCTGCGCTCATCAAGGAGCGGCTCCACGTCGACGAATTCGTCCTGATCAATGATTTTGGCGCAATCGGCCATGCCGCGGCGCAGCTGCCCGACAATAATTTCCTCCACCTTTGCGGCCCCGATGCGCCGTTCGCCAAGAACGGCATATTGACGGTTTGCGGGCCCGGCACCGGGCTCGGCGTGGCGCAGATTTTGTGCGGGCCCGACGGGTATAATGTGATCGAGACCGAGGGCGGCCATATCGATTTCGCGCCGCTTGACGCAATCGAAGACGCACTGCTCGCGCGGCTGCGCAAAACCTTTAACCGGGTCTCGACCGAACGGATCGTCGCCGGCCCCGCCATCGTCGCGATCTATGAAATGCTCGCGGAGATCGAAGGCCGCGCAGTGCCGCGGCTCGATGACAAGGCGATCTGGCTGATGGCGCTTGAGGGCAATGACAGCCTCGCACTCGCCGCGCTCGATCGCTTCTGCCTCAGCCTCGGCGCAGTAGCGGGCGATCTCGCGCTCGCGCAGGGGGCGAAGGGCGTCATCATCGCAGGCGGATTGGGGCTGAGGCTCAAGAATCATCTGGTGCATTCGGGCTTTTCCGAGCGTTTTGCGGCGAAAGGTCGTTTTCGGACGATGATGGAAGCGATACCGGTGAAGCTCATCACTCACCCCCAGCCCGGCCTGTTCGGCGCCGCGGCCGCCTTTGCCCAGGAGCATGCCCGATGAGCGGTATCGAAGCGATCATGCGGACCAGCGCCGTCATTCCCGTGCTGGTGATCGACGACGCCTCGACCGCCCGGCCACTGGCCGAAGCTCTCGTCGCCGGCGGCCTGAAAGTGCTTGAAGTGACGATGCGCACGCCGGCCGCGCTCGACGCCATACGCGAGATGAAGAAGGTCCCCGGCGCAATCGTCGGCGCGGGCACCGTCGTCTCAACCGAGCAGTTCGAACAGGTGATGGAGGCTGACGTCGAATTCATCGTCTCGCCGGGCCTCACCGAGCGACTGGCACAGCCGATCATCGCCAGCGGCGTCCCCTTCCTCCCCGGCATTGCCAACGCCGCCGATATCATGCTCGGCCTCGAGCTCGGGCTCAGCCATTTCAAATTCTTCCCGGCTGAAGCGTCAGGCGGGCTGAAAGCGCTGAAGGCTCTGGCCGCGCCCTTCTACCAATGCCAGTTCTGCCCGACCGGCGGCATCACCGAGGCAAGCGCTCCTGAGTGGCTCGCGTTCAAGCCAGTGCTGTGCGTGGGTGGGAGCTGGGTGACCGGCGGCTCGATGGCCGATGTCGAAGCGAAAGCACGGGCTGCGGCGGGTCTGCGTCGCTAAAAACCCCTCCCCTCAGGGGAAAGGCTTGAGAAGATCACATCTCGCCGCGTGATCGCCTGATCGCATACCATTTCTGCACATTCGCATTATGCTGCTCGAGCGTATCGGCAAACACATGCCCGCCGGTCCCGTCAGCAACGAAGTACAACGCGTTCGACGGCGCTGGATCCAGCACCGCATCGATCGACGCGCGCCCCGGATTGCAAATCGGCCCCGCCGGCAACCCGGTCATGGCGTAGGTATTGTATCCGTTCACCGCATGCACCTCGGATGCGAGAATACGCCGCCCCAGCGGCTTGCCCTTGGTGATCGGATAGATGATCGTCGGATCCGCCTGGAGCATCATCCCGCGCTTCAGCCGGTTGGAATAGACCGCAGCGACCAGCCGCCGTTCGCTCGGCTTGCCGGTTTCCTTCTCGACGATCGAGGCGAGGATCAGCGCCTCACGCGGGGTGGTGACAACCAGCCCCGGCTTGCGCCGCTCCCAGGCGTCAGCGAGATATTTGACCATCGCGCGCTGCATTCGATCGACCATGAACTGCTTGGTATTGCCGCGCTGAAAACTGTAGCTGTCGGGCAGGATCGTGCCCTCGAGCGGCACCGCCGCCGTACCGGCGAGCCCTGGCGTCTTGTCAAGCGCATCCTTCACCATGACAGAGGGCCAGCCCTCGGGGATGGTGACGAAGCGCTGCAGCGTCTTGCTGCCCTGCAGGACTTTCAGGATGTCCGACTGGGTGATATGCGCCGGAAGTCGGTATTCGCCCGCCTTGATCGGCGCGTCGGAGCCCAGGACCTTGGCAAACAACCGGAATTGCCGCGCCGAGCTGATCGCCCCGGCCTTTTCAAGCTGCGTCGAGGCGCCGGCTAGACTGGTGCCGGACGCTATCTCAACCGTGATATTGTGTTTGAGCGGCCCCTTCCCGCCCCAATATTGCAGCCCGACAAAGCCCAGCGCGATCGCCGCCAGCACCAGCAACAGCGCGAAGCAGCCGAGCTTGCGCACTTTTGCTAAATCGCCCGCATCACGAGGCTGGCATTGGTCCCGCCAAAGCCGAAGCTGTTGTTGAGCACTGCCTTGACCGAGCGCTTCTTCGCGACATGCGGCACCAGATCGACGCCGGCACAATTGTCGCTCGGGTTGTCGAGGTTGAGCGTCGGCGGCACGATCTGGTCGCGCATCGCCAGGATGCAGAAGATGCTCTCCACCGCGCCAGCACCGCCGAGCAGGTGCCCGATTGCCGATTTGGTCGAGCTCATCGACAGCGTGTCGATATTGTTGCCGAACAGCCGGCGCACCGCGTTCAGCTCGAGCTCGTCGCCGAGCGGAGTCGAGGTGCCATGCGCGTTGATATAGTCGATATCGGAGAGCGCGAGCCCTGACTTACGCATCGCCATTTCCATCGAGCGGAAGGCGCCCGATCCTTCGGGGTGCGGCGCCGTCACGTGATAAGCATCGCCCGACAGGCCATAGCCGATTACCTCGGCATAAATTTTCGCGCCGCGCGCCTTTGCCCGCTCATATTCCTCGAGGCAGACCACGCCGGCGCCTTCGCCCATCACGAAGCCGTCGCGGTCCTTGTCATAGGGCCGGCTGCCCTTTTCAGGCGTGTCGTTGAAATTGGTCGACAGCGCGCGCGCCTGGGCAAAGCCGGCAATGCCGAGCGGGCAGATCGCGCCCTCGGCGCCGCCCGCGAGCATCACATCGGCATCGTCCATCGCGATCATCCGCGCCGCGTCGCCGATCGAATGCGCGCCTGTCGAGCAGGCGGTGACGACCGCGTGGTTCGGCCCCATCAGACCATATTTAATCTGCACCTGGCCGGTGATCAGGTTGATCAGGCGACCATGGACGAAATGTGGTGAAACCCGGCGCGGACCCTTTTCGTGCAGCACGATCGATTCGCTCGCGATGCCCGGCAGGCCGCCGATCCCGGCGCCGATCGAACAGCCGGCACGGAAGCGCTCTGCCTCGGTCATCTCGGTCAGGCCGGCGTCTTCCAGCGCCTGACCGGCGGCATCGATGCCATAGATGATGAACGGATCGACCTGGCGCTGCACCTTATGGTCGACGCGCTTGCCGGGATCGAAGCCATATTCATGCTCAGGCGGCTTCACCTCGCAGGCGATGCGGCAGGCATAATCGGTCGCATCGAAGCGCG
>JBDTXU010000114.1:0-4902 GCA_040006055.1 Sphingomonas bacterium | reverse complement strand
ATGAGATGGACGATGTCGTCATTCTCACTGCCCTGCTCGATCCGCGGCGGCACGCCCTCCGGGCTGGCCGGATCCACGACGATGCTGCCGTCCGCGTGCCAGATGCCGGTGCGGAATGTGATCGAGGAGACATGGCCCTCGCCGATGCCGCGCAGCGAGAGGATGAAGCGCAGGCATCCCTCCGGCACCTCCTCCTGATCGGGATGCGGCACGATGCTCGGGTTGAACAGGGCAGCGGCTTCGAACGAATATTCCTCGCTGAAATAGGCGCCTATCAGGAGCCTCTGCTCGCGGCTGAGGGGACCGCGTCCGATCAGCGCGCTCACCTCCTCGGCCCGCCTGAGGAACAGGCCGTCGACACCGCGATGCCGCGCCTCCATCGTGCCGAGCAGCAGCGCCTCGACATCGGCGTGCCATTCAGCGCCCATGGAGAGCACGCGGTCGGCGATCCGTTGCGCGCGGGGATGGTCCTTGACCACAAAGGCGGGTGGATCCTCGGGCGAGAACGGGCGGATGACGGTGCGCGCGGGGTCGGGCCGCAGGAAGATGTCCGAATGCGTCATCAGGTCGGGCCCGACCAGCTCGTCGCGTGTTTTGCCTTTGGTCATAGGATGCCGCCTCGCAGGAGTTGCGGGCGCAACGCGCGTCGGGGCGATTGGGGTCCCGATGCGGGCGATTGCCTGCGATCTTTTCGCAGCCGAAACCGCTTCAAATCCCGGGCGGGCCAATTGACGCCGGGATCGCCGCGCCTTTAGCTTCTATGTCGCAGCCGAGCCGGAGACGCATCATGCCGAAGACGCCGAGGATCATGTTCATCCGCCACGCCGAAAAGCCCGACAAGGTGGCGGCCGGCGTCACGGCGGCCGGCACGCCCGACAAGGAGGATCTGATCGTCCAGGGCTGGCAGCGCGCGGGTGCGCTCGGCCGCTTCTTCGCGCCGGTCGATCCGGGGACCAGGGCCAAGGGCATATCGCAGCCGGGCATCATCTTCGCGGCAGTGGTGAATGCGAAGAGCAACAGCCTCAGGCCACAGCACACGGTCGGGCCGCTGGCGGGTTTGCTTGGGCTGACCGTGAATATCGGCTTCGGCGAGGGCGACGAACCCGGGCTGGCCGCCGCCGCGATCGCAGCGGCGAAGACCATGCCGGTGCTGATCGCCTGGCAGCATCAGGACATTCCGACCATCATCAAGGCCATCAACGGCCACCATCTCGGCCCGCACAAATGGCCGGGTGATCGGTTCGATCTGGTCTGGGTGCTCGACGGTGACGGCAAGGGCGGCTGGACTTTCTCGCAGGTGCCGCAACTTCTGTTGCCGGGGGATAGCCCGAAACTGGTTCCGGAGGGCAGCTAGTGGTGAAATTCATGCGCTTGGCACCCGCGAGCGAAAGGGGCGAACGACTCGGTCTGGTGGAAAAGCGACAGACAGCTTCCGGTGCGAGGGCAGTGGAAAGCAGCCGTTCACTGTGGCAAACTGATAGTATGACCGATATTCCCGCATGGCCTGCGAAGTTGACGCGGGAACAGCGAAAAGCGGTAAAGAAACGCAGCAATGATTTCGACGCTGCACTGAAACGCGATGCTCGTGCCGCCGGTTGGCGTTATGCTCGGGGCACAGTTTTCCGTCAGTCTGGCGATTGGTTCATCAGCATCCTACCTTCGTTGCTCTGGGAGCGCGGCGCTGTCGTCCGTATGATGGTCAAGCCAATGGCGGTAGACCCGCTATTCTGGGACATAGTCGGATTAAGCGAGAACAACACGCTGCCCCTTTCTTTTCGGGCAACCGGGGCATGGGTTTTGCGACCACCTTCGACCGAGAGCTGTGTCGGACTGCATAGAATTGAAGTTGAACTGCTTGCCAAAGACGTTTTCGAGTGGGGCAACAGGCAGGTGAGCCAAATACTGACGAGCATCTCGATTGCGTCTATGCTGGGCGCACTGCCGGGAAGCCATCAAGTCCGGGCTCACCGCGCATTGGCTATCTGCCTTCACATCTTGGCGAAGGACATGGATGGCGCTTTCGAGCTTTGTCGGTTGGACGATCCTGATACGCACCCGTTGACGCAAGAGAACGGTGGCTTCACGACGCACAATTGCGACGGTTCAGTTTCGACGTTTCTTGACCAAGCGCGTGACTGGATCGCTCGCAAGCGGCGAGAAGAAATGATTGTCATTTGACGCCGACGATCTTCGGTTTCGGTAGCATTCGGGGGGAGCGCTTACTGGTCGATCTTGGGCCGACATTGGGGCGATTCCTGCCGGGCAGCAAGCGGGTGATTTTCACCACCCGGTTGCAAGGACGGGGCTACGGAGCCGAGCTTCGGTTCCTGATAGCGTCGTAAAGATTGAGAAAGTTCAAGATTGCAAACAAGCCCCACGCAACGCTCCCGTACCGCAGGATGGGATCCAAAGTAGTGTCGTGGATATGGCGAAGGTTACTGACAGCCAGAAACAGGCCAAGAAGACCTCCCGCGGCGTACGTGGCAATCTTCCAATTCACGCCCATTTCTCCGGGCACGGGCTTACGCTTAACCAGCGCTGCAATGGCACGACGCTGACAGGCATGTTGAATGTCCGCAAGCAGGCAACGGCGAATTGGAAGTGAACGGCAATATTTGGGGCGCTTGCAGCCGGGCAGCTTTCCGGCCCGATGCCTGCCGGTCGGCTTTCAGGCGACCCGCCCCGATCGGCGGACCGCGAACGGCTCCACCTGGTGGGGAGCAGACCGGCAGCTATCAGCCAGAGATGCGCGAAGGCTGCCAATTAGCGATCTGCTACTGCACCGCCCAGCAACGGCGGCTTCGGATTTGGTGAGCGCACCGGCTCACCCTCTGGTTCGTTGCCACGCCTCTTTCGCGCGTCACGATCTGCAATCAAAAGCGCGATGAGGTTAGCAAAAGCAATCGGATTTCCCGCCCCTGAGCGATCGTGGCGCAGGCCGGGCATGTCCTTCACAGGCATAACGGCGCTCCTCAGAACTGACATCCTGGGATAAGATGAGCCGCCAGCCTAATGTCCGCAATAGGCGAGGGCAAATCCTTCCCGGAACGACCGCAAATGGTCGACTGCCGACCGGCCGCTTTGGCGCGGTACCAAGCGTATGATTTTCACCATTAGCCCGCGCCGCCGCGCAACTCCCTTCCCGTGCGATGCGCATGAACGGATCGAATGACACCGGTAGAAATGTCATAATATCCAATTTAACAAGATATTTATGGAAAATTTTCATCGCATTGTCAGCATTGGAATGTCTCGCTACCATAGTACTACCGGTGTCATCGACATGACGGCTGCGATCCACCGGATCGCTCCGTTCGCGATAAAGACAGTGCCGGACGAGGGAGAGGTAGAGGCAGATGACGAAAAAAAGCACCGCGACCCGTATCTGGACCACCGCATTCTGTCTCTCGGTCGCGGCCGCCCCGGTCGCGGCGGCAGTGATCGGCCACATGACCACGGCCGAGCCGATTACTGAAGCGCGGATCGCGCAGCTTCCCCCGGGCCAGCAGGCCGAATGGACCGCCTATCTCGCCCGGTCGCGCGCGCTGATGGCCGCCGACAAGGCAGCGCTCGCAGCCGAGCGCGGCACCGAGGCAGCCCCGCCCCCGCCGCCAGGCGGACCGTCAGGCGGTGCCGGCATGCCGCTCGACCGCTCGCCTGCCTGGTATGCCGGGGCCGAGGCGCGGCGCACGGCGGACACGATCGTCAGCTTCCAGACGCCGGCGGGCGGATGGGGCAAGAATGTCGATCGCTCCGGCCCGCCGCGGCTGCGCGGCCAGCATTATGTGCCGATCGAGACCCTGCCGCCCAACGCCCGCGAAGATATCAAATCGGCGGATGCGAACTGGAGCTATGTCGGCACCATCGACAACAATGCCACCACCACCGAGATCCGCTTCCTCGCCCGCGTTCAGGCGCAGGCACCGGGGCCCGAAGGTGAGGCCTACCGGGCATCCTTCCTCAAGGGCGTTCACTATCTGCTGGCGGCCCAGTTTCCCAATGGCGGCTGGCCGCAGGTCTATCCGCTCCAGGGCGGCTATCATGATGCGGTGACCTTCAACGATGATGCGCTGTGCGACGTGGCGGCGCTTCTCTCCAGCATAGCGGCGCGCAAGGATGACTATGCGTTCGTGCCCGATACGCTGGCAGGCACGGCACGTGCGTCGGTCGCGAAGGCAGTGCAACTGATCCTGAAGACCCAGGTCGTGATCGGCGGCAAGCGCACGGTCTGGGGCCAGCAGCACGACGCGCTGACGCTCGCGCCGGTGGGCGCGCGCAATTTCGAGCCCGCCGCGCTATCGAGCCAGGAGAGCGCCAAATTGCTGATCTTCCTGATGCACCAGCCAAGCCCCTCCCCCGAGATCAAGGCAGCGATCGCCGATGGTGTCGAATGGCTGCGCGGCCACGCGCTCCACGGCGTCGAATGGACGCGCGGCAAGCCCGGACCCGATGGCAGGCGGCTCACGCCCATGCCCGGCGCCGGCCCGATCTGGGCACGCTTTTACGACCTGACGGAGATGAAGCCGATCTTCGGCGATCGCGACAAGAGCATCCATGACGATGTCAACGATCTGAGCGCCGAACGCCGCAACGGCTATAGCTGGTTCGGCCCGCAGCCGCAAAAGGCGATCGATGCCTATCAGGCCCGGCAGGCCCGCCGGTGATTCGAAAAAAATAGCTGGCTGTTTTGAACAGCCAGCTATTCTCGTTTCCTGTTGGACGGAGTGGGCGCGGTTCAGGCCGGCACCGGCCCCTCGTCCACCGTCACCCGGTAACCCCAAAGCGCGTAGAACAGCACATAGAGTTCGCACGCAGCGGTCACCAGGAAGGCGGGCTGAATGCCGTATGCATCAGCAATGTTACCCTGGATGAAGACGAGCGCCCCGCCCGCGATCGACATGA
>JBDTXU010000113.1:0-14290 GCA_040006055.1 Sphingomonas bacterium | reverse complement strand
TGTGACCCATGAGGCCTACACCGCCGCCGCACCGGAGCTGTTCAAGAAGGCCGACGAGAATGGCGACAGCTCGCTCAATGCGGAAGAGCTGCAGGCCAGCATGGCGGGCGGCGGGGCGCAGTGATGTGTTGGAGATGCTAGACCTGACTGCCCCCGCTGTCCGGGCACAGCGGCATCAGGTGTGCGACAAATAGTTTAGTATGATGCCCCGAAATAGAAAGAGCGGGCTGTTTCGGTCCGTTTTGGGAAAACATGGCTCGAGTGGACGTTCTCGCTGCACGCTGGCGAACCCGGGAGAGCGCATCATGACCGTGCCAATCGACTTCAAAACGGCGACGAGCGATTTCGACAGATTTCTTCTTGATGCCCGCGAGACGTGCGGCCTGGACCACCACAAACCAGGTGTGGGGGGTGCTGCTCGGGGTCTTCCATGTCTTTCGCCGCCGACTGACCCCGGATCAGATTCTCATCTTCGCCAAGGGGCTACCGCCGCTGTTGCGGGCCGCGTTGATCGAGAGCTGGCACCCCGCCGAGCCCGTACCCTTCGCAGCCCGTGACATGCTCAACCCGGAAGTGCGAGCCTATCATGCCGACCATCAGTTCGCGTCGGATCACGATATTGAGGAGATCGCATCGGCCCTTTGGCGGCATGTCGACCAGGCGCGGCTGCGGAGGGCACTTGATGATCTTCCGCCGGAAGCGGGTGCGTTTTGGGAGATAAAGTAGGGGGAAGGTGCGCGCTGCAAATAGTTTAGTATAGCGTTCCTGAAATAGTTATTGCGGCGGCAGGGTGCCGGGGCGCAGGTACGCGAACATGTGGGCGACATAATCGACCTTGCCGAGCTCAATGCCCTGGGCGCGGAGGATCGTATAGGCGGCCATCAGGTGGAAGTAGAATTGTGGGAGCGCCCAGTCGCGGATATACTGCTCGGCGGTGAGGTCGAAGATCATGCCCTGGGGCAGCGCATGGGCGATCGGCGTTGCGGGGTCGATCTCGGGCGCGTCCGCCGCGGCAGCTTCAACGATGCTGATGGTTTCGGCGATTCTCGCGCGGGCGTCGGCGATCGAGCCGGGGTGCTCGGACGCGTTGCGGCCTTCGTTCAGCAACGCCTCGATCGAGGGCGGGAGGACCTCTTGCCGGAGCCGGAACACGCCTTCCTGCGCCTGCACGCAGGCGAAGCGGATCTGAGTCGAGAGCGGGAACATGTCGGGCGCGAGGCGTGCGGTTAGGAGAGCCTGCGCGCCGTCGCCCGGCTTTGCCTCCTCGGCCTTGCCGAGCCAGGCCGACAGCGCTCCCAGCATCTGCACATAGGTCGGCACGAGCATGTTTTGCAGCATCATGGTCTCTCTTCTGTTCTCGGCTATTCGGTTCGCAGCGCGCCCGCGACCTGCACTTCAGCAAGCCCGGCGACCGCGCCTGACGGCACACGCAGTGTAACGCGCACCTTGCGGCCCTCAAGCGCTTCGGTTTCGAGCGAGCGGGTCTGGCTGGCGTCCTGGCCCTCGATCTGCTCGGCAAGCTTGCGCCAATTGCCCTGGCGATCCTGCACTTCGGCGACGAAGCCATAAGGGGCCGCCTGCGGGAAGGTGAGCGTCAGGCGGTGGACCTCGAGCACGCGTTCGATATCGATCGTCACGCTCATCGCGGTGTCCCCGGCGGCTGGCGCCCAATAGCTTGCCGCGTTGCCGTCATTGACGAGCCGCGAGCTGTGGTCCGCCGCATTGGAGCTCGCGAAGGTCGGGTTGTTCAGGCCGTAGGCCGCGTCGCCCGGACGCTCGCGGACCGCGGGCGTGAAGGGGACATAGGGCCGGTTGGCGGCGAGCGGCGTCTTGCCGGGTATGAAAGCGGGGCCTTGCAGCGTGCGGACCGTCGCCACCGCATCCTTCAAGCCCGGTGAGGTGGCGCGCAATCGCGTCACACCCGCTTGCCAGCTGCGCATGGTGATCGCCGCTTCGCCGTCGCGGATGACGATATCGCTGTCGGGGGCGAAGTCGATCACGCGGCCGGTTGGGAGTTCGCCGGGGCCTGACTCGATAGCGAGCTGCACCGGCGGGCTGTTGCTGAGGCGGCGGCCCTGGGCGTCGATAACGCTGACGATCACCTGCACATCGTCCGTCCCGTCAGCACGCGCGATGGTCGGGGTGCTGGTGGCGATGCGCAGCGCGGCAGGCGTTCCGGCGACCGGCCATATCGGTGGCGGCACATGCGCATAGGCATTGCGGTACCAATAATATTGGCGTTTCGGCAGGCGGAAATAGTCGATCATCCCCATGCCGCCGAAGCGCTTGCCGGCGATCGAGCCATGATCGAAACCGGCCCAGATCACCTCGCCAGACCGCCAGTGCAGGCGCCACGACCCCTCCTTGGTCTTGTCGGCGCCGACCGTGTTCGGCAGATCGTCCCAGCCGGGCGCGTACTCGCCGGGCCGATCAGCCATGGTGATCCCATATTCAGCGACGAAATTAGGGATGCCGGGATTGGGGAACAGGCTCGCGCCATCGCCATTATAGCCGACCACGTCACCCAGCTTGTCGATCTCGCCGCGTTGCGCGCCGTCGATCGCGGCAGGCCGGCTGGGATCGAGCTCGTGCGAGAGGGCGACCATCTCCTTCAGCAATCTGCGCACCTCCGGCAGCGTCTCCTTCTTGGTGAAGAACACCTCGTTATCCATGCCCCACACCACAATCGACGGATGATTGCGATTGATGCGGATCATTTCGGCCAGCTGCTGCTTGGCGCTGGCATCGAAGCCTGCGCGCTCGGCAATTTCGGTCGGATAGGCTGGCGCGCCCCATGGATGCTTGAAGGAGGCCGTGCCCCAAAAGGGAGCCTCGGACAGGAACAACATGCCGAGCTTGTCGGTCGTCTCGGCGAAATGCGGATCATGCGGATAATGCGAGCCGCGGATGAAATCGAACCCGGCTTGCTTGATCATGCGGATGTCGCGTTCGATCGCGCCATTGGTAACGGCATCGCCCCACCCCGCCTGGTCCTGATGGACATTGGCGCCGCGGAAATAGCGGTGCTTGCCGTTGAGGAAGAAGCCGCGATCCGCGGTCCATTCGAACCAGCGAAAGCCAAACTCGGTTTCGAACCGGTCGCGCTCGCGGCCATCGACGCTGAGGGTGGTGACGGCGCGGTAGAGGGTCGGAGTCTCCGGACTCCACAGCTTCGGGTTCGATATCGAGGCCGATATCTGGCTAGCGATGGCGGTCGCCCCTGGTGCGACGTCGATGCGCCGCGCGGGCAAGGTGGCGAGTGGCTTGCCGCCGGCATCGACGATGCGGGTTTGCACCATGACCGTGGCAGGCGCGCTGCCGTCATTGCGTATCTCGGTCTCGACAGCGACCTTGCCCGACGCCGCCGACAGATTAGGCGTGGTCACGCGGGTTCCGGTCCATGGCACGTGCACCGCATCCGAGTTGACCAGCCAGACGTCGCGGTAGAGGCCGCCGCTGAACACATGCTCGCCGGCGCGCGGCGCTACTGTCGCGCTCCAGTCATTGTTGACGCGGACCGCGATCAGATTTTGCCCCGGCCGTACCGCTCCGCTGATGTCGACAGGGAAGCCGGTATAGCCGCCGCTATGACGCCCTACCTCGACGCCGTTTACGTAGATGCGCGCATCCTGGAACGCGCCTTCGAACTCTAGCGAGAGGCGCCTGTTGCGGGCGAGCGCCGGCACGGTGAAGCTTTTCCGGTACCAGCCATCGCCGGTGTAGAAAGCCGGCGCGCGGAAATAGGGCATGCTGAAGCTGTGCGGCAAGCCGACATGCTCCCAGCCTGAGTCGTTGAAGGCCGGTGCCTCGGCGGCGTCAGCCTTGCCAAGCTTGAAGCGCCAGTCAGCGTTGAAGTTGACGCGCGTGCGCCCGGACTCGGCGACGTGCAGGGGCCGCCCGGGCTGAGCCTGGGCGATGGGAGCGCCAGCCTGGAACGCAATCCAGACAATCAACGCGACAAGCGAGTGCGTGACACCGAGTGCTTTCATACCAGCCTCTCCTCGGCGTCTTGATTGCGCCAGTGAAAACCAGTTTTTAAACTGCTAAGGCCATTCGACGCCAGCGAAAATCGGAATATTTGACCGATCTCTGGCAGCTATGCGGCGCCGCTCGGCGGCGCTTCGGATTGGCGGTGGACGATCTTGTGGTCCAGCAGATGGTCGCCTGTGGGTTGCGGGTGTTGGGCCGGCTTGGTGACCTGCGCCGCCAGGAGCCTTAGTGCCTCGGCGCCGAGCTTGCGGACCGGCTGGTGCACGGTGGTCAGCGGGGGCCAAAGCGTGACGGCGGCCATGGTGTCGTCGAAACCGACCACGGTCAGGTCTTGCGGAACGTCCAGGTGGCGCCGGTGCGCGACGGAGACGACAGCGGCGGCCATATCGTCATTGCTGGCGAAGATCGCTGTCGGCGGCGGGCTGCGATCAAGCAATTGTTCCGCCGCGGCCAGCCCGGAATCGAAGCTGAAATCGCCCTGTGCGATATAGGTTTCGACACCGTCGATCTCGCGAACGGCTTCATAAAAGCCGGCCATGCGCTCGGCCGAAGCTGCCTGATCGGGGTTGCCGACGATGAAGCCGATCCTGCGGTGGCCGAGGCTGAGCAGGTGGCGGGACATCTCATAGGATGCCTGGCGATCGTCGATGCGCACCGAAATCGAGCCGGCCGCGGCATAGGCACCGACTGTCGCCGTCGGCAGATGCGCCTCTTCGAACAGGCGCAACAGAGCGGTGGAGTCGCCAAGCGGCGGGGTCAGCAGGACGCCCGACAATCCCGAAGCGATGAAGTCCTTCAGATTTTTGGCCGAGGGAATCTTGCCCTTGGGGGTGCGCAGGATGACGAGGCGCGCGCCGCGTGCGTCGGCTTCCTCGAACACGCCCATCAGGAATTCGCTCATGAAAGCGGCGCTGCGGTTGGAATAGATGACGCCGATACGGAGTTCGGCCGATGTGACCAGGCTGCGTGCCGCGGCGTTGGGCTTGTAGGCGAGCGACTCTATCGCCGCCATGACGGCCGCCCTGGTTTCGGCCTTGATACCGTCACGGCCATTGATGGCCCGCGATACAGTCATCGCGGACACACCGACCTGTGCGGCCACATCCTTGATCGTAGCGCGGCGTGCCCGCCGGCCCGGCTGGTTCAACAATGCTCTCCCCGTTTAGCCCGCGGAACTGCTAGTTCTTTTCGCGGCCGACGCAAGCCGCTCTCCCCACTCCATCGACTCTCTCGATTTGGCCGGTCTGGTCCGACCGGGCGACCGGACTCAAAAAGATCCCGGCACGAGGCCGGGATTAAAGGGAGGACTCTGGATTTCGTGATCGAAAGATCCGCCCGCGTCGCGGTCCGGACCCCGAGGTACCGAGGGTGGAAGGGCTGGTTGACTGGCCCTTCCGGCCCGCTCGGCATCTCCTGTGTCTCAGCTATGCCATCTCAGAACTTCGCCTTGAAGCCGGTGGTGAAGAAGCGGCCCATATCATCGTGGAAGGGCTGGGTCGGATAGAAGAGATTAGGGATGCCCGAATTCCCCGGGGACAGCGGCGCGCGGGTGTTGAAGATATTGTTCACGGTCAGGAAGATCTGGCCTTCTCCACCCAGCCAGTGGATGCGCGCGCTGATGGTTCCGTCCAGCACGTCATAGGCGGGAAGGCGCGGTATCGCGAAGGTCTGACCGGGGCCGGAGGCCAAATCAACGCCGCTCAGCCACTGGTTCTGCAACGACAGGCTCCACGCCTTGTTCTCATAGGAGACGAAGGTGGTCTGCCGAACCTTGGGCGCAACCGCCCAGTTCGGTGCGGCACCCGGGATGTTGATCGTGGTGTTGACCGGCTGATAGCCCAGCAGATGTCGGATGCTCATGCGCCCCGGCAGCCAGGAGACGACGTTCTGCGTGTCGAACTGGTAATCGAACTGGACTTCGAGACCTTCCGTTCTCTGGTTCGCGGCATTCAGCGGCGAGTTGCGGATTTCGGTCGGGAAATTGAGGTTCGGGTTCTTGTAGTTGGGATCGGCCGGATTGGTGATCGGCCGAACCGCGAGCGAGCAGAAGGGAGAATCATAGTTGGGCGCGCTGGCAATGCAGATATTCTGGATCGCCGTGCTCTGATAGCTGATCCCGGTGATCGCATCCGTGATTCTCGTCCGGTAATAATCGACCGACAGGCCAAAACCTCGAATGGGCTTGAACACCGCCCCCAGCGTCAGGGTCCGCGCCTTTTCTGGCGTGAGGTTCGGATTGCCTCTCGAGACCAACCGGAGACTGTTGTTGCCGCCGGTGAGAATATCAACGAAACCGGTCGATGAGACGCCGGCGGGCTGATAGAGATCGTTGAGGTTCGGAGCCCTGATATCCAGCGAAGCCGTGCCGCGGAACGCGAGCCAATCAGTGACGTGCCAGTCAAGGCCGGCCTTCCAGGTCTTGGCGGCGCTGAAGGTCGAATATTTGCTGTAGCGACCGGCCAAGGTTGCCGAGAGCTCCTGGGCGATCGGGAAGTCCTTGAGCAGCGGGATATTCACCTCACCCGCGATTTCCCAGACATTGTTGCTCGCATCCACGGGCGCATTGGTGTTCTGCACCCAGCGCACCGGCGCGCCGCCATTGGCGAGGCACATGCGGAGCCCGGTGCAATCGACGAAATCGGTCGGCCGGAAATCGCTCTCCATCTTGTAGGTGTTCCAGCGCACATCGCCGGAGATATTGGCCCTGATATTGCCGGCGGGCAGGCCGAAGCCGATGTCGCCGCCGATCGAGCCGCCGATATTATCCATCTTCTGCGTGAGGACCCATGAGGTCGACACTTTGAGATAATTATATGCGCCGAGCGACGGGCCGTTGGGATCAGTGATGTTGGTCGGGACGCAACCCGGATAGAGGCCGGCGAACTGCGGCTGGGTCGTGACCCAGCACACGATCGAGCCGGCGACATTCGTCCCGTTCACCGTCGTGCCGGGCGGCGCGATCACGGCGTCCAGCGATGCGAGATATTTGGCGTTGTCGGTGTTGTTCGGGTTGGTAACCTTGAGCCGGCTCTCGCCGTGACTGTAGAAGACGTCCCATTTGAATCCACCGAGCGAGCCGGTGAATCCCAGCTCCATATTGATGTTCCGCTGGAGCGCCTCAGTCCGGTACAGGCGGTTCGTATCGCGCGAGTCCTCGCCGGCGACCTTGTTCCAGATATAGGAAGGCGCCGAGAAATAGGGCGTGTTTGGCGGCGGTGGCGGTGTGGTGTTGGTCTGTGGCGAGACGGCGGGCGCGCCCGGCAGGCATCGCCAGCCTGTCGCGGCCGGCGTACCGCAGACGATGCTTGCGCCGAGCTGCTGTTGGGTCGTGGCCGCCAGGAACGGATTGGTCGCGAAGAGCGTATTGGGTCGGCTGGCGGATGGGCTGACCACCCAGGTGATCCAGTTCGACTTGTTCCCCGACTCGGCCCAGCTGCCCTGAATATAGGCGTTCACATCGTCGCTCAGATCGTAGCTGAGGCGGCCGAACACGTCCTTCATCTCGATCTCGGACCGGAACGTACCGTTCTTCACATAAGAGCCGTCACCCCCCGACTCCAGATTGGCAGTCCCGGTCGGGATGCCATGGACCATCGGGCTCAGCACGCCAGCGGTGTTGAACGTGTAGTTATTATAGGCGCAGGCGGTGCCGCACTGGACGTTACCGAATTGGCCGCTGTTGAAGACGCGCGAGTACGGCACGTTGACGAAGGGATTTCCCGTCGAACCGTTGCCGGCGAGCAGCCACGCCTGCCCGTTTTCACCATAAGGCCGCGCGCTGATCGGGATCAGTGCCTGTTTGCGGTAGCGCCCCGCAACCTCGAAATGGCCGCGACCATCGAACAGATCGGTACCCCAGGCGGCGCCAAACTGCCACTCCTCGCCATCGCCATATTTGGAAATGCCGGCATCGGCCTTGATCGAAAGGCCCTTGAACTTCTTGTCGAGAATGAAGTTGACCACCCCGGCCACGGCATCGGAACCGTAGACCGCCGAGGCGCCGCCGGTGACGATGTCGACGCGGCTGACCAGCATCTGCGGCAGGGTGTCGATGTTGACGGTACCATCCTGGTTCGAAGCCGGGACGCGGTGGCCGTTCATCAGCACCAGGGTGCGCGAGGCGCCGAAGTTCCGCAGCGCAAGCGTGTTGCCACCATTGTTGGTGCTGGCATTGCCCTGGTTGCGCGGGGTGCGTCCGCCAATGATCTGCGGAAGCTTGTTCAGCCCGTCAGCGAGATCGCTCGGAGTGGTTTTCGCCAGATCGGCCACGTTGACGGTCGTGATCGGCGTCGGAGAGTTCAGGTTGCTGGTGATGATGCGCGAACCCGTGACCGTGATGTCGTCCGCCTGGGGATCGGCCTCAATGCCCGTGTCCTGCGCCTGGCTCGGAAGCGGCGCCACCGGAAGCGCGCCAGGTGTCGCCGCATCGTCCGCCAGCACAAAGCCTTGTCCGGCCTGTTGCGCCGTGGCGCTGGACTGAGCCAGTGCCGGCTGGGCCAGGATCGAGCAGCCCAGAGCAATGACGCTCGCCTTGCACAGCAGATGTGCCGCGCGGATACCGATTGCGCGCTCACCGCGCGAAAGTTCGTTCTCCAGCGCGAGCTGGTCCGAACCGAGTCGTCCTGTGTACGTAATCCCCGACATTTCTTTACCCCCTCCGTAGTCGCATGTTTTTGCGACTTTTTTTGCCCGCTTTGATTCTCGTGCAGGGGCAGTTTGGCTGCTCCACCACACTCGATCTACGTTAACGTTAACATGGATTCGAAAGCTGTCAATCGCCGTTTTTTAGAAGGCCCTCGCGGACGCCAAAATGGGCAGTGGAATTGACTCAAAGCGCTGATCAGGGATGTTCAAGACGCTGTACTGAAGGGAAACCGTGCGTGGCGGGGTTGGCGGCCTGCGCACCCCATCTTGCTTGCGACGTCTGGCAGCGGCTCCGTAGGGGTTGACACAGGCCGGATCGTCGGCGCTCATACGCGCTGATTCGAGCCTAGGGCCATGTTAACGTTATCGGCCGGCTTGCCCGACTATAGCGGTGCCCGGCCTGCCCCGATGTCGTGCGGTCCTTTGTTAGAAACTGCCGCTCACGGTCAGCGTAAAGATTGGCCCCACCATCTGATGCTGTCGCTCGTAGAATGCGATCGGCGCACCGTTCCGGCGCCCCGAATAGACGGTGCGATAGAAGCGCACGCGGCCGTCATTGATGTTGAAGACCTGGAAGTTCACCTTGACGCCGTGGAAATTCTTCCGCTCGACGAAGACGCTCGCATAGGGCCCTTCCCAGTTCTGGTTCACCTCATCGAGATAATAGGCGAGGCCGTAATGGTCGTAGGATAGTCCGGCGCCCCAGGCGAAGCGGGAACCCGGGACATCATGGCGCAGCGTCAGCGAAGCCCAGGCATCATGCGTGTTGCTGATCGCGCGCGACTGCCCGGTCAGCGGATCGCGCACGCGGCTGCGCTCCACCCCGATATCGGCGTCGAGCTTCGCCCCGCGCCAGCCGATGGGATCGAACTGGATCGTGCTGATGCTCTCCACGCCCAAACGCGTCGCGCGCGGCAAATTGCCTACCGCATCGCCATCAACGCCGACGGGGATGTGATCGACGATGTCCTCGACCCAATATCGATAGAGCTTCAGCCGCGTCTTGCCCCAGCGCCCGAAATTCCGGCCGAGCTCGCCAGTCGCTTCCCAGCTCTGCGGCGGGACGAGATTTGGGTTTGCGTCATTGGCGCGATTATTGGTCACGTCTTGATTGGCGAGGAAGTCGGAGAAGCTGATCTGGCCGACCTTGCGCTCGACCTTGAGGCTCGCGTCCCAGCCCGCCGCGGGCCGCCAGGCGAGCGATGCGCTGCCCTTTGGCCGGAAGAAGCGGCGCGGCCTGGTGCCGATGCCCACTTCGCCCAGCTGCGAATATTCGGCGCCGCCGGCAAGCTGCAGATCCAGCCTGGGCGACAGCGAGCGGCTGAGTGAAGCAATGCCTTCGTAGCGCGTTTCCTCGACGGTACCGCTACCCTGCGGATAGGGAATATCGGCATAGCTGCCATCAGGCTTGAGCTCGGCAAGCGTGCTGACCTGCGCGAGCCGATTATAGGCGCGCTCGAGCGAGATGGTCCAATCGTTCGGGCCGCCCTTCCAATGATATTCGAAGCGCCCGACGGTTTCGCCGATCTTCTGATCCTGGCCGTAAAGCAGGCCATCGCTGGGGGCGCCGCTGTCATAGTCGGTACGCTGATCGATCCGCAGGGGGTCGTGCTCGAAATGGCGCAGGCCGATGAACTTGAGTCGACCTCCGCCCAGCGGCGCTGAGACGTCTCCGCTCACATCATATTCAAAGCCGAAACTGTGGCTATGATAGTTCCAGTCATTGTCATTGCCATCGGTGCGGGTGCGGCGCTGGAAATTGTTGCCGCGGCTCCAATTGGGATCATAATCGAGCGTGAGATTGGCCTGGACCGGGCCTTTGTCGCCATATTTCAGGATGACCGAGAATTTGGCGTCATCGGAACTGTTCCAGTTCACCTGATCGCGACGCTCGATCAGGGCACCGGTCGGGGACAGGATGCGATAATCATCGCCGCCCATCGCGCCGCGGCCAGCCTTGTTCTCAAGGGAGAGCGTATAGCCAAGATCTCCTGTCGTGCCGCTATAGCTGATCGAGCCGTCCAGCCAGCGCGGCCTGGCATAATGCGCGCGCACGGCCGGGCTCCAGCTGAAATTGCCGGATCCCTTGCGATTGGCCCTGACGATGACGTCGGCGACTTCTCCGGTGAGGCCGGCGATGCCGAGGGAGGCGGCCTCCCTGATCTCGATGCGCTCGACGTCTCCAGCCGCAATCTTCTGGAGTTGCGCGACGGCGCCACCGGCTTTGTCAGTGATGCGCTGCCCGTTGATCAGCACATTTTCGGAAGCCTGTCCGAGGCCGCGCGCCGTGTCTGCGGCACGGATGGTGAAGCCCGGCACCTGCGCCAGCATGTCATAGGCGGTTTGTGGCGCGAAACGCGTAAAATCGGCTGGGGTATAGACTTTTGCGCCCGTAGTCGTGACTGCGGGCGCGGGTGCCGGAGCGGGCCTTTCCTGGCCGGCCCAAGCTGTGATGGGCGCGAAAGACGCAATCGTGAGCGCCAAGCATTCAGCGCCGTTCCGAAAACGGAAGAACATCTCAGACTTCGCTGTCAGGCTTGAAAGAACGCGGCACGGTCACCCCCATGAGTGTATCGCCGTGTTAATACACCTTCTCTGCGCGCGTGCAACGCCCTGAAATCAGTAGGTTCGATCCGGAAAGACCGGCCTTCAACCGCCGCTTAAGGTCGCTCACTTGCCTGACAGAAATCGTCGTGTTAGCCACATAATACACCTTTAGGGGAAATCCGATGCGCGCTGTCTTTGCCGCGACCTGTCTGTCGCTCCTGTCGACCACTGCTTTCGCCCAGGCCGCGCCGCCACCCGCCCCTGCCCCCATCGTCGCTGACCCGGCGGCACCCAAGGGCAAGCTGCCCGACGCCGCGAAGCCGATCGCCTATCGGCTCGACTTCACGATCCTGCCCGATCAGCCGCGCTTTTCGGGCCATGACGAGATCGACATCAGCGTCAGGGCAGCGACCAAAAGCCTCTATATGCACGGCCGCAACCTTGCGGTGAGCAAGGCAATCGCCAAAGTCGGCGGGCGGAGCATCGCCGCGACTTGGACCCAGGTCGATCCGACCGGTGTCGTCAGGCTCGATTTCGCCGAGCCGCTCCCGGCGGGCGCGGCCACGCTCGTCTTCGACTATGACGGCGAGTTCGGCACTGATGCCTCGGGCCTCTACCACATCAAGGTCGGCGACATCTGGTATAGCTGGAGCCAGTTCGAATCGATCGACGCGCGCGCTGCATATCCCGGATTCGACGAACCCGGCTTCAAGACGCCCTTCACGATTTCGATCACCACGAGCCCGGGTTACAAGGCCGTCAGCAACGCGGCCGAGGCAAGCGTCACCAAGACCGGCGCTCTCGAAAAACACCAGTTCGCCGCAACCAGACCGCTGCCAACCTATCTCATCGCGCTCATCACCGGTCCGTTCCTGAACCAGACCGGGGCTGTGCCGCCCACGCCGGAGCGCAGCACGCCGCTGCCCCTCGGCGTCTTTGCGACCCAGGCCCAGACGGGCAAGCTCGATTATGTGATGGCGGAGAGTCCGCGCATCGTGAGCCTGCTCGAGAAATATTTCGGCGAACCCTTCCCCTTCCCCAAACTCGACCAGATCGCCTCGCCGGTGATGCCGGGCGCGATGGAGAATGCCGGGGCCGACACCTATGGTGATGGCATCATCCTGCTCGACAAGGGTGCGCCGACCGGTCAGCGCCAGGAATTCGGGATGATCGTCGCGCATGAGCTCTCGCACCAATGGTTCGGCGATCTCGTCTCCCCGGCCTGGTGGGACGATATCTGGCTCAACGAGAGTTTCGCGAACTGGATGGGCTACCGGATCGGCAATGAATGGCGGCCCGAGCTCCATATCGGCGTCGGCGCGCTCGACGAGGGCTTCCGCGCGATGAACACGGATGCGCTCGAGGTCGGCCGGCCGATCCACCAGCCGATCACCGAGAACAGCCAGATCGACAGCGCCTTCGACAACATCACTTATGGCAAGGGCGGCCATGTCATCTCGATGATCGCAGCGTATCTCGGCGACGAGAAGTTCAAGGCGGGCGTGCGCCTGCACCTCAAGCGGCATGCTTATGGCAATGCGACGTCCGAACAATTCTTCCAGTCGCTCGCCGATGGCGCCAAGGACCCGCGCGTTCTCGCCGCGATGAAAAGCTTCGTCGACCAGCAGGGCGTGCCGGTGGTCGATATCACCCGGCAAGGCGGCAAGCTGGTCGCGACCCAGTCGCGTTATGCGTTTCTCGGCAGCTCGCCGAAAGCGGAGCAATGGACGATTCCGCTCTGCCTGCGCGTCGATGCGGCGAAGAGCTGCACCCTGCTCGACAAGCCCGTCACAACACTCGCTGCGGGCCGGACCGGTGTGGTCATGCCCAATGTCGGTGGCACCGGCTATTACCGCTTCAACCTTGAGCCGGCCGACTGGCAGAAGCTGATCGGGACCTTCGCCACGCTTTCGCCAGGCGAAGCACTCGCCGCCAATGACAGTCTCTGGGCAGCCTTCCGGGCGGGCAAGGCACCTGTGAACTGGCTCGTCACCGCGGCTAAGAACCTGGCCGCCAACCCCGATTCAGCTGCGAGCGTCGATGGCGGATCGCGTCTGGCCGGGCTCAAACTGCGAGGCCTGATCGGCCCCGAGTCCGACGCTGCCTATCGCCGGCTGATGGACGCGACCTATGCGCCGCGCCTGGCCGCGATCGGCTTCGATCCCGCCGCTGGCGCGCATCTCAGCGATACGCCCGACAAGCAGAAGCTGCGCCAGAACCTGGTCGGCTTTGTCGTCGATGAGGGCCATGACGCGGCGGTCAGCGCGAAGCTGGAGGCGGCCGCCGAGAAATATCTCGCCGGAGACAAGCAGGCGATCGACCAGGCCTATCTTGGTGCCGGGCTCGGCGTCGTCGTATCGAAGGGTGGCCTGCCCGCAGCCAAGAAGCTGGTCGAGATCGGGCTGGCGAGCGAGGATCCGACCTTGCGCCAGTCAGCGCTCGGCGCGGCGGCCGGGAGCGGGCGGACCGATGTCGCCCAATATCTACTCGGCCTGAACGACCCGCGACTTCGCCCCTTCGACAAGATCGGGCTGATCTTCGGTCTCGCCACCTCGGAGGGCACTGCCGATTTCACCGGCGAATGGATCCTCGCCAATTACGACACGCTGCTCGCCGGGAGCAACGGCATCTTCATCACCAGCCGCCTGCCCCAGGCGCTGGCATACCAGTGCGGCGCCGATCGTGCCGACCGGATCAACAGCCTGCTCGGCCCCAAGGTCCGCGCGGCTGGCGCTGGCGTGCTGACTTTCGAGCGCACCATCGAATCGATCCGCCATTGCGGCGACCTGAGAGCCGCCAAGAGCGCCGAGATAGCGGCGGCGATCGCGAAGCCGAGTTGAGCTGGGACGATCAAACACCGGCAATTTTGGCCGCCGCTTTCCCTGTTCCTGGGCGATTAACAGGGAAAGAACAGGGAAGATTTTATTTTTTGCCCCGATTTTGGCCCTTTTGTTGGATTTTTTAGGCAAATTTTACGCGCTTATTCAGTGCCTTGAAACCTGCCTTCCCTGTTATTCATTAACAGGGAAGAGCCGCGCGCGGAACAGGGAAGCTGCGCCCGTAACAGGGAAAGAACAGGGAAGGGCGAAGCACCGAGGTTTCGACCGTC
>JBDTXU010000112.1:0-4968 GCA_040006055.1 Sphingomonas bacterium | reverse complement strand
TTTGGCTTTCCCCCGGAAAGCCAAGATTGTGTTCGGGGAACACAATCTCGCTCGAGCGCATCGAGCCGCAAGAGCAACGCTTGCACCCCTTGCGGAAACATGGATGCCGGAACAAGTCCGGCATGACGAAAATCGGGAAACTCGATGGCATGAACTTCGGTTCCGCCCCCTAGGTTGTGAATTGATAAACGATCGCTTTCGGCACGAGGCTGAGCGGCCGACATTGGTGCGAAAGCGGCCCGTCCGCTTGCGGGCGGTCAGACGGCGTAAGCGGACGTCCGTTCACCTCGAGCGGGACGGCAGCTACGCGGCCTAATCCCGGTCGTTCGCCATGAGTATGGCGATCCCGAAAGCGGTGGTTCAAGCGGACTGATCCCGAACGTCCGCAACTGGGTGGGAAACGGTCGTTGGCCACGCAATGATTGATGATCGCGCAGTCGACAACCAGGAGCTACATCGGCGCTGCTCCGGCTCGGCCTGAACGATCGAGCCGATCCTGCGCTACGGCGCCGGCCAGGAGCCGCGCGTTCCGTCCCAATTGAAGCTCGTCCCCTTCTCCACACAGGTGCCCTTGAGCGACTGTCCGTCCGTCGAATATACCAACTGGCAGGTGCCCGTCGCTCCGTCCGGTCTGAAGTAGGTGAATGTCAGCAGGCGGCCAGGAGGAAACGTGCCTTGAAGGCCGCCGGTCGTCGAGCTCGCCAGCCCGCCGGGACTAGCGATCTGGCCGGCCATTCCCATCAGTTCGCTGTCCTGCCCGAAGGGGTTGAGCCCTTGACCCAGTGGGGACAAGGTGAGGTTGGTGCGGGCCCCCCCGTCCGTTTGCATCTTCCAGGCGCCGCCGACCGTCACGCGCAGCGTCACGGACGGGCCCGAAGGCGTCGGCGGGGTCCTGGGCGGTCCGGTCCTCCTGATCGGTCTTACCACGATCCAGGTCTTGCAGATCAGCCCCAGCGCATCGATCAGGGCGCCATGGTGGACCACGATGCCGATCGCGATCGCGCCACCGCCGCAGCCGACGTATTTTTCATATTTCTTGGCCCCTCCGCTAAGCGACGCCGCGGAGCTGTCGTAATATGTATGCAAGAGCGGATTGCGGCATTGGAAGCGAAAGGAGTGGACCAGGTTCACATTCGATACCTCGACGGTGATGCCTTCCACCGCCGTATTGGGAGGGCAGGCCGGGGTCGGCCTCACTGCGCCAAACCCGGAGGTCGGGTCATAGGCCGTTCCCCACTTGCGCAAGACGATCGGCGCGCCGGCGGCCTGGCCATTTACATAGGTCGTGCAGATCGGTGTAACGGTGTTGATGTCCTTGTTGCCCGAATAGTGCATGCCGGTAAGCAGCGCGCCATCCGGGCATTGATCCTGGTCGTAGGCGCCGCCTGCCCCCCCGACAACGTCCGTGTTGCCGATCTGTGCGGTGGCCGGCGCGATCGGCAACGCCAGAAAGAACGCCGCGAGCAGACACAGCCTGATGACAAAGTGATGGATACGCATCTTCGGCCGCTCCCCGAGCTGTTTCTCAAAAATCGCCAACAAACCTCAATGCAGGCCGGATCTCATTACCTCGCGCTCGGCCATGAAACCTCGCCGACCATCACGTCGACGTTTCACAGGATCGACCCAGCTGTAATTCGACTCGAAGCACGGCCTTCTTACTAGTCGAATGTAACCCGAAGACGTGCGCCGCGATAGTCATTCGCAGCACCGGTCATTTGCCAATACAGAAAGCCAACAACGGAAATGGTCGATCCCGGCATAAGCAGTCATCGAGCCGTGAAAATCGAATAGCCGCTAGTGGGTCGGTAGCTGTCGTTCGCGCGAGAGCGGACGGGATCAGCGGCTATGCGCCCACATTCGGACGTTCAGCCAACTAGGTCGTGCCCCCGTAAATTGCCGTTCGTTCAGAATAGGATCTGGCGGCCGACATTGGTGGGATGAAGACAGTCTGCTCTTATCTTGGGAGAGCCTGAAGCAGACCCCTTTGAGGAAGCAAATTAGTCGGGCAAAGAGGGGCGATGAAGTTCTCTGAATATACGGCCCACGATGCCGTCGGCTTGGCTGCGCTGATCCGGCATGGTGAGGTGTCACCGCTTGAGGTCGTCAACGCCGCGATCGAGGGCATCGAGCGGTACGATCACGAGATCAACGCCGTCGTCTATCGCGCGTTCGATGAGGCGCGGGCGGCGGCGGTTGGGCCGCTGCCGGAAGGTCCGTTCACGGGCGTTCCATTCCTGGTGAAAGATTTGCTGCTGCAGGTGAGGGGTTGGCCGCGCACGTCGGGCAGCCGCTATGCCGCGAATGCGGGCTTCACGGACACCCAAGACAGTGGCCTGATGCGCCGCTACCGGGCGAGCGGGGTCGTCACCATGGGCAAGACCAACCTGTCGGAGTTTGGGATCGCCGGCACGACCGAAGGCGCACTGTTCGGGCCATGTCGAAATCCATGGGACCTCGGCCACATCGTGGGCGGATCGTCAGGCGGTTCGGCGGCAGCGGTAGTGTCCGGCATGGTGCCGATGGCGCACGGCGGCGATGGCCTTGGCTCGATTCGGATCCCGGCCTCGTGCTGCGGCCTGGTCGGGCTGAAGGTGACACGCGACCGCAACCCGCATCTGCCCGACGGCTATGATTTCGCCCAAGGCAACGTCGTCGAGCACGTGATCACCCGCACTGTCCGCGATACCGCGGTGATGCTCGACGTGACCGGCAATCCGGAGCCGGGGTCACCCTATGCCATCCCACCGAAGGAACGGCCTTATGCGGACGAAATCGGGCGCGATCCGGGACGGCTCCGCATAGCGTGGTCGGGCGAGACGCCGCTCGGAGGCGCGATTCATCCCGACGTGCAAGGAGTGCTCGAAGATACCGCGCGATTGCTCGACGGGCTCGGCCATCACGTGGAGGAGCGTGCGCTCGGCATCAATATGCTTAGCGACTACGTCGCCAATCTGCCGCTTGCGGGCGCAAACTTTGCTGCCGGCATGAAGCGGATGATCGAGGCGATTGGACGCGAGCCGGCAGCGGAAGAGCTGGAACCGCTGACCTGGGCAGCGCTTAACGGCGCGCGTTCGGTGTCGGGTGTCGACGCACTCTACAGCGCGCAGGAACGCCGGATGCGAGCCCGAGCGACGCTTCGTTTTTTCGAGGATTGGGACGTGTTCCTATGCCCGGTGATGGGAACCCCGCCGCCCAAGATCGGCTATCTCGATCCGGTCAACGTGTCGGCGGCAGACATCCAGGTCCGCAATGGCGAGGTCTTTCCCTTCCCCGCTCCGTTCAACTTCACCGGTCAGCCCTCAATCTCTCTGCCGCTCGGCCACTCGCGCGAGGGTTTACCGATCGGGATGATGTTCTCGGCGCGTTACTCCGACGAAGCGACACTGATCCGACTCGCAGCCCAGCTCGAACAAGCTTGCCCTTGGCAGGAAAAGCGACCGAAGCTCGGCGGGTGGATAAACGGTGAGCAAGCCTGACGATCCGATCAATTCGTGACAGTTGGCGGCGTGGCCGGGAATCGACCGAACCAGGCCGAGTTGCGGCCGCGGCAGAGGCTCGGAATGGTGGATTCCGGAAGGCCAACTTTTGAAGACGAAAAGCTCAAAGCTGCCGTTCATCCTGGTGTCACACCCGTTCGGTGGTAACACGTCACCAAGAGCAATGGGGGGTGGAAGCTGTACAGAGAATCATCAGGAAAGCCTCGCCTGAGTGGCCATGTTAGCCTCAAGCTCGCATGTTTACGTAACGCTAACGTCCAGATTGGGCATCGCGCGATCAGTTCGGAAAGCAGCTGTCGGGTGTCATTATCTTCCTATCGTGCCGTGAAAAGGCAGAACCGTCGTCGGCCGGAAGTTGCGGCTTTATTACAGTGCACAGTGCGCCCTTGCCAAAATGAAGATCATCCGAACCCCACCCTGATACAGTAACCGGCCCGCGCACGTCGGCATAAAGCTTGTGGGAGAAACCATCTGTTTGCACAACGGCCCGGTTGACGACAAGTCGCCGAAGATTAACGTCGGGTGCGCTGCCATTAATCAGAATATCCAGAACGTTGACTTTGCCGCTCGCAACAAGAGATCCGGCTCCTATAAATATGTTAATTTTATTAACGTGAGCATTTTGTAGTAAAAGATATCCGCCACTGACTGCAGCTTTAAAATGCTCCCCGCTTAAACCATCGATCGACACGGTTCCGGAACTTAAGGTATTCATGCTGTGGATTCGAGGCATGGTAATGACGATATTGACACGAACAGGATTTGGGGTATTCCACTCACTTACCGATTTGAAGTCTCGATCGATCGAGAGAACATCGTTCATCGCAGCGATGTCTTCTTTACTTGCAAAATCTGCTTTAGCGCCATTGACCATCCCAGGAATGTCTCCTTCGCGCGCGATGACCAATTCGTCCAAAATATTAGTTGGTCCTGCCACGTGGGCTGAAAAGGTTGGGCCGAACCGAACGGTCACGTTATCGACGCCACGCACGAAAATGCGGTGGAATGCACCCAAGCGAAAGCTGCGTTCCCCATGGGGGTAATGCTTGCTGTCCTTGCTCGGCGAGCACGCCGCAAGCAGTAACATGCAAATAACAGCAAATCTCGTGATAACGCTCTCCTTATTGAGCTGACCGCGCTCTAAAAAAGCAATCTCATTGTATTGGTTAAAAATGAATAATTACATCGCCCTAATATCCGTGAAGCGAACGGCGGGGACCAAAAGGCTATGGGGTTTTAATTGAAAAGTGCCGACGAACCCCATCGTCAGCGTGTCAAAGCTCCACATCGAATGTCGGTTTTCGGGGCTAGCGATAAGCGTTGGCAACGACCGAAAGTGGGGCGAAAGCCGTCAGACCGCTTTTATCAGTCTACGGCCTAACGACGCGGAGTCATTTTTGGCCAGCAGGGCTGCCGCCGATAAATGACTCTGACCTCCTTTGTGGGCTTCTTGGTAAGCGCGGGGGAA
>JBDTXU010000111.1:0-6730 GCA_040006055.1 Sphingomonas bacterium | reverse complement strand
CACCTGCAGCTTGATATAGCCGGTAATCTTTTTTGCCATGTCTCACTCACTCTGTTTCAAGTTTAGCGGTCCAAACGACGGTCCGAAGACTGCCTCCCGCGGATACGCATTTTACAAACGCCAAACCCGTCATGCCGGACTTGTTCCGGCATCCACCGAGCCGCAGGCGCAGGCCGCGCGGTGGACCCCGGAACAAGTCCGGGGTGACGAAAAACGAAATTACTTTGCCCGTTCGACCTGTTCGAATTCCAGCTCGACCGGCGTTGCGCGGCCGAAGATCGACACCGACACCTTGACGCGGCTGCGATCGAAATCGAGCTCCTCGACGATGCCGTTGAAGCTCGCGAACGGGCCGTCGAGCACCTTCACCGAATCGCCGATCTCGTAATCGACCTTCATCTTCTGCTTCGGCGCGGCGGCTGCCTCGTCCTTCGAATTCAGCATCCGCGCGGCTTCCGTCTCGCTGATCGGCTGGGGCTTGCCCATCGATCCAAGGAAGCCGGTCACCTTCGGGGTGTTCTTCACCAAGTGATAAACATCGTCGTTCATATTGAGCTTGGCGAGGACGTAGCCAGGCATGAACTTGCGCTCGACCGACACCTTCTTGCCGCGGCGGGCCTCGGTGATCGTCTCGGTCGGCACCTCAATCTGCTCGACGAGCGCGTCGAGGCCCATGCGGGTCGCCTCGGCCATGATCGAGTCGCGCACCTTGCCCTCGAACCCGGAATAAGCGTGAATAATGTACCAGCGCGCCATGTGTCGTCCCAAATTCAGTTCGCGAGGCTGAGCAGCATCTTCACGATCGCTTCGAAGATCGTATCGATCCCGAAGAAGAAGACCGCCAGAAGCGTGGTCATGATCATCACCATCACCCCGGTCATGACCGTTTCGCGCCGCGTCGGCCAGACGACCTTCCTGGTCTCGGCCTGGACCTGACGGAAAAATTCGATCGGTGTCGTCTTCGCCACGCTGTTCAGCTCGCTTTTATAAAACGCCACGAGATCGAGGCATGGGACCGCTGCCCGGTCCCAAGGAACCGGCGCCGTCCAATCCTCGATTTCGGATTGACCGCGCAGATAGCGCTGGTGCGCCCGGAAAGCAAGAGAAGAGGGGGGAAAGATGGGCTCCTATGCCTGCTGGCCGGCTATCGCCCGCTGGACAGGCGGTGCGGAGACGAAACTTGCCCGGCGCTGACGCCATCATCGGCGGTCTTGAGCAGATTCACCTGGAGTCGGGGGTGAGCTGCGCATGCTGGTGCCATTGCCGCATAACGGCCTCTATCTCGCCTGACATCACATCGCCATCGGGGCAATTGATCCAGGCGGCGCAGCGCACCTCCAGCGGGAGGGACAAATATCCATAGGCCAGAATGATGAAGGGCCCCTTTGCTATAATAATCCTGCGCTCGGAAGACTCCGTCGAATCTTCATTTCTCGCCATTCTATAAAGAATAGATGGCGCATTCATTGCGGTTTTCAGCATTGGTATCTTCTACGATCAACATGCGTGTTCTGCCGCGGCATCCTATCCTGGGGGTAATGCCATAGCGTATTTCGCATCATCGCATGATTGCGTAATACCCACCACGCCAGGCCGCTCGACTTATGGGGCGTTCTTATATGGATGGTGGCAGGGGAGCTCGGACTCGAACCGAGGGCCTTCGGTTTTGGAGACCGACGCTCTAACCAACTGAGCTACACCCCTGTGCGGTGGCGGGCTTTAGCGCGGCGCGGTCGCCCGGGCAAGCCGTTAGCGGGTTTGGCGAAACTGAAACTGGATGGTCGGCGCAGCCGGGCCGAAATTCACGCCGCTACCGCCTTGTTCCAGTTGCGGTTCGCGATCACGCGCGCTTCTTCGACCGGCAGGGGGCGGCCGAAATAATAGCCCTGGACCTTGGTGCAGCCGAGATTCTGGACCATCAAATGCTCCTCCTCGGTCTCGACGCCTTCAGCCGTTGTCGCCATGCCCAGGCTCTGCGCGAGCGCGACGACGGCGCGGATGATCGCGATCGCTTCCGGCACGCCCTTGGCGGCGCCTTGCACGAAGCTGCGGTCGATCTTGATTGACGAGAAACGCGTCCGGCTGAGATAGCCGAGCGAGGAGTAGCCAGTCCCGAAATCGTCCAGGCTGAGGCGGACGCCGAGATCGAGGATGCGCTCCAGCACCTTGGTGGCGCCGGTGCCCTCGCGCATGAAGACGCTTTCGGTCACTTCGAGCTCGAGCCGCTCCGCCGACAGACCGCTATTGGCGAGCGCCGACGCGACAACCGACACGAAGGTCGGATTGTGGAGCTGTTCGGGCGAAACATTGACCGCCACCCGCGCGGGCGAGGTCCAGCGCGCTGCCTCGTCGCATGCCGTCCGCAGCACCCATTCGCCGATTGGCCCGATCAACCGGGCCTCCTCGGCCAGGGGAATGAACTTGACCGGCGAGATCGGACCGAGCTCAGGATGAGTCCAGCGCAGCAATGCCTCAAAGCCAGTGAGATCGCCCGTGTCGGCGGCGACGACCGGCTGATAATGCAGATGCAACTCATTGTTCTGCACGGCCTTGCGCAAAGCCATTTCGAGGACGCGGCGCTCCTCGGCATCGACATGGAGCTGCGGTTCATAGCTGCGGAAGGTACCGCCGCCGGCATCCTTTGCGCGATAGAGCGCGAGATCGGCAGAACGGATCAACATCTCAGCGGTCCGCCCGTCGCGCGGGCCGGTCGCGACACCAACGCTCGCGCCGACATACAGAGTATGCTTGTCGATGTCATAGGGCCGCGACAGCGTTTCGATGATCGTCTGCGCGAGCTTCTCGACCCGCGCGCTGTCGGATGCGTCGCGTACGACGACGGCGAATTCGTCGCCTCCGAGTCGGCCGATCACTTCATTCTCGGACATCATCTGGGCGAGCCGTTCGGCAACCCGGCTAAGCAGCCGATCGCCGATCTGGTGGCCGAGCGAGTCGTTGACTGCCTTGAAGCGATCGAGATCGATCATCACGAGTGCGCAGCGGCTGCCCCATTTCTCCGCATCGGCCATCGCCTGGGTGAGCGTCTCGTTGATCAATAGGCGGTTGGGCAGGCCGGTAAGCGTGTCGTAGCGCGCCATCCGGCTGATCTTGTCGTCCGATGCGCGTTGTTCAGTCACGTCCGACCCGACGCCGCGGAAACCGACAAACGCCCCGGTATCGTCGAAGCGAGGCGTGGCGGCCATTTCCCACCAATGTTGCGCGCCATCGATCTCGACCGGGAGAAGCAGGTCGCGGAATGCGGAGCGGCCCTTCAACTTCGCGGCCAAGGCGCGCAGGCCCGGGGAGAAGTTGCCGGCCTCCCAGGTTGGCCCCGCCAACATCTGGAGGAACGGCATCCCGTTCACCTCGAGCGGGTTGAGCCCCAGGGAATGCGCAAAGCGAGGTGCTGCACGAACGATGCGGCGGTTGGCATCGGTTTCCCACAACCAGTCGGCACTATTGCCTTCTTGGGCTTCGAACTCGCGCAGCAGGAGGCTGACGGTTTCGTCGCGCTCAGCAAGCGCGATCTCGCTCGCACGGACCACGACCAACGCTTTGCCGCGCATGAAGCAGCCGATCATCAGCAGCGCGGTAAAAAACAGCGCGATCGCCGCCAATAACGGCCCGCCGACGAAATACATCATGGTGGAGAGCGCGGATCCAAGGATGCCCAGAAAGACCAGGGTCGCCAGCGGCAATGCCGCCATCGCAACCGCTGAGGCCGTCATCAACAGCGACACGACGATCCACAGGTTGAGCGCAGTGATCGGCCCGGCATAGGCGCCGAAGATAAGTTCGGGCAGCGACCAGATCACGGCGAGGGCGATGCCTTCGATGACTGTATCGCGAACATCGCCAACTGTTGCCGTCTGCGCGGTGCGCTGGCGCGCCGCGAGTCGGCGGAAGGTGACAGCAGCGGCGATAGCCGCGACGATCGCGCCCCAGCTCGCCAACAGCCAGAGCGGGGCGACCCGCTGGAGCACCAATGTTACCAGCATCGCGGCGATGACATTGGCGCCGAGCAGGAACAGAGCGAGCTGCCCGCCCGCATTGAGCTGCGCCGCCCGAATCGGCCCCCAATCGGTCGAGTCGGCCGGATCGTACAGGCCGAGCAGCGCACGCACATCAAGCGTGGGCTTGGCGAATTGGGAGGAGGGTTCGGTGCTCACACAATCCGAAATAGCCGCGAGGTGGTTAGCGGATGGTTAGGTTCGCGCCGATTCGAAGCTTTTTTTTGAAATTTGTGCGGAAATACAACCCTGGCGGCTGCGAAAAGCCTTCACGCGGCTATGAAAGGCGACGTGCCGACCCGAGAACCGACCTCCTGCCATCGCCTCGGACGCGAATCAGGCGGCGATATCGTAGGGTTTGATCTCGCCATTGAGATAGAGATTGCGCGCCTTGGCGCGGCTGAGCTTGCCGGAGCTGGTGCGGGGCAGGGTGCGCGGCGGGATCAGTTCGATCACGCAGTTCATGCCGGTGACGGAGCGCACGCGCTCGCGAATTTCCTCGCGCAGCCGCACCCGTTCGGCATCGTCCGAACTGCGGCACTGGACGAGCACGGCGGGGGTTTCCTCGCCGCCTGGCGTGGTGATCGCGAAGGCGGCGATGTCGCCGGCCTTGAAGCCGGGTAGCTGCTCGACTGCCCATTCGATGTCCTGCGGCCAGTGATTGCGGCCGTTGATGATGATCATGTCCTTCGCCCGGCCGACGATATAGACATAGCCGTCAGACAGATATCCCATGTCGCCGGTGTCGAGCCAGCCATCGGTCATACAGGCGGTGGTCGCATCGGGATCGCGGAAATAGCCGGCCATCACCGACGGGCCCGAGCACCAGAGCTTACCGATCGCGCGCTCGGGAAGCGGGGTGCCGTCTTCCTCACGGATCTCGACCTTCATGTCGCGCACCGGTTTGCCGCAATTGACCAGTGCGCGGTAGCGTTGCGGCCGATCGCGCCCGGCTGCGACACCGGAAAGCTGAGTCTCCTCGACCAGCTCGACGCGAATGCCCTCGCCCGGCGGCATGATCGAGACAGCCAGAGTCGCCTCCGCCAGCCCGTAGCTCGGCAGGAAAGCGCTCGCCTTGAAGCCCGCATCGGCAAAGGCGTCGACGAAATTCTGCATCACGTCGGGGCGGATCATGTCCGCGCCATTACCGGCGACGCGCCAGCGCGACAGGTCGAACCTGTCGCTCGCCTTGGTCTGGCTCGACATGCGCCGGGCACAGATATCGTAGCCGAAGGTCGGCGAGTAGGAGAGGGTGGTGCCCTGGTTGCGGCTGATCATGTCGAGCCAGGCGAGCGGCCGCCGTGCGAAATCTTCGGTTTTCAGATAATCGGTCGAAACCTGGTTGGCGACCGGTGACAGGAAGCAGCCGACCAGCCCCATGTCGTGATACCAGGGCAGCCAGGAGACGCAGCGATCGCTTCCCTGGAGTTCCATGCCATGGCCATGCGCGGCGAGGTTATTGAGCAGGGCGTGGTGCGTGATCGCGACGCCATGGGGGAAACGCGTCGATCCGCTCGAATATTGCAGATAGGCAATGTCGCTGCCCCTCGCGGCCGGCAGCGCTGTCTCGATCGCAGGGCGCGCAATCAGTTCGTCCCAAGCCACACCCTCGGTGCCGACAAGACGTGCCGCTTCGCCCGCCATCTGGCCAAGCTCGGGTGGGTAGATCAGCATCGTCGGATCACAGCTGCCGAGCTGGACGCGGAGCTGCTCGATATAGGAATCGCGCCCGCCGAACGAAGTCGGCAGCGGCAGCGGCACCGGCCATGCGCCGGCATAGATCACGCCGAAGAACAAAGTGGCAAACTCAGCGCTCGTCTCGGCGACCAGTGCGATGCGATCCGCGGGCTTCACGCCGGCGGCGATCAGGCGATACGCCATCGCCAGGGCATCCCGGCGCAGTTCGACGAAAGGATAGGGGCGAACGAGCGTGCCGCGCGCATCGTGAAAATTCAGGCCCCGCGCGCCGCTTGCCGCATAATCCAGCGCGTCACCCAGGGTTTCGAAATCGGCGAAACGGCGCACGAGGCTATCCTCGGTCGCGGTCGCTGTCACCGTGGCCCCCGGAGCCAACAGCCTGTCCGATTCCAGAACATCACTCACCATCTTCTTTTTGCGCCCTTGATAGCGGCCTTTCCCCAAAGACCGCTCCTTTTTTGAAGCCTGCATCTCTGCCGCTTGCAAGCGTTCAAAATCCGTTCCGAGTGTGGCACAATGATGGCCATGCCTTCCGCTCCTTCTTCTTCGGGGACGAACCGGGACCGTCGCCCTCCTCCGCAACTCGACGCAGCGGCGCTTGATCGGCTGGCACTTCGCTATGTCGAACGCTTTGCAACGACCCGGGCGCGACTTGTTTCTTATCTGATCCGCAAGATTCGCGAACGCGGCTGGGAAGGGGATGCAGCCGATCCGGCTGCACTTGCCGAGAAGCTCGCCGGCCTTGGTTATATTGATGATCGGGCCTTTGGCGAAGCGCGCGCAAGCGCGATGGCGCGCCGGGGCCTGGGGAAGAGGAGGGTGGTTGGCGTATTTCATCAGGTCGGGATCGGCAGCGAGGATGCCGAGGCTCTTGCTCCCGCGATCGAAGCGCGAACGCTCGATGCCGCGCTCACCTTCGCGCGGAAACGCCGGATCGGGCCATTTGCGAGCGCGGCGCCGGATCGGCCGCAGCGCGAAAAGCAGATCGCCGCGATGATCCGGGGTGGCCATGATTTCACGCT
>JBDTXU010000110.1:0-3447 GCA_040006055.1 Sphingomonas bacterium | reverse complement strand
GTGACGCCGTTCGAGACGAAACGCGTCGTAGCGATCGCCGCGTCGATATCGAGCTCCCGCTCATAGCCGGTCACGGAGGCGGCATCGACCTTCGGCATATCGATCAGCAGGTCGCCGACCGTCTGATAGGGCATCTGAGTCAGTGGCTTGGCCATTACCTTCGCATTGGCCAGCGTCTGCGCCTCGGCATAGCGGCCGGCGAAAATCAGGCGCCGTACCTCAGGCAGTGTCGCATGCGCCTCCGGATTGACCGGATTATAGGGCCCGCCCGCCCAGAGCGTATCCTCGTTCAGCTGCAGCCGTTCATGCGCAGTCCCGCCGAACACCATCGCGCCGAGCCGGCCATTGCCGATCGGCAAAGCCTCGGTCCATTCATGCGCCGGCTGACGATACCAGAGGCGGTTGCGGTGGGGCGCGACTGTCTCGGCAATCAGGGAACTGGGCACGGAGAGCCCGACAGCCGCGGCCGCCGACCCCTCCATCACTGCCCGCCTGGTGAAGCGCTGGCCTTTACCCATCCCTGTTTTTCCCATCGTCAAAATAATCGGATTGTCGGTCGGCGCCCGGAAGCCGAGGAGCCATCATACGCTTTTGCGGACAAAAAAGAGGCCGCCGACCATCAGTCGGCGGCCCAGGAGGGAAACGGGCGTATCAAACATCCAGGCTCTCCGGCCTCACGCAAACGATTTCATTTGTGAAAGCCAGATTGCACAAGTGCTTACTTCAAGTCAAACTGTCCAGATAACGTGGGACCAACGTGAGGGTATCGATGGACGCGACGACATCCGTTGCCCTTGAGCAGCGCCGCGATTCGAGTACCAGCCACACCACGCGATGCTGCGCCAATCAGGATGAGATTCCGCCATGCGCCACATACTGATCCTGGACCTTCAGGACGATCCGGATGCGATCGCGGCCTATCGCGACTGGCACCGTCCAGGCGGCCCACCCGAAGCGGTCACGCGATCCCTGCGCGAGAGCGGCATCGAGGATATGGAAATCTGGCAGGCAGGAGACCGGCTGGTCATGGTGATGGAAACCGGGCCCGGTTTCGATCCGGCTGCCAAGGCAATGCGCGACGCGACGGACCCTGAAATCCAGGCATGGGAGCGCCTGATGGACCAGTTCCAGCGCCGCCTGCCCTTCGCCCCCGAAGGCGTGAAGTGGGTGGTGACGGATCGCATCTACGCGCTGAGCGATCAGCTGGGCTGAACCCGGGAATTGAGCGCCGCGGCCGCCCGGAAAAGCGCCTTCAACGCCTCCTCATTGATCTCCTCGCCCTCCTGGAAGTCGATAGCGCGTCTGACATTGCCATCGAGGCTCGAGTTGAACAGGCCTGATGGGTCGTCAAGCGCGGCGCCCTTGGCGAAGGTCATCTTCACGACCTTTTTGTAGGTCTCGCCGGTGAAGAGCATTCCGTCCTGATACCAGGTCGGAACGCCCCTCCACTTCCACTCCTCGACCACATCGGGAATGGCCTGCTTGATCAGGCCGCGGAGCCGGGAGAGCATCTCGCCCCGCCAATCGCCCAGTTCCCTGATCCGCGCGTCGATCTTTTCGGATGGAGAGAGTTCGCTCATTGCGCCCGCTCCTGCACACTGCGCCACTTGGCCGCATAGGGCAGCACGAACATGTACAGCCCGCTGAACATCAGCAGGAAGAGCGGCAGCAGCGGCGAATAGACGACATAGGCGGGCGGTGTCCCCACCGCCATGCAGGCGAAATTGGCGATCACGGTCGCCGTGAAGATAATCGACAGCCAGCGATGGGTCTGCCGGATCCAAAGGTTCACGTTCAATGGGACCTCCTTTTCAAATAGAACTTATGTGGCGCCGGATATCAGTCCGCCCGGGCCAGCACCTGCTCAAGGTTCGCGAAGAACTTGGCCCATCCGAACTTCGCGCCATGATAGGCCCGTTGCTGATCGGCCCGGAAACCTGCCTGCTCCATGCGCAGGTGGGTTCCGGCGCCCGACGGCGTGAGAGTCCAGGTGACGACACTCTCGAGGCCCATGCCGGCCCAGCTATAGGCCAGGGTCTTGTTCGGCTCGAGCTCCAGGACCTCGCAGCCGACCGAGCCCCAGTCGCCGCTAAATTCGAAACGATGGCCCATGACCGGCATGAAATCATTCTTCATGAGCCACTCGGCGAGCAGATGCGGCTGGGTAAGCGCACGCCAGATCTTCTCCGGCGGATAGGCTATCTCGCGCTCGACGGTGACAGTGCGGGTTTCGGCGGCGGTATCGCTCATTGATCCATCCTTTTGAGCAAATTTTCGAGGTCGTCGAACCTGCTTTCCCAGAAGCCGGTCATCTCCCCCGTCCAGTCGACCAGCGGTGCCAAAGCGCGGGGCTGCGCGCTGTAGTGCGTCTGGCGACCTTCGTGGCGATCGAGCACCAGCCCCGCCTGCTTCAGGGCGCCAAGATGTTTGGAGACTGCCGGTTGCGATACCCCGGCCTGCGCCGTCAGCGCTGCGACGGTCTGCTCGCCCTGACGACACAGCCGCTCGAAGATCGCCCGTCGCGTCGGGTCGGCTAGCGTCTTGAAGAGGGTTTCGTGCGTGAGGGACATTGAACACATAACTCGCTGGCTATTGACCAATCCAATAACCGGTGAGTTATGAGTTCGTCAATTCAGAAATTCGCGGGGGCGGCCATTGCCCCCCTGAATCCGCTCAGAAAATCAGTTTGCCCCCGACGATGGCGAGCGTTCCGGCGAGGATAGGGCGCAGGAACCGGTCAGAGATGCGAGTCGAGATGAGGCTGCCGATAATGACACCCGGAACCGAGCCGACGAGCAGCGACAACAGCAGATGGAGATCGACCGAGCCCATCACCCAATGGCCGGTGCCGGCGATCAGCGTCAGTGGCACGGCATGGGCGATATCCGAACCGACCAACCGATTCACCGGCAGCTTGGGATAGAGGACCAGCAAGGCAGTCATGCCGACCGCTCCGGCGCCGACCGAGGACAGCGACACCAGCACGCCGAGGACTGCGCCCAGTGTAATGGTCAGCCGCTCGATCCCGCCAGAGCTCGTCTCATCGATGCCGTGGGCGAAATAGGCGACGATCTGCCGACGAAACAGCATTGCGATCGCGGTCGCGATCAGACCGATGCCCAGCACCACGGTGATGACGTGTCCGGTCCCTTCGAATCGCGTGCCGGCATAAGCGAGCACCAGCAATGTCAGGATCGTCGCCGGCACGCTGCCCGTGGCGAGGCGCCGCACCACTTTCCAGTCGACGGTGCCGCTGATGCCGTGCACCGTAGTGCCGACCGTCTTGGTCGCCGAGGCAAAAAGCAGGTCGGTGCCGACCGCGGTGACCGGGTGAAAGCCGAACGCGAGGACGAGCAGCGGCGTCATCAGCGATCCGCCGCCGACGCCTGTGAGGCCGACCAGAATGCCGACCGCGAGCCCGGCAAGCGAATATAGCAGGTTGATGTC
>JBDTXU010000109.1:0-2443 GCA_040006055.1 Sphingomonas bacterium | reverse complement strand
GGCAACGAACAATGGGAGTTCGCCGAAAACGGCCTGATGCGCCGCCGCGAGGCCTCGGTGAACGATGTCCCGATCGCCGAGGCCGATCGCCGCTTCCGCTGGGTCGGCCCAGCCCCACGGCCCCAGGATCGTCCCGGCCTGGCAGGCGTGGGCTGATGGCCGGGCTCATGCGAGCGCTCAAGCTGCTGTCGCCTTTGCTGCTGATCGGCGCCGCCAACGCCAGCGACGCGCCACGCTATAATGGCGCCGGCGAGCTCATGGTCCCGACCGACTATCGCGACTGGGTCTTCCTGACCTCGGGTCTGAACATGAACTATGGCGATGAGCCGATCGCCGGGCACGATATTTTCGACAATGTCTTTGTCGACCCCGCATCGTGGCGCGCCTTCAAGACGACCGGCCGCTGGCCCCAGGGCACCATGTTCGTGAAGGAAGGGCGTCGTGGCGCGACCAAGGGCTCGATCAACCAGACGGGGCAGTTCCAGACGGAGCAGCGCGTCTATCTCGAACTTCATGTTCGCGACGCGAAACGCTTCCCGGGCGGCTGGGGTTTTTTCGAGGTCAATGGTGACAGGCCCGCGCGGGTCCTGCCGCCGACCGCGAGCTGCTACGCCTGCCACCAGCAGCACGCCGCGGTGGAGACGACCTTCGTCCAATTCTATCCGACGGCTCGGCCGATCGCGATCAAAGCGGGGACCTTCGATGCCGGGAAATAGCTGCTCGCGGCCCTGACGGCTGCCCTTGAGGCTGAAGTGGCCGTCGCGGATAGTCGTCGTCCGCGAGCTGCCGCAGATTCAACCGCGCATTGCGACATGCTATCGTGCCGCGCCGAGCCAGCCGTGCCAACGGCGCCAGCCATGTTGGAAAAGTCAGCAACTCTCATGACATTCCCAACCCACCACGCGATTCAATCCACGCGCCATTGCCGCTAATGGTCGGCATGACGTTCATATGTCGGCCGGAACGGATGGGTGAGAAACTTCCCGCATCATGGGCCTGGGGTCGGTCACTCCACCGCCATCGCCGTCATCGTCACATAGTCGAGCTTGCCGGTACCAAGCACCGGCAGCGCCTCGACGATCCTGATCTCGCGCGGCATTGCGATTTCGGCCACGCCGTTCGCCTTGCCCCAGGCCTGGAGTGCTGCGGTTTTCGCATCGGCGCGGGTGGTGAACAGCACCAGCTGCTCGCCCTTCTTGGCATCCGGCCGGGTCACGACCGCATGCTCCGCCCCGGGCCAGAGCGCCGCGGCATAGCCCTCGACCGCGGGCAGCGAGATCATCTCGCCGCCGATCTTCGCGAAGCGTTTGGCGCGGCCGCGGATCGTCACGAAACCGCCGTCATCTATGGTGACGATATCGCCGGTGTCGTGCCAGCCCTCCGCCGGCGGCTTGAGCGCTCCGGGCACATCAGTGGTCATATAACCGGCCATGATATTGGGTCCGCGGATCGAAAGCCTGCCACCTTCCTCGATGCCCGGCACCGCTTCGAGCCTGGCCTCGACGCCCGGCAATAGCCGCCCGACGCTGCCGGCGCGGAAATACATCGGCGTGTTGACCGCGATCACCGGCCCGGCCTCGGTCGCGCCATAGCCTTCGAGGATGCGCAGCCCGAATTTCTCGGTATAGACCCGCCGCGTCTCGTCGCGCACCCGCTCGGCACCGGCAAAGATATAGCGGACCGAGTAGAAGTCGTAGCTGTGCGCCATGCGGGCATAGCCGGCGAGGAAGGTGTCGGTGCCGAACAGGATCGTCGCGTTCGAATCATATGCGAGCGCGGGCACGATCCGGTAATGCAGCGGGCTCGGATAGAGCAGGGTGCGGATGCCGGAGAGGATCGGCAGCAAAGTGCCGCCGGTCAGCCCGAAGCTGTGGAACACCGGCAGCGCATTCAGCACGAGGTCGCTCTGGTTGAAGTCGATCCGGGCGGCCAGCTGCAGGCAATTGGCGAGCAGGTTGCGGTGGGTCAGCACCACGCCTTTGGGTAAGCCTTCCGATCCGCTGGTGAACAGGATCACCGCAGCGCTGTCCGGCGTGATGCCGCGGGCGCGGTGGAGCCGGCCGGCGAAACGCGCGATGACGAGCGCACGCAGCTTCGCCCCCAGGGTGATCGAAGCCGCGACATCCTCGAGCCACAGGATGTTGCGCCCCGCCGCCTCCAGCGCATCGATCGCCGGCTGCAGCTTGGCCTGGGCAATGAAGGCGCGCGCGGTGATGATCGTGTGGATCTCGGCCGCCACGCACGCCGCCTTCAGGCTCGCCGGCCCTGCGGTATAGTTGAGCATCGCCGGCACCCGGCCGATCGACTGAAGCGCGAAGAAGCTCGCGACCACGCTCGACACATTGGGCAGCATCACGCCGACCGCCTCGCCCGGCCTCGTCACCCCCTCGAACACCCGGCCGAGCGCCATGCTGCCGGTGACGAGCTTTTTGTAGGTCAGCGG
>JBDTXU010000108.1:0-7875 GCA_040006055.1 Sphingomonas bacterium | reverse complement strand
GCGACCGCGATCGATACCGCTTCGAACGCAACCGCAAAGTAAAGCGCTGGCGCGGCAACGCGCTGACGCTCAGCCGGCATCGACGCTCCCCCCAAGCGGCGTCGAGGCACCGGGAGACCGCGCGTCCTGAAAAGGTCGCGCGGTCTTTGTTTGTGCGCTCGAGAGGGCGTGCGCCCAAGCCCGCCTGTCGCCATTCCAAGCAACAGTTTATATCCTATCTCTTGGATGGGAATTATACCACGTAACGCCGATGCTCCCTAGCGAACGGCACAACCTCCGGCCCGGCGCACTGCGCCGGGCCGATTTTGATATTATGCTTATTTATCAATCGCTTGATGAGAATGACGATCGGTGTGGAGCGGTTTCCATACAGTCTACCGAAATTATCCAACAACCGCCCGCGGAAGCGCAGCCCTACCGCGCCGGCACGCTCGCCAGCTTCTCCAGCAATGCCGCCGCAGCCGCAGTCTCTGCCTCCTGCTTCGAGCTCCCCTCCGCTACCGCCTCAGCGAGCGCACCGATCGAGGCTTTCACGGTGAAGCGCGGCGCATGGTGCGGTCCGGAACGCTCGATCACTTCATAGGCCGGGGTACGGCGATTATGCGCGGCGGCCCATTCCTGCAGCGCTGATTTCGGATGTTGCGGCGCGATCGAATGCGTCACCACCCGACCGCCCCATGCCTTGCGGATCGCGGTGCGCGCAACGTCCAGCCCGGCATCGAGATAGAGCGCGCCGATCAACGCCTCCATCACATCGCCCAGCACATTGTCGCTGTCGGCCGCTCCGTCGTCGCGCGCCTGTTTGCCCAGTTTGAGCTGCGCGCCGATGTCGAGCCCGCGCGCGACTTCGGCGCAGACCGCGCCCGTCACCAGCGCATTAAGTCGCTTCGACAGCGCGCCCTCCGGCTCGCGCGGAAACACTTCGAACAGCCACTCGGCCATTACCAGGCCGAGCACTCGGTCGCCCAGAAATTCGAGCCGCTCGTAGTTCGCCGCCGCCTGGCTGCCATGCGTCAGCGCGCGCTCGAAGCTGGCGAGGTCGCTCGGCGCATGGCCGAAGGTCTGCTTGATCCAGGCGCCGAGCGGACTGCTCAAAAGCCTTCTCCGATCCTTTTCCAGCGCGCCGCGGTGAACCAGGTCCAGGGCAGGAACCAGTTGGCCGTGCCGTCGGTCGAGAAGAAGGAGACGACTGCCTTGCCCTCAATCCGGTCCATCGGGACATAACCCATGCCGCTCGATTGCCCCGGCAGCGCATCGGCGGGAGCCGGGAAGCGGCTATCGCCGCTGTCATCGCGATTGTCGCCCATCACGAAGACCTTGCCCGCGGGTACCGAATAGACGCCGGTATCGTCGCGGTCACGAAAATCGCCGCGATCGAGCACCATATAGGTCTTGCCGTTCGGCAGCGTCTCGCGGAACTGCATATAGCGGCAGATCGGCACGCCCTCGGCATCGGCGTCCTGAAATTGTGCCGGGCATTCATGATCGGGCGGGTCGCCCGCCGAATAATTCGGGGTGATCGGAATCGTGAAGTCAGCCACGCGCTGCTTCGGGATCGCCACGCCGTTCAGGATCACCTGGCCATGGCGCATCTGGATCATGTCGCCGGGCAGGCCGATGACGCGCTTGATCACGTCATGGTCTTCGCCCGGCGGTCCCCGGAACACCACGACATCGCCGCGTTTCGGATCGCGCCCGAAGATCCGGCCCGGGATCAGCGGCGCGCCAAACGGCAGCGACCAACGCGAAAAGCCGTAATTCCATTTCGAGATGAACAGATAGTCGCCGATGTAGAGCCGCGGCAACATCGATTGAGACGGAATGCTGAAGGGCGAGAAGATGAAGCTGCGGAAGATCAGCACGATCACGACCAGCTTCACCAGGAAGAGGATTGTGTCTCGTGTCTCGGAGGGCCGCTTGGCTGGTGTTTGTGTCGTTTCACCAGTGGGATTTGGCGCGGGGTCGGGCAGGGCTTCAGTCTCTGACATGGCGGCGGTTTGCGGTGGCGGGCGCCGGGCGTCAAGCTGGCGGTTGTAACCAGCCGGCGCTAGGGCGATCTAACGGGGGATTTCTTCGGGACGATGAATGAGGTGACCATGCCTGCCGACTGGACTGCGATCGAAGCCCTGCCTTCGCCCAGACTCGAAACCTTGTTCGCCGAGGATGGCGATCGGCTGAAAAGGCTGAGCCTCGATGTCGCCGGCCTCCATTTCGACTGGTCGAAGACTCACCTCACCGCGGATGCCATCACGGCCTTCGAAAAGCTCGCCAAGACGCAGGATCTCGCGGGCAAGCGCGAGGCGCTGTTCGCGGGCGAAATCGTCAACGTGACTGAAGGCCGCGCCGCCACCCACGTCGCCGAGCGCGGCGAGGGCAAGGCCGATGATGTCAGTCTCGCCCGGACCTTCCACGCCCGGATGCGTGCGCTGATCGACGCGATCGAGGCGGATGCGCTTGGGCCGATCCGCCATGTCTTGCATGTCGGCATTGGCGGCTCGGCGCTCGGGCCGGATTTGCTGGTCGACGCGCTCGGCCGTGAATCGGGGCGCTACGACACCGCGATCGTCTCCAACGTCGATGGCGTCGCGCTCGAAGAGGCGTTCAGCCGCTTCGATCCGGCGGCGACGTTGCTGGTCGTCGCGTCCAAGACCTTCACCACCACCGAAACAATGCTCAACGCCGAAAGCACCCTTGAATGGATGGAGGAAGCTGGCGTCGAGGATCCTTATGGCCGGGTGATCGCGCTCACGGCTTCGCCCGACAAGGCGATCGAATGGGGCGTGGACGAAACCCGTGTGCTGCCCTTCATGGAAAGCGTCGGCGGCCGCTATTCGCTCTGGTCGTCGATCGGCTTTCCGGCCGCGCTCGCGCTTGGCTGGGATTGTTTCGAAGAACTGCTGGAAGGCGCCGCCGAGATGGACCGGCATTTCCGCCTCGCCTCGCTCTCCGAGAACGCACCGGCGCTCGCTGCCTTTGCCGATCTCTATTACACGCAGGTCCGCCACGCCGAGACGCGGGCGACCTTCGCCTATGATGAGCGGCTGCGGCTGCTGCCCTCCTATCTCCAGCAGGTCGAGATGGAGTCGAACGGCAAGAGCGTGACGGTTGACGGCAAGCCGCTCGGCCGGCCAAGCGCGGCAATCACCTGGGGCGGCGTGGGAACGGACGCGCAGCACGCTGTGTTCCAGCTGCTCCACCAGGGCACGCATCTCGTGCCGGTCGAATTCGTCGCGGTGATCGAGGCCGGCGACACGCTCGCCGACGATCACCACCGCCAGCTCCTGCTCAACGCCTTTGCCCAGGGCGCTGCGCTGATGAAGGGGCGGGCGAACGACAAGGATCCGGCGCGCAGCTATTCGGGCGACCGACCCAGCTCGACGATCCTGCTTGACGATCTCGACGCTCGCACGCTTGGCGCGCTGATCGCCTTTTACGAGCATCGCGTGTTCGTCAACGCCACCCTGCTCGGCATCAACCCGTTCGATCAGTTCGGGGTTGAGCTCGGCAAGGAAATGGCCAAGGCGGCGGGTGAGGGCGGACAAAAGTTCGACGCCTCGACCGAGGATCTGATCAAGCGGGCGTTTGGCGACAGCTGACAAAGGGCGTCATGCCGGACTTGTTCCGGCATCCATGGCGCAACAATGCGCGACGGTGAGTGTGGAACGATGGACCCCGGAACAAGTCCGGGGTGACGAGGAAAGCGACTATGGCCCAGGCCACCTACGACTATGATCTTTTCGTCATCGGCGCTGGCTCGGGCGGCACCCGGGCCTCGCGCGTTGCCGCCGCGCATGGCGCGCGGGTGGCGGTCGCCGAGGAATACCGCGTCGGCGGCACCTGCGTCATTCGCGGCTGCGTGCCCAAGAAGCTGCTGATCTACGGCGCGCATTTCGCCGAGGATCTGGCTGACGCACGGCGTTTCGGCTGGAACGTTCCCGATTGCGAGTTCGACTGGAAGGTCCTGACGAAAAATGTGTTCGAGGAGGTCGATCGGATCAACGCAGCCTATTCGGGCACACTGACCAACAACGGCGTCGAGATCATCCTCGATCGCGCGACCATCACCGGCCCGCACAATATCAAGCTCGGCGACGGCCGAGAGGTGACCGCCAAGACTATCCTGGTCGCGACCGGCGCCACCCCGTCAGTGCCGAAATGCCCGGGGCATGAACATGGCATTACCTCGAACGAGGCCTTTCATCTCGACGCTGTGCCCAAGCGGATCCTGATCGCGGGCGCTGGCTATATCGCCAATGAGTTCGCCGGCATCTTCCACCAGCTGGGCGCGCACGTCACGCTGATCAACCGCACTGATGTGATCCTGCGCGGCTATGACGAGTCGATCCGGGATCGGCTGCTCCAGATCTCGCTGATGAAGGGGATCGAGTTCCGCTTCCATGCCGATTTCCAGGGCATCGAGAAGATGAAGGATGGCTGCCTCAAGGTCAGCATGTCGGGGCACGAGCCGATCATCGTAGATTGCGTGATGTTCGCGACAGGGCGTGATCCCAATACCGTAGGGCTGGGCCTCGAAAGCGCCGGCGTCGAGGTAGACGAAAAGGGCGCGATCAAGGTCGATGACGATAACCGCTCGACCTGCCCCAGCATCTATGCGGTCGGCGACGTCACCAACCGCATCCAGCTGACCCCGATCGCGATCCGCGAGGGCCAGGCCTTTGCCGATACCCTGTTCGGCAACAAGCCGACCCGGGTCGATTATGCCAATGTCCCCTCGGCGGTGTTCAGTCATCCGCCGATGGCGGGCGTCGGCCTCACCGAGAGCCAGGCCAAGACGAAGTTCGGTGCGGTGAAGGTCTATACCTCGGACTTTCGACCGATGAAGAATGTCCTCGCCGGCCGCAGCGAGCGCGCGCTCTACAAGATGATCTGCGACAGCGAGACGGACAAGATCCTCGGCCTCCACATGATCGGCCCGGATGCGCCGGAAATCCTGCAGGCGGCGGCAGTCGCGGTGAAGGCGGGGCTGACCAAGGCGGCCTTCGACGAGACGGTTGCTCTGCATCCGACCATGGCGGAGGAGCTGGTGCTGCTGCGGTAGGCGTCGACAAAATCCGCCGAACTTCATATCCTGGATTCATGGTACAGGTGAACATTCCGCTGCCGGACGAATGGAGTGCAGCTGACATCTTCGAGGTTCAAGCGATGATCGATTCCGGCTTGGCATCCGGCATCGATCCGCGCGACCCTTCCGATATCATCGAGGCGATTATCGTCGGGCACCGCGCGGATTTTTGATCCACCACTTCCGTTTGCCCTGAGCTTGTCGAAGGGCTGCTCTCCCTCGCCCTACCGGAGCAACAGAGACGGGGCTTCGACAGGTTCAGCCCGGACGGCGAAGACGAGGACTTCCAGCCATCCTACTTCTTCGTCGCAGGCCGCTGCCGCCCGGCCACGAAGCGGGCCAATGCCGGCCCGGCGACCACACAGGCGAAGAAGCGCAGTGCCTGGAGCGCCATCACATAAGGCACATCGACCTTGGTTGAGGCGGCGATGATCGCGACTGAGTCCATCCCGCCGGGGCTGGTCGCGAGATAGGCGGTGACCGGATCGACCCCGCCGACCCTGGCGAGCAGCATCCCGAGCATGGCCGAGAAGCCGATCAGCAGCGCGATCGACAGCAGGATGCGGGGCAAAGCGCGCGCCGCGGCGCGGACGATATCACGGGTGAAATGCAGGCCGATCCGCCAGCCGACCACCGCATAGCTCACCGCCAGCAGCCAGCCCGGCAGCTCGAAGCGGACAAGGCCGGCGATGTTCAGCGCCGCGCCTAGGATCAGTGCGCCGATCATCGGTGCCGCCGGCAGCTTGAGTCTGATCCCGAGCCATGCGCCGATCGTCGCGATCAACAGGGTCTCACCGAACGCGATCAGGTCGATTGCCGGAAACCAGACGCTCGTCGGGCTATGCGCTCCGCCATGCGCGCCGAGCAGCGCGGCGACGATAGAGGCAGTGCCGGCGACGCAGACCACACGGCTATAGGTCATCACCGCGACCAGCCGCCATTCAGCGCCATAGGATTGCGCCATCAGCACCATCGCCGCCGCGCCGCCCGGCATGCAGCCCCAGATCGCGACGCTGCCCGGCAGCCAGCCAAACCGCGTTATCAGCCAGCCGATCAGGACCGCCATGGTCAGGGTCGCCGCCGTCGTCCCGAGGAATACGGGCCAGTGCGCCGCGACCATGTGGACGGTCCCGGCATTGAACGAGGCAGCGACCAGGCACCCGACAATCGCCTGCGCGCCCTGAAACGGCAAAGGCGGAACGTTCACCACCTGCCCGCGAATAGCCAGCAGGATCGCCGCGATCATCGGCCCGAGCAGGAGCCCCGCGGGCAGGCCAATCCAGTCGAGCACCCCGCCCAACAGGGCCGACAGGCTAAGCAACAAGACCCAGCGCTTCAGCGGCGAGAGTGTGTCCGTGTCAGGCACCCGGCAGCATCAGACAGGGGGCAGGGATGAACTGTTCCACGAGGCCTCGTACAGGCTGGAGGATATCCCTCTCAACCCGCTCGATGCGAACTTGTCCAGCTACCCCGTCAAGCGGCCGCGGTTTCCCGCGCGGCGAGCGAGTTCAATCGATCCCATGTCGTTGCCGCCGCGCAGCGATGAATTCGCCGCGTTGACGATCGCATCCACCTCGAGCGTCGTGATGCTCATCTCAACCAGTATGAGTTCCTGTGTCACACCACCCGGTTCGCCACCAGATCGTCGACCACAGTCGGATCGGCCAGCGTGCTGATGTCACCGAGACTCGATACATCGCCCTCGGCGATCTTGCGCAGGACGCGGCGCATGATCTTGCCCGAGCGGGTCTTGGGCAGGCCGGGCGCGAACTGGACCTTGTCGGGCGCGGCGATCGGGCCGATCTCGGTGCGGACCCATTTCACCAGTTCCGCGCGGAGATCGGCCGATGACGTCTCGCCCGAGTTGAGTGTCACGTAAGCGTAGATGCCCTGGCCCTTGATGTCGTGCGGCATGCCGACGACGGCCGCCTCGGCAACTTTGGGATGAAGCACCAGCGCCGATTCAACCTCAGCCGTTCCCATGCGATGCCCTGAAACATTGATCACGTCGTCGACCCGGCCGGTGATCCACCAATAGCCGTCCTCGTCGCGCCGCGCGCCGTCGCCGGTGAAATATTTGCCGGGATAGGTGGTGAAATAGGTCTGGAAGAAACGATTATGGTCGCCCCACACAGTGCGCATCTGGCCCGGCCAGCTCCTCGCAATGACGAGATTGCCCGACGTCGCGCCCTGCAGCACCTCGCCCACCGGATCGACCAGTTGCGGGTCGACCCCCGGCATCGGTTTGGTCGCGGAGCCTGGCTTGAGGTCAGTCGCGCCGGGCATCGGCGCGATCATCGCTCCGCCGGTCTCGGTCTGCCACCAGGTGTCGATGATCGGGCAGCGGCCCTCACCGACGACATCATGATACCAGCGCCACGCTTCGGGGTTGATCGGTTCGCCGACCGTGCCCAGCAGCTTCAGCGACTGGCGGCTGGTCTTCGTGACGAAGGAATCGCCCTCCTTCATCAATGCCCGGAGCGCAGTCGGTGCGGTGAACACGGTATGGACCTTGTGGCGATCGACGATCTGCCAGATCCGGCTTGCGTCGGGCCAGTTTGGGAGGCCTTCGAACATCAGGGTCGTGGCCCCGTTCGCGAGCGGGCCGTAGAGGATATAGCTGTGTCCGGTCACCCAGCCGATATCGGCCGCGCACCACCAGACGTCGCCGGCACGGTAATCGAAGGCGAGCTCATGCGTGAGGCTCACCCAGAGCAGATAGCCGCCCGATGTGTGGAGCACGCCCTTGGGCTGGCCGGTCGAGCCGCTGGTGTAGAGGATGAACAGCGGGT
>JBDTXU010000107.1:0-72511 GCA_040006055.1 Sphingomonas bacterium | reverse complement strand
CGCCGGTCAAAAGCACCGCCGAGAAGCAGCCGCTGGAAAGCATCCGCGTCTATCCGGGCCGCGACGCGCGCTTCACCCTCTATGACGATGACGGCACGACCAATGCCTTTCGCAAGGGCGCGGGCACCAAGGCTGAACTGGTGTGGGACGACCGTGCCGGGAAGCTCACCAGCCGCTCAGCACTGCCGACCGGCCAGGATCCGGCGAAGCTGGTCCAGGTCATGAGCGAGCGTCCGCAATGAGCGAGAATCGGGAGAATCCTAAAGTGACCGAATTGACACGCCGCGGAATGGGCTTGGGACTAGGGGCGGCAACGCTCGGCGCAATGATCGGCGGAGGCGGACCGGCGATCGCGGCGCGACAGCAGGCGACCGGCAGCGTCGGCGGCCTCGCTTTCCCGAAGGAGTTTCTGTGGGGCTGCGCCACCGCATCCTATCAGATCGAGGGCGCGGCCAACGAAGATGGCCGCGGACCGACCAACTGGGACGTCTTTTCCCACACGCCGGGGCGGGTGGCCAATGGCGATACCGGGGACGTCGCGTGCGACAGCTATCATCGCTATGCCGAGGACACGCAGCTCCTCAAGGCGCTCGGCGTGCGCACCTATCGCATGTCGCTCGCCTGGTCGCGCATCTTCCCGGAAGGGAAGGGCAAGCCGAACCAGAAGGGCATCGACCATTATAGCCGGGTGGTCGACAATCTGCTCGAGAACGGGATCACGCCCTATATCACGATGTTCCACTGGGACCTGCCACAGGCGCTCCCGGGCGGCTGGCAGTCGCGCGACACCGCTTATGCGTTCGCGAACTATGCGGGCTATGTCGCGTCGAAGCTTTCCGACCGCGTGCACAATTTCATGACGGTCAATGAGCTGCGCTGCTTCACGGATCTCAGCCATCTGCAGGGCATCCACGCACCGGGGCTCAAATTGCCGCCGGCAGAGGCAAACCAGGTCCGGCATCACGGCGTGCTGGCGCATGGCCTTGGCGTCCAGGCGATCCGCGCGCATTCGAAGGCGAGGACGCAGGTCGGCATCGCCGACAACGCCACCTTCTTCGTGCCGGTTATCGAGACCCCCGAGCATATCGAGGCGGCCAAGCGCGCCACCCGCGATGCCAATGCGATGTTCCTGACGGCGATCATGGAGGGCCGCTACATCGACAGCTATCTGACCGGCGAGGGTGCCAATGCGCCGAAGGTCCAGGCCGGCGACATGAAGGCGATCGGCAGCCCGCTCGATTTCGTCGCGCTAAACGTCTACTCGCCGGTCTATGTTCGCGCCGACAGCTCGCCACCCGGCTATATCGCGCTTCCGCACCTTGCTTCCTCACCTCGTATGGCGTCGCCATGGCTCTATGTCGGCCCGGAAGTTCTCTATTGGGCGGTGCGCTGCGTCAGCGAGCTATGGGGCGCCAAGGCGATCTACATCTCCGAGAATGGCTGTTCGGCTGACGATCCCATGGTGAACGGGCGGGTCGATGATTCCGACCGGATCATGTACCTGCGCAACTATATCACTCACCTGCAGCGCGCGGTTCGCGAAGGTTTCCCGGTGAGCGGCTATTTCCTGTGGAGCCTGATGGACAATTTCGAATGGGCCGACGGCTATGGCAAACGCTTCGGCCTGCACCACGTCGATTTCGCCACGCAGAAGCGCACGCCCAAGCTCAGCGCCCATTGGTACCGCGAGCTGATCCGGCGTAACCAGCTGGTCTGATCGCGCCGCCGAGTGACCGAGATCCACATCTGGATCTCGGTCACTCGGCGCATGTCTGGCCTGCAATATAGCGGCGTCGGCGGCCGTGCGGCCAACCAGGCGCATCAGCTTATCGCGCTAAATTATTGAGTATGGTGGACGCACTTGGGCTCGAACCAAGGACCCGCTGATTAAGAGTCCCGAATTCTAATAGCAATATCAATCACTTAGCTGCATTCGTGTAATTGCCAGATGACAATTGGAGACTACAGATGACAGTGTGAAACAATAGTCAAAGACACATTTTCACCCTCATTGTGGACTGCCAATCAACTCCCCTCCCGCACTGCCCGGATCGCCCGGAAACGTGGTGGATAAGTCCAGCAACTCAGCGCCAGAAGCGCTTGGCGTTGATCACCGCCTCATGCGCTTCGCCGGCCGCGTCCATCATCTTCCTTCCGCTGCCCGGGGCATGGCAGGTTCGAGGAGGAAGGGTGGCGCATTTGCGGTGATGGCCCCGAGTTCCTCGGCCACGTCTCAATCACCGCCTTGCGGGTCGAGGCGAAGAAGGGCAGGCCGGGCTCGCCCGTCTCGACATAGACGGTGGTGGTGATCGTGCGTATCGTCGCGGTCGGCGTCGCGGCGAGATCCTGCAGCTTGACGTCGTCGGTGCCGTCCTTTGATTTTCATAGAGATATATAGAGATATTTGGTGAACGCACCAGGGTTCGAACGGCCAAGCGCGACGAGATCGTCATGGACCTGCACCTGCGCGTCGTCGGATGCTCGTGGCTCCGGTTCAACGTCACCATGAGCCCCACGCGGCTGGTCACTATCGCTTCGTGTCCTCACCGTCCGAAAGTGGCATGCTCTATACCTCGCGCGGTCTGCATGACGAACGGCAGCGCTTTCTCGGCACACCCTGCGTCGGCGAACGTTGCCGAAATAGCGGCGTGCGCTTTGCCGATCTTGTCGATTACTGGCACCGCAACGCAATTGATGCCTTCCAGGATTTCGCCGCGATCGAATGCGAAGCCATCGTCGCGAACCTGGCGGAGCACCCCACGCAATTCCAGCGGATCCGTGATGGTGTGGGCCGTAAGGGCCGGGAATGGGCCGGTGCCAAGATAGAATTCCCGCTCTAGGTCCGGTAGGTAGGCCAGTAGAACCTTGCCGATTCCGGAACAATAAGCTTCAAGTTGCATCCCGACCTTGGTGAATAGTTCGGCAGATTTCCTGCCGGCCTTGATGCGATATGTCACCATGTCGTTCTCCAACGTGCCCAGCTGAACGATAGTACTCAATTGCACAGCCAGTTTCTCGAGCCAATGTTGGGCGACCTCAACGACAATCTGTTTCTCGTCCAGTTGGTGGAGCAGGCTGAGGAGCTGCGGTCCGGCGACGTGGCGGCCTCGCGCTGCCGTCAGATAACCTTTCGCCACAAGTGTCGCGACCTGGCGATGCGCGGTCGCAATCGGGACTTCGGCTATCCGCGCAAGCGCTGCGATGCTGGATCGACCGTCGTCGGCGATCACGGCTTCGAGCATGGCGAGCGTGCGCTCCGTCGCGCGGATGCGGGGTACCCCATTTCTCATATCGTGAGATGATAACGCGGGGGCAGGCTGGTGCCAAGCGCGCCGGGATCGTAGCTCCGCACCCGAGAGGAATCTTATGACCGAGGCAATGCACGAAGAGCTCGCGGCGCGATTGCGAGCCGCTTACACCGGCGGCGCAGTGGCGCCACTCCGCGATGGACTCGATCCTGTGGACGCGAACGGCGCCTATAGCGTGCAGACGATCAACACGCGGTTTTGGGAAGCGCAAGGTCGGCGGATCGTCGGGCGCAAGGCGGGGCTGACGGCGAAGGCGGTGCAACAGCAGCTGGGCGTCGATCAGCCCGATTTCGGCGTACTGTTCGCCGACATGGAGATTGAGGACGGTGGCACGCTCGATCCGGCGTACACGCTGCAGCCCAAAGCGGAAGCTGAGATCGCGTTCGTCCTAGGCGCGGATTTGCCGGATCTGGAGACCACGCCGGAGCAGGTAGCGGACGCGGTGAAGGCGGTTTGCGCTGCGATCGAGATCGTAGACAGCCGAATCGCCGACTGGAAAATCACGTTTGCCGATACGGTCGCGGACAACGGGTCGTCCGCGTTTTTTGTACTTTCGGATAACCGCAAACCCCTCGCCGGCCTGGATATGGAGGGCGCAGCGATGACGATGACGATTGACGGGCACGTCGCTTCCACCGGTGTTGGCGCTGCGGCGCTGGGCAATCCGCTCAACGCAGCGGCATGGCTGGCGCGGACGCTTGCGGCGCGGGGCGAGCCCCTGAGGGCAGGCGATATCCTGCTCGCCGGCGCGCTGGGGCCGATGGTCGCACTGCACCCGGGCCAAACGGTTCACGCGACGATAGCAGGCATCGGTGAAGTCGGCTTCACCTACGCGAAGGGCTGACAATGAAGGCCAAGACAAAAGTGGCGATCATCGGGTCGGGCAATATCGGTACCGACCTGATGATCAAGATCATGCGCCTTTCGGGCACGCTCGAAATGGGTGCGTTCGTTGGCATTGACCCGGACAGCGATGGCCTCAAGCGCGCCGAGCGGATGGGCGTGCCGATCACCGCCGAGGGCGTTGATGGCCTGGTGAAGATGCCGGGCTTCGCTGACATCGAAATCGTGTTCGACGCGACATCGGCAGGCGCGCACAAATACAACGACGCGCTGCTGCGCCGATTTGGCAAGCGTGTCGTCGATCTGACTCCCGCCGCTATTGGACCCTATACGATCCCGTCGGTGAACGGGGACGCGAATCTGGACGCCCCAAACGTCAACATGGTGACGTGCGGAGGGCAGGCGACGATACCGATCGTCGCTGCGGTCAATCGCGTTGCGAAGGTGCATTACGGCGAGATCATCGCCTCGATATCCTCGAAGAGCGCAGGGCCGGGCACGCGCGCCAACATCGACGAGTTCACCGAGACGACGAGCCAGGCGATCGTCGAAGTCGGCGGGGCGACCCGCGGCAAGGCAATCATCGTGCTCAATCCGGCAGAGCCGCCGCTGATCATGCGCGATACCGTCTATTGCCTGTGCGATGATGGCGACCGCGACGCGATCCGCCAGTCGATCGAGGAGATGGTCGCCCAAGTGCAGGGCTATGTTCCGGGCTATCGCCTCAAGCAGGCGGTGCAATTCGAGGCACTCGGCGACAACCAACCGCTGCGAATCCCCGAGATGGCGGCCACCGGCAAGACCGAATTTACCGGCCTCAAAGTGTCGGTGTTCCTCGAGGTCGAGGGAGCCGCGCACTATTTGCCCGCTTATGCCGGCAATCTCGACATCATGACCTCGGCAGCGCTCAGGACCGCCGAAAAAATCGCTATTCGCATGCATGAAAGGGCCGCGGCATGAGCTTCGATCCCACCGTCACCAAGCTCTACATCCAGGACGTGACGCTGCGAGACGGAATGCACGCGATCCGGCACCAATATGGTCTCGATCATGTCAAGGATATCGCCCGCGCTCTCGATCGCGCCAAGGTCGATGCCATCGAGGTCGCACATGGCGATGGGCTCCAGGGCTCGTCGTTCAATTACGGCTTCGGTGCGCATACCGATTGGGACTGGATCGGCGCGGTGGCGGAGGTCCTGGAGCATAGTGTGCTGACCACGCTTCTGCTGCCCGGTATCGGCACGGTTCATGACCTCAAACACGCTTATGACCTGGGGGTCAGGTCGGTGCGAATTGCGACGCACTGCACCGAGGCAGATGTGTCGAGGCAGCATATCGAGGCGGCGCGCGGGCTCGGCATGGACGTGTCGGGATTCCTGATGATGAGCCACATGACCGATCCCGACTCGCTCGCGGGGCAGGCGAAGCTGATGGAAGACTATGGCGCACACTGCGTCTATGTGACCGACAGCGGTGGCGCGATGAACATGCGCGACTATGCCGCGCGGCTGCAGGCGTACGACCGGGTGCTCAAGCCCGAGACGCAGCGGGGCGTGCACGCGCACCACAATCTGTCACTCGGCGTCGCCAATTCCATGGTCGCCGTCGAGAATGGCGCGATCCGTGTCGATGCGTCGCTCGCCGGAATGGGGGCGGGGGCGGGCAATGCGCCGCTTGAAGTGTTCATCGCCGCAGCCGATCGATGCGGTTGGAACCATGGGTGCGACCTCTATGCGCTGATGGACGCGGCCGAGGATCTCGTCCGCCCCTTGCAGGACAGACCGGTGCGCGTGGATCGCGAGACGCTGACGCTCGGCTATGCTGGCGTCTATTCGAGCTTTCTGCGCCATGCCGAGAAGGCGGCACACGATTACGGCCTCGACACGCGTGCGATCCTTACCGAGGTGGGGCGCCGCAAGATGGTGGGGGGGCAAGAAGACATGATTGTCGATGTGGCGCTTGACATGGTCAAGAGCTAGGGCGCGTGCCGATGCGTGATCCACGGTGCGTCGTGCGCCAAGCGAGCGAGCACAAGTATGGCAATGGCGTTGCCATATTCACGCGCAATAGCCACGCCGCGCGCGAATTCGCGGCGCGCGTCCATGTCGGCATAGTCGCCAACGGCTTCCTCATCCCGACCCTGGGTTGATGGGGGTGAGCCAGTTCGACCTCACTGACGATCAGCGCGAAATCCAGGATCTCGCGCGCAAGTTCACGGCTGACCGCATCACGCCGTTCGCGGCCGAATGGGACGAGAAGCACATCTTCCCCCGCGACACGATCAAGGAGGCGGCCGAACTCGGCTTCGCGTCCATTTACGTCTCGGAAGAATCCGGCGGCATCGCGCTCGGACGGCTCGAATCAGCGCTGATCATGGAGCAGATGGCCTATGGCTGTCCGTCGACCAGCGCCTTCATCTCGATCCACAACATGGCATCCTGGATGATCGATCGCTTCGGCAGCCAGGCGGTCAAGGACAAATATCTGCCCCGCCTGGTCGGGATGGAACAGATTGCCAGCTATTGCCTCACTGAACCCGGCTCGGGCTCGGACGCCGCTGCGCTCAAGACCAAGGCAGTGAAGGACGGCGACGATTATATCGTCACTGGCTCCAAGCAGTTCATCTCGGGCGCCGGCGAGAACGAGGTCTATGTCACCATGGTCCGCACCGGTGAGGATGGCCCCAAGGGCATTTCCTGCATGGTGATCGAAAAGGACATGCCCGGCGTCAGCTTCGGCGCGAACGAGCGCAAGCTCGGCTGGCATTCGCAGCCGACCCGCCAGGTGATGTTCGACGGCGTCCGCGTGCCGAAGGAGAATCTGGTCGGCGCCGAGGGCGAGGGTTTCCGCATCGCGATGATGGGGCTCGATGGCGGCCGCCTCAATATCGGCGCCTGCTCGCTCGGCGGGGCGCAGCGTTGTCTCGACGAGGCGGTGAAATATACGAAAGAACGCAAGCAGTTCGGCACCGCGATCGCTGACTTCCAGAACACCCAGTTCACCCTCGCCGATATGGCGACCGATCTCGAGGCGGCGCGCGCACTCCTCTACATGGCGGCGGCCAAAGTGACGGCGAACGCACCCGACAAGACCAAGTTCGCGGCCATGGCCAAGCGCCTCGCCACCGACGCCGGATCGTCGGTCGCCGACCGCGCGTTGCAGCTCCATGGCGGTTACGGTTACCTGATGGACTATCCGATCGAACGCTTCTGGCGCGACCTGCGGGTGCATTCGATCCTCGAAGGCACCAACCAGGTCATGCGCATGATCGTCGGCCGTGATCTGACGCGACAATGAGCGAAGTCCTCACCCAGGCCGAAGGCAAGATCGCGCGCATCCGGCTTAACCGCCCAAAGGCGATCCACGCCCTCACCACCGCGATGTGCGCGACCATCCTCGACGCGCTGGAAGCCTGGCGCACCGACCCAGAGGTCGAAGCCATCCTGATCGACCATGCCGAAGGCCGTGGCTTCTGCGCGGGCGGCGACATCCGCATGCTCGCTGAAAGTGGCGCGAAGGACGGCGCCGAGGCGCGGGCATTCTTCCACACCGAATATCGGATGAACCACCGGCTGTTCACCTATGCCAAGCCGATTGTCGCCTTCATGGACGGCATCACCATGGGCGGCGGCGTCGGCCTGTCACAACCGGCGCCATTCCGTGTCGCGACCGAGAATACTCGTCTCGCCATGCCCGAGACCGGGATCGGCCTGTTCCCCGATGTCGGCGGCGGCTGGTATCTGTCGCGACTGCCCGGCCGCACCGGGCAGTTCCTCGCACTGACCGGCCACCGGCTCGACGGCGCCGAGTGCCTCGCGCTCGGCCTTGCGACGCATTACCTCGCCAGCGACACGCTCGATGACGCAAAGGCCCGCATCGCCGCCGAACCGCAGCGGATCGAGGCGATCCTCGATGCGCTCTCCACACCCGCCCCAGACGCGCGCATCCTCGCCCACCGCGACGCAATCGACCGCCTGTTCGCCTCCGATACGCTCGAAGACATCTTCACAGCACTCGAAGCCGATCCCGGCGAATGGGCAGCCCAGCAACTCGCCCTGCTCCGCACCAAATCGCCCCAGACGATGAAAGTCTCGCTCCGCCTCCTCCACGAAGGCGCGACCATGCCGACCTTTGAGGATGAGATGCGCCAGGAATATGCGGTCGGCGCCCATGTCGTGCAGCGCCATGACTTCCTCGAAGGCGTCCGCGCTGTGATTGTCGATAAAGACAATGCGCCTGCCTGGAACCCGGCGACTCCCGAAGGTGTCACCGATCACATCATCGACCAGATCTTCGCGCCCCTGCCTGACGGCGAGGCGTGGACGCCCGCATAAGGAGCCCGACATGGCAGACTATGAAACCATCCTGGTCGAGCAGCGCGGCGCGGTCACGCTGATCACGCTCAACCGGCCCCAGGCGCTGAACGCGCTCAACAGCCAGATCCTGGCGGATCTGCTCGCCGCGATCGCCGCGTTCGACGCCGACCCGTCGCAAGGCTGCGCTGTGCTCACCGGCAGCGAAAAGGCCTTTGCCGCCGGCGCCGACATCAAGGAGATGCAGGCCCAGGGCTTTGCCGACATGTACGGCCATGATTTCTTCTCGGGCTGGGACCGGTTCGCCGCGACGCGCAAGCCGATCATCGCCGCGGTTGCCGGTTTTGCATTGGGCGGCGGTTGCGAGGTTGCGATGATGTGCGATTTCATCCTCGCGGCGGACACGGCGAAGTTCGGCCAGCCTGAGATCAAGCTCGCGGTGACGCCCGGCATGGGCGGCTCGCAGCGGCTTACGCGTGCCGTCGGCAAGGCCAAGGCGATGGAGATGTGCCTGACCGGCCGGATGATGAACGCCGAGGAAGCGGAACGCAGCGGCCTTGTCAGCCGTATCATCCCCGCCGCCGATCTGATCGAGGAAGCGGTGAAGACCGCCGCCACGATCGCATCGATGGCGCCGCTCGCGGTGCTGGCGAACAAGGAGATGGTCAACGCCGCCTTCGAGACCGGCCTTGCGATGGGCGTGCAGTTCGAACGCCGGCTGTTCCACGGCATGTTCGGCACTGAAGACCAGAAGGAAGGCATGGCCGCCTTTGTCGAGAAGCGGCCGGGAAAGTGGACGGGGAAGTAACATGGCACGCGTCGGATTCATCGGTCTCGGCAATATGGGCGGCGGCATGGCCGCGAACCTCGCGAAGAAGGGGCATGACGTCCGCGCCTTCGATCTTTCCGCCGAGGCGCTCGATCGCGCGAAGGAGGCCGGCTGCCTCCCCGTCGCCAGCGCCGCGGAAGCGGCTGACGGCGCCGAAGCGATCATCACGATGCTGCCCGCCGGCAAGCATGTCGAGCAGGTCTATACCGAAAGCCTGTTCGGCGCCGCGCCGCCATCCGCGATCCTGATCGACTGTTCGACGATCGACGTCGCCACCGCCAAGCGCGTCGCCGAAGCCGCGCTCGCCAAGGGCCTCATCGCAGTCGACGCGCCGGTTTCCGGCGGCATCGGCGCGGCCAATGCCGGCACGCTCACCTTCATGGTCGGCGGCAGCGCCGAAGGTTTCGACCGCGCCGAGCCGTTCCTCGCCGATATGGGCAAGGCGGTGATCCATGCCGGCGCGAGCGGCACCGGCCAGACCGCGAAGATCGCCAACAACATGCTGCTCGGCGCGACCATGGTCGCGACCTGCGAGGCATTCCTGCTCGCGCAGAAGCTCGGGCTCGATCCGCAGAAATTCTTCGACATCGCCTCGGTCTCGTCAGGCCAGAGCTGGTCGATGACGAGCTACGCCCCGCTCCCCGGCGTCGGCCCGGAAACGCCCGCCGACCATGACTATCAGGGCGGCTTCGCGACACTGCTGATGCTCAAGGACCTGCGCCTCGCCATGGAGGCGTCGGCCCAAGTCGATGCCGATACGCCGATGGGCGCAAAGGCTGCCGAGCTTTACGAGAAGTTCGCCGCCGAAGGGCAGGGCGGGCTCGATTTCTCCGGCATCATCAGGATGCTGGACTGAGCCAAGGTGAAGGAACAGGAGGATGACTCAGCTCACGCGCTCGGGTCGCTGCACTCCACAAAGCGGACCGGGACCGCGCTCATGTGCGGCATTGCATTGATGTTTTCGTAATGCGTGTCCGTGTCGATCAACGCATTGACGCAGCTCCCGTCGATCATCACGTCCTCTTGCCCCGGGGTCCCGCCCCAACCCTGGGTCAACGCCGCGACGCCGCGGCGCATCGTGTCGTCGCGCTCGACGATCGCCTTGGTCCGGCCATGCGACGAAATGATTTCGACGAGCGTCCCCGGCTCGAGCCTCAGCTCCGCCAGATCGTCGCCGTTCACATAGGCGGGATTGTATCTGTTGCGCTTGCGCACAGTCGGCATCACCGTGCCGTAGCTGTTGTACAAATCGCGCATGCGGCGCGACGACAGCAGATGGGTGAATTCGCGCCCGGGACCAGCCCGATCCTGTGCGCACGGTTCGGCGATATATTCGCGCAGCTCAGCCAGAACGTCGGCCGGCATGACATCGAACTGGGCGTCGTGGCCACTGCGCGGTGGCTGGACGATGCCGCCTTCCACGGGAAATTGCCGGCCATGAGGGTAAGCGCGAAGTTCCTCCAGCGATGTCTGGCTTCGCTTCAACAGGATGGAAATCAGGTCCTCCGTCGTCGGCGGCTCGTCGCCATCCATCGCCTGTAATCCAGCGAAGTTGATCGTTACGCCGAGGCGTTTGGCAAGTGCCCAGAAGACGTACCAGTCATCCACCACTTCCGCGCCTTCGGGTGGCGCGACGATCGCGGGCGTGAACTGCGCCCAGGCGCCCGGATAGAATTTGAGCGCGGGATGGCCCGGTGACATGTCCGGTCGCTCATACTGAGCCTTCGCCGGCAGGATATAATGTGCCTGCTGCGTCGTCGGCGTTTGCCAGGTGTCGATCACGACCAGCAGATCGAGCGCGCACATCGCCGCAAACGCCTTGTCCCGATCCGGCAACGAGGTCATCGGATTGGCACCGTCGACGATCAGTGCCCGGATGCGGTCGGCGCCCGGCGTCAGAATTTCGTCGGTCAGGGTGCCGGAAACGCGCTCGCCGAAGAAATTTCCGGCGCCGCGGATGCGGCTGGCCGGGAACTTCTCCCACGGCCGCGAAGCCGGGACGACCTCGGCATACACTTCCTTGGGCGGATTCAGCATGTCGACATAGCTGATCTTCTCACCTTCGCGCGGAAAACGCCCGCAGATCACGTTCAGAAGCTGCACCATATGAACGGCCAGATTGGAATAGTGCGACATGTTCGGGCCGGTGCCGGTGAGCGCTGGGCCGCGACGGTTCTGCCTAGCGAACAGTTCCGCGATGCCACGTAGCGAGCCGGGCTCCAGGCCGGCCCGTCGTTCCGCAACGTCGGGGGTGAAGGGCTCAACTGCTTCCTTGAGCGCAGCCAACCGTTCTGCACCAACATAGCGAGCGCAGAATGGGGCGTCATGCCAACCTTCAGCGAGGATCAGGCGGATCAGCCCGGCTGCGATCGCCGCATCCTCGCCCGGGTAGGGCTGGAATGCCATGTCGGCGTGTGTCGCGGTTTCCGTGCGGCGCGGATCGACCACGATCAGCTTCATGCCGCGCTGGCGCGCCCGTTTCAGCCGCTTGACGGGATCGACGCCCAGCACCGACATCGTCGAATGCGCGATGAAGGGATTCACGCCGAACAGGAGCAACACGTCCATGTCGTCCAGGTCGACGGCACCGGCCGCCCATCCGCCCATTCGGCCGGCGGCGACCATCTTGCCCGACTGGTCGATGGTGATGGTGGTAAAATACTGTTCCGAGCCGATCGCATGCAGGAAATGGCGGTTCATCCCAACGGCCGTCTGATTCATCATCGAACCATTGCCAGCGAACAGCGCGACCGAATTGGGGCCAGCTTCGCCGATCAGGTCGCCAATGCGCGCGGCGATCTCATCCAACGCTTGTTCTAACGGAATCTCGTTGAAGCTTCCATCGGCCTGCCGTTTGAGCGGTCGGGTGATCCGCTGGGGATCACGGTGAGCGGCCGCCGATTGCAGCCCCTTGAAGCACGCATAGCCCGAAGACAATTCATTGCGGTCATCGCCCACGATTCGCGTGATATGCCCCTGTTCGTCCACGGTGATTCGGGTGCCGCAGCCGCCGGTGCAGATCCGGCAAAAGGAGGTATATTCGCCTGGCCGCTGCGCCAAGGGGAGCATTTCCATCATCGGACATCCTCGTCTAGGATCGGCTTTTCATCAGCTTGGGTGCCGTCGCGAGTATGCCGCACTTCTGAATATGAAACAAGCGACCTAAACTGTTGGCACCTCTCCGTCGCGTTGTCGGGAAGCGAGATCGACGTACCAGGCCGCAGTTTGCGTGTCGTGCTGCAGCGACGCTGCGAACTGTTCGGGCTCGATCCGGGCGTCGAGCAATTGACTCAGCGGCACTTCAAGGCGCTTTCCGGTCGCAGTGTAGGGTATGGCCGGCGCGACGATGATTGCGTCCGGCACATGGCGCGGGCTCAAGCCGTCGGCGATCGTGGCGACGATGCGGCGATGGAGCGCGTCATCCAGCACGCGGCCTTCCGCGAGATGTATGAACAGAATCAGCTTGCCGCCGAACGCGCCCGTCTGGGGACAAACGGCAATGGCATCGGCAATCTCCTTCAGTGGCGCCAGGATGCGGTAGATTTCGTTGCTGCCAATCCTGATCCCGTGTCGTTTGATCGTGGCGTCCGATCGGCCGATTACCCGGCAGGCGCCATCGGAATAGATCGTGATCCTATCCCCCTGTCGCCACATGCCGGAGAACTCGGACAGATAGGTCTCGTAAAAGCGTGCGCCGGTCGGGTCGTTCCAGAGATATTGCGGCGCGTTCGGGAAGGGCGAACGGATGACCAGTTCGCCCGGTTGGTCTCGTATGGATTTCATATCCCCATCGAGGGCATCCACGTTCATTCCCAGCAGTCGCGCCGTGATTTCGCCGGCGCGTATGGGCAACAGCCTGACGCCCCCCGCATAGCCCCCGCATATCTCGGTCGATCCCGCCTGCGAGACAATGCGCGTTTGCGGCGGAAGCGCGGCGGCGAGCCATTCGCACACGGAATCTTCCGTGACCGAACCTGCCAGCACCAGGATCTCCAGCTGGTCGATCGCGTGGCGGTCTGCTGGAATATAGGATCCATCGATCATCTTGCCGACGAACCCGGGACTGGTCGTGAAGGCTGTTGCGCCGGATCGCTCGACGATCCGCCAGAGTTGTCCGACGTCCGGATGAAACGGACTGCCGTCATACAACACCACGCTGGCGCCCAGGCTGAGGCCACCGAGCAGGAGATTCCAGACGACCCAGCTGGTCGTGCAGTAGAAGAACAGCCTCGACTCGTCGGTTACTTCCAAATGAAGGCCAAGATCCTTCATCGCGCCGAGCAATGCGCCGGCATGGCTGTGTACGACGGCCTTGGGCGGGCCCGACGTCCCGGAGGTGTAGACGATCCACAGCGGATGATTGGCCGGGACCGGCTCGAACCGGAACGCGCCTGGAGAAGGCGCCGGCGTCGCGACGAGCGACGCCCAAGTCGATATATGCCGCCCAGCAGCGGCCGGCCGCCAGTCCGTCTCGCCGATGAGAACGACATGCTCGATGGACGGCAGTCCTGCCAGGATGTCGTCCAGGGTGGCGCGCCGATCACGCTCCTTGCCGGCGTAGCGGTAGCGTGAAACCGCGAAGAGCAACTTCGGTTCGATCTGGCCGAAGCGGTCGAGCGCGGCGCCGGGGCCGAATTCGGGGCTGCAGCTGGACCAGATCGCGCCGATCGCGGTCGTGGCAATCAGGGCGACCGCAGCTTCGGCGGTGTTCGGCAGGAATCCGCCCACGCGGTCGCCTGGCTGGATGCCCATCATACGAAGCGCTGTCGCCAAACTCCGAACGGCCTCGCCCAGCCTCGACCATGTCCACTCGGTCTGCTCGCCATCTTCCGTGTGGCAGATGAGCGCGGGTGAATCGCCGCGGCAGCTTTCGTAGCGAAGCAGATGCCGGGCGAAGTTCAGCGTGGCGCCAGGAAACCACGTGATGTCCTGCAGACCACTCCCACGGCAGACCGCCTCGTAGGGCGTGGTCGGCTCGATCTCGAAATAGTCCCACAACGCGCCCCAGAACTTTTCGGGCTCGGCGACCGACCAATTCCAAAGTTCGTGGTAACCCGCGAATGTCAGCCCCCGGTGCAATACCAGCCAGCGCATGAGGCCGGTCAGCGTTGAAGCTTCGATGTCCGCCGCGCTGGGCTGCCAGAGCACCCGTCCCCTCGCAGGCGAAGGTGCCGCTTCACGCCCCGTCGCCCCGGGAGGATCGCCCGCAATGATGGTTTGTTCGTCTGACGACGGCACACTCACGCTCAATTTCCCGTCACTGCAAGGAGCGATCTTCGCGTGGATTGAGTGGTGGGCGAAATGCGTACATTTGACGGTCTTGGCGGATAGCCCGTCACTTGGCGCCTGCGGACACATCCTGTCGTGGCCGCCGGTTCAAGGGGTCCAACCTCCATGCAGCGCCTCCTTCATCTGGGCCGTACGTGTATCGATGCGATGCTCCAGTTCGGGATGACTGAACAGCCAGAATCGATCAGTGCCAAGCGCGTCCGCGGCGAGCTTTGCGATGTCAGACGGGTCGCGCCCCTCCCGCAACATCTCGACGAGCGCATCGGACGTGTCGCCTACCTGGAGGCCGCCCGGGACGCGGCTTGCGTTCGCTTCGATCAGATTGGTCCGCACCGCACCCGGCAGGAGCACCGAAACGCCGATCGGGCGTGATGCCAGTTCCTGGCGCAGGGCCTCGCACAGGGCGACAACTGCGGCTTTGGTGGCGACATAGGTGCCCATGCACGGCGGCGTGGCGAAAATCGACATCGACGAGGTCGCGATGATGTGGCCTGGCTCGCCTGACGCGATGATCCGCCGGGCGCCATGGGACAGGCCAAGAAAGGCGCCGTCGAGATTGACGGCGCGGGACCACTCCCAGGCCTGCATCGAGGTATCGCTGAGCGGAAGCGTACTGCCCGCGACTCCGGCATTACTGACCAGGACGGCAAGCGGCCCGTGGCGCGCTTCAGCCATGTCGAGCGCTTCGATCCAGCTCTCTTCTTCTCGCACGTCCAGCTTGACGGCCGAGGCGCCGCAAATCCCCGACGCGACGCGCTCCGCTCCCGCGAGGTCGAGGTCCGCCACTATGACCTGCAAACCGCGTCGCGCGAACTCCTCAGCGATCGCACGACCAATACCGCTGGAACTCCCTGAAATTAAAGCAGGTCTGCCGGAAAAGGGGTGCGCCATGGTCTTTTCCTATCCCGAGGTTGGGTTTCGACTGTTCGGCAAGCCCGGCAGAATCACGCCGCTTTCCCCGCCAAAAAGCCGCCGTCGACAGTCAGGACCGATCCAGTCACGAAACTGGCTCGCTGCGACGCAAGGAACACGATGGCGTCGGCGACCTCGCTCGCCTCGGCGACCCTGCCCAACGGATGGGCGGCCGCCGACTGCGCGGCACCCGTGGCGTTGTTCAACAGCGCCGCGGTAAGGTTTGTGGCGACGATACCTGGCGCGACGGCGTTCACGCGGATGCCATATTGCGCCAACTCGAGCGCGAGCGAGCGAGTCAGTCCCACAACGCCGTGCTTCGAGGCAACATAGGCGCTGCGGTTCAGCACTCCGTTGAGACCCGCGACCGATGCGACGTTCACGATCGCGCCGCTCGTGCCAGATTCCCGCATGCGACGCGTAATCACCTGGGTGACGTGGAAGACCGCCGTCAGGTTCACGTCCAGCACCGTCTTCCAGTCGTTGAGCGGCAGATCGAGCATCGCACGCCGTTCGCCAATGCCGGCATTGTTGATCAGGATCCGGATTACACCCAGTGCCGCTTCGGCCTCGGCGGCCGCAGACACGACATCCTGCTCGGAGCTGACGTCGGCGGTCAGCGCAACAGCCTTGCCGCCGAGCGCCACGATCTCTCTCGCTGTTGCCCATGCAGCATCTCGGTCGCGGTCGACGACCGCGACCGCCGCGCCGACTTCACCGAGCAGGCACGCGGTCGCCCGCCCGATCCCGCCGCCACCGCCAGTCACCAGCGCGGTCGCGCCAGCAAGGCCCAGATCAAAGCCAGCCATCAGAGACGCCTCGGCGCCAGGTACGGATGACACGCAGCGCGGTGGGGCGTGGGGCGTCCCCAAAGGCCAGTCCACGCGAATCGACTGATTGCGATCGGGTACGCATGTCTTGGGTGGGCGGGAGTCGTCGCATTGACCATGCGGTGGATCTGATGGTCTGTTCGCTCCATGACCCTCTCGTCTCTTTTCTGTGGCATGCTTCCACGATGGCGCGTGCAGGGCTGCGCCGCTTGACGGACCTGCGGCGATATAGAGCTTCCCGACGCGATCCACCCCCGCATAGACGAAGGCTGGAGCCATTAACGAGAATGCGTTAATACGGTCATTTTAGGCTGATCCGCGCTAGAACGCTTGCCTTAAAATCGTTGCTGCAGGAGATAAACGACGCAGCCATCGGAGCGCGGTTGGACGCGCCGCGTGATAAAAGCTCGGACAAGAGCAGCGCGAGATAGCCGGGGCTGTACCCGCATGGGTTAATGTCGAGCTGAGGGGATGGACAATGAAAAGCACATATCGCGTCGCGAGCGTCACTGCGCTGGCATGGGCAAGCATGGCCGCGCCCGTCGCGGCTGCTCAAGATGGCTCGCCGCCGCAGCAGCAGGACCCGGCGGCCGCGGCGCCTGCCGCAGCAGAGGACATCATCGTTAACGCTCGCCGGCGTAACGAGACGACACTGGCAACGCCCGTTGTCATCACCGCTTTCTCGGCGGAGCGGCTTAGCAGCCTCAACGTTTCAAACCTTCCCGACGTCGCCAAGCTGACACCGATGCTTGTGATTTCGCCGGCAACCGGCCCTTATGGCGGCAATATCACGTTGCGCGGGGTTGCAAGTCCTTCGTCGAACTCGTCGTCGGAGCCCGCGGTTACCATCAACATTGACGGCATTCCGCTGAGCTATGGTGGCGTCGTCCGCATGGCGAACATCGATATCGGCCAGGTCGAGATCCTGAAGGGCCCGCAGGCTCTGTTCTTTGGCAAGAATTCGACCGGCGGCATTGTCTCGATCCGGAGCGCGGAGCCCACCAAGACTTTCACGTCGCAGGTTAGCGGCGGTTATGAGTTCAACGCCCGGCAAGTCGATCTGGACGGTTATGTGTCCGGTCCGGTGACCGACACGCTGACGATGCGCCTGGCAGGCAGGTTCTCGCGCCAGCGCGGCTACTTCCATAACGTCGCGCCTGGTGCGGCATTTGCCTATGCGCCCGGCACGGACGAAGAGGGAGCCCGCCTAAGCGCCAATTGGTCGCCGACCGATCGATTGACGGTCAAGCTACGCGGCACCTACGACAGCGTTCGCGAAAACGGCAGCTATTCGATCAGTCAACGGATTGCCTGTCCGCTCGGTGCCGCCCGGGGCCCCGCCGCGGTCGCCGGCACTGACGATTGTCAGGCGAACGATACCGTAGTCTACGCAGCGGTTCCTCTTGCCGCGATCCTGGCAGCTACTGGCAATCCGGCGTGGGATTCCACCTCGAATTACCTCAAGGTCAAGCAGCATCTGATCAGCTCCGATATTTCCTACCAGCTGACGGATTCCATCACGCTGAATTCCGTAACAGGTTGGTACGGAATCCATCAGCGCGCGCTCGACGCCGCGACGACTGGTGCTCGCTTTTTCGTCGGAGGCATTTCTACGGTCAGAAAGGACTCGTTCAGCCAGGAACTGAGGCTTTCGTTCAAGAGCCCGGGTTCGCCAGTTGATCTGATGATGGGCGGATTTTACCAGAGCGATCATCTGCGCCTGCTGGAGCAAGGCGTGATCAATACCGCAGCGGTAACGCCCCTGTCGCCTTATTGGGATTTCCCGCTGCATTCCAAGGCCATTTCAGCCTTTGGTCAGATGGATTGGGCCATCACTGGGCAATTGAACTTCTCAACCGGAGTTCGATATTCCCGGGATCGGAAATATCACGATATCGTTCCACCGGCGCCGCTACCGAACAAGTTTACGACCCGCTCGGTCGAATTCTCGAACTGGTCGCCGGAAGCCACACTGTCATTCCGGCCGAGTGAGGACACTAATTTCTTCGTGTCCTACAAACAGGGTTACAAGTCGGGAGCTTACCAGATTGGCTATAACGTTTACGGCGCCGCACTGGCGAACCCCGCTGTCACTGATATTCCCGGCTACTATAAACCGGAGACGGTTCAAGGGTTCGAGGGCGGCATCAAGGCGCGACTGTTCGACCGGCAGCTTCGGTTGAACCTGGCGGCCTATACCTATCGCTACAAGGATCTGCAGCTCAGCCGGCTCGATCCCGCAACGATAACCCTGCTGATTCTCAATGCCTCATCGGCGAGGGTCAAGGGGCTGGAAGGTGATTTCTCCTTTGCCCCTCGCGGAGTGCCGGGCCTGACAATCACCGGATCGGCGGCATTAAACTCGGCGAAATATGACTCTCCGTTTCTCGGGGCATGTTATGTGGGGCAAACCATCGCGGCCGGGTGCACGGTTGACGGGCCGGACCCCGACTCGGTGCCTGACCAGCAGCAATTTCACGGCCGCCCGCTGCCGCGTGCACCCAAATTCAGCGGAAGTTTGGGAATCTCGTACGAGATGCCGGTCGGTGGAAATATGAAGACCAAGTTCAACCTGAATGGTATCTACACGTCTAGATACTTCCTGTCGCAAGAACTCAATCCGATCGGCGTCGCCCCTGACAGGTTCCTGCTGGATGGTTCGGTTTCGGTGGGATCGGAGTCCGGAAGTTATGAATTCGCCCTGATCGGCCGCAATCTAACCAATCGAAACTACGCCTATTCCGGTTTTCAGACGCCGGGAACTGGTTCGGGAACAGGGACGACAGTCGGTGTGTTGCCGGACTTCGAAGGCCCGATTTCCCGTGGTCGTGAGATCTGGCTGAAGGTCACGCTTCGGCCGAGTGCTTTCTAGCCCCTAGTGTAATCAAGCGTTACAAGGGAGTGGCTCCTGCATCGACCGGATGCAGGGGCCATTTTCGTCTGGCGGCCAAGTGGCGGAAGCCGCTAAGGGCTCTCGGGTCGGAGAACAAGCGTCAGATGAGCGAATGAGCTCGTCGCTAACGAACCCCGTCTTGCTCCTGGTGGCGTGTTCGTCTCACGTCGATTCAGCGCCGGTCAGGCGGCGCCTGGCCGCTAAAGACTTGACGCACGCCACATAAGTCGAACGGAGCGTTACCCGCGGAGCACTAAGGCTGGAACCGATAGCTCGGCCACATGGGCGTTCTGCAAATTAGACCAAAGCCTGCCCGAATTAATCGTCTGTTGGTTCCCAGGCCCAGTAGCGCGCCACTGCGCCCCCATCGACGCGTAAATCGGACCCGGTGATCATGGCAGCGTCGTCCGAGGCAAGGAAGACGGCCGCCGCGCCGTAATCGCTGGGCTTTGGCAACGCCTTCATCGGTATCCTGCTCGCGAACCGCGCCGTTATCGCCGAATAATCCGGAAGTGGCCCAAGATCGAGGTTCCATCGCCTTGCCCGCTCGATCATCTCGCCAACTTCGGTCGCCGTCGGCGTCAGACTTACCACGCGGATGCCGTGGCGTGCATATTCCATTGCCGCCGATCGTGTGAAATTCAGCATTCCCGCTTTCGCCGTCGTATAGGCGATATTGCCCGGTTGCCCTTGATGTCCGGCGGTCGAGACCACGTTGATGACCACCCCGCTGCGATGCGGCACCATGTTGGCGGTCGCATATTTGGTGAACAGGAAGGCCCCGTCAAGAATGATGGACGTGACCTGACGCCACTCCATCAGCGTCATGGTCGCGATATCCTTCTGGTTGAAGATGGCCGCATTGTTCACCAGGATATCGATCCGGCCGTACGAGGCGACAGCCTGTTCGACCGCAGCGGTCACCTCGCCCTCGTCGACGACATTGCACCGGATTCCGATGGCCTGTCCGCCCATGACCCTGATCGCCTCGGCACACGCCTCTGCGTTCTCGCGGCGCGCGTCGATCGCAACGATGGTTGCGCCCTCGGCGGCCAGCGCTTCGGCTATGCCGCCGCCAATATTGGGGCTGGTCCCCGTCACGATGGCCACTTTGCCTAGCAGCTTCATAAGCTCTCCTGCGCCTCCGCATTTTGTTGGTGTGTTTAGGACGGTTGTATTAATTCGACAATAGGGCTCGAGCGAGACATGCCGCGCGGACCGGACCACGAACGATAAGGATGGGTCATGGATCTTCGACTGACGGGCAAGCGGGCACTCATAACCGGTGGGTCCAGGGGTATCGGCCTGGCCGTGGCCACAGCGCTGGCCCGCGAAGGATGCGCCGTGATCCTGGTTGCCCGTGACAACGTCGCTCTCGATCATGCTGCCGAAGCGCTGCGCTCGACCGGGGCGGAAGTCGATACGATCACAGCAGATCTTGGCCAGGATTCGGGCGTGCAGAGGGTCGTGGAGCGATGCGGTCCTCTCGACATTCTCGCCAACAATGCCGGCGCAATTCCTCCAGGCTCGCTCGCGGAAGTGGACATGGTGCGATGGCGGGCTGGTTGGGATTTGAAAGTGTTCGGCTATATTTCGCTGATCCAGAAGCTGTATCCGAATATTCGGGAGCGGCGAGGCGTAATTGTGAACGTGATCGGCAGTGCCGGCGAGCGGTTTCCCGCTGACTATATCGCGGGCGCCGCCGGCAATGCGGCGCTGATGGGTTTCACACGCGCATTGGCCAGAGCTTCTCACCGGGAGGGCGTCCGGATTGTCGGGATCAATCCTGGCCCGGTTCGTACCGAGCGCCTGACAATGATGATGCGAGCACGAGCGCAGAGCGAGCTGGGCGATGCCGGGCGATGGGAGGAGCTCATTGCCAGCATGCCGTTCGGCCGTTTCGCTGAACCAGAAGAAATTGCGGATGCCGTTGCGTTTCTGGCCTCGCCGCGCTCGGGTTATACGTCCGGCACGATCCTCACGATCGACGGGGGGCAAGCCTGACAACCGCGGTGCGAAATGGCGGTGAGTTCCACGCTGCCGATCGACGACGCGGGTGCTGGATGGACGTTTGCCGAAGCGCTCGGACCTGAGCCGAGAAGGGCTCGATCAGAATGAAGCGCGTCTGCCTTCGCCACATATGCAGTGATGTCGGCTACCGCGCTTGACCTTATCCGACGCTCGTCCGACGGAGGGGGGACTTAAAACGCGGTAATAAATTAGTCGGGCAAGCGCCCGGAAGGGACTGGTCGAATGAGGGCGCTGGTGCCAGTCAAGCGGGTGCTTGACTATAATGTGAAGCCCCGCGTGAAGGCGGACGGCACGGGCGTCGATCTTGCCAACGTCAAGATGAGCATGAACCCGTTCGACGAGATCGCCGTCGAAGAGGCGATCCGCCTGAAGGAAAAGGGCGTGGTCACCGAGATCGTCGCTGTCTCGATCGGCGAGCAGAAAGCCCAGGAGACGCTCCGCACCGCGCTCGCCATGGGCGCTGACCGCGCGATCTTGGTCGTCTCGGACGAGAAGGTCGAGCCGCTCGGCGTCGCCAAGCTGCTCGCGAAGATCGCCGAGGAGGAAAAGCCCGATCTGATCATCCTGGGCAAGCAGGCGATCGACGACGACAACAACCAGACCGGCCAGATGCTCGCCGGCCTGCTCGGCTGGGGCCAGGGCACTTTCGCGAGCGCCGTGGTCGTCGCCGATGGCGTCGCCAAGGTGACGCGCGAGGTCGATGGCGGCTCCGAGACTGAGGATCTGAATCTCCCGGCGATCATCACCACCGATCTCCGCCTCAACGAGCCGCGCTACGCCTCGCTGCCCAACATCATGAAGGCCAAGTCCAAGCCGATGGCGCAGAAGACGCCGGCTGATTACGGCGTCGATGTCGCACCGCGGCTGACGACTCTCAAGGTGGTTGAGCCCGCCAAACGTACCGCCGGCGTCAAGGTCGCCGATGTCGATGCGCTGGTGGCCAAACTCAAGGCGATGGGAGTCGCGAAATGAAGACGCTCGTCTGGGTCGAACATGACGGCAAGGCCGTCAAGGACGCGACGCTCGCTGTTGTCACCGCCGCGTCGAAGCTCGGCGAGGTGCACCTCCTCGTCGCGGGCCAGGGCATTGACAGCGTTGCCGCCGAGGCGGCGCAGATCGCCGGCGTCGGCAAGGTCCATGTCGCTGATGACGCGGCCTATGCGCATGCGCTGGCCGAGAATGTCGCGCCGCTCGTCGTCGAGCTGATGGGCCATCACGACGCGGTGCTGTTCCCAGCAACCTCGAACGGCAAAAACATCGCTCCGCGCGTCGCGGCTCTGCTCGATGTGATGCAGATCAGCGATATCCTTTCGGTCGAGAGCGCCGACACCTTCACCCGCCCGATCTATGCCGGCAACGCGATCGCGACCGTCCAGACCAAGGATGCCAAGCTGGTGATCACCGTGCGCGGCACCGCCTTCGAAAAGGCGGCGACCAGTGGCGGTTCCGGCACGATCGAAAAGGTCGCCGCGACGGGCGACAAGGGTCTCTCCACCTTTGCCGGTTCGGAGATCGCCAAGTCGGAGCGTCCGGAGCTCACCTCGGCCAAGATCATCGTGTCGGGCGGCCGCGCGCTTCAGAACAGCGAGAACTTCCACTCGATCATCGAGCCGCTCGCCGACAAGCTCGGTGCCGGCGTCGGTGCGAGCCGCGCCGCCGTGGATGCGGGCTATGTCCCCAACGATTATCAGGTCGGTCAGACCGGCAAGATCGTCGCGCCTGAGGTCTATATCGCGATCGGCATCTCCGGCGCGATCCAGCATCTCGCCGGCATGAAGGATTCGAAGACGATCATCGCGATCAACAAGGACGAGGACGCGCCGATCTTTCAGGTCGCGGACATCGGCCTGGTCGGCGACCTGTTCAAGATCGTGCCGGAACTGACCGAGAAGCTCTGACCCGCGCTACCCAGTCGAAGATTCGACGTCGCAACGTTCAAAAGGATCATCAACAAGGTGGGGCAATGAATCCAGTCTATATTGTGTCAGGTGTGAGAACGGCGATCGGCGATTTTGGCGGCAGTCTCAAGGACAGCACGCCGTCAGATCTGGGCGCCCTGACGATCGCCGAAGCGGCGCGACGGGCCGGTATTCTCGCTGACGATATCGAACATGTGGTGATGGGGCAGGTGATCCAGACCGAACCCCGTGACGCGTATCTCGCCCGGGCCGCAGCACTGAAAGCCGGGATACCAGTGCGCTCTCCCGCGCTCACGCTGAACCGCTTGTGCGGTTCGGGAGTCGAGGCGATTGTGACAGCGGCGCGGATGATCGAGCGCGGCGAAATCGACATCGCAGCGGCTGGCGGTGCCGAGGTCATGAGCCGTGCGCCGCACCATCTCGCCGCCTTGCGCTTTGGGCGCAAGATGGGAAGCGCCGAAATGGTCGATGCCCTGATCGAGATCCTGAGCGATCCCATCGATGGCTATCACATGGGAGTAACGGCCGAGAACATTGCACGAGACCATGGTATCACCCGCGAGCAGCAAGACGCGCTTGCGGTGGAGAGTCATCGCCGCGCGGCAGCCGCCCAGGCCGAAGGCCGGTTCGATGATCAGATCGTCCCGGTGATGGTCAAGGCGGGCCGTGGTGAACGCGAATTCGCCCGGGACGAACATGTCCGGGCGGAGAATGACATGGCCATAATGGCTGCGCTGCGCCCGGCTTTTCAGCAGGGCGGCACCGTCACGGCAGGGAATGCGTCCGGTATCAACGATGGTGCCGCCGCGGTCATTCTTGCGTCTGGGAACGCACTCGAGCGGCACGGTCTGACGCCGATGGGACGTATTCTCGGGTGGGGACATGCTGGTGTCGCCCCCTCGCATATGGGTCTCGGACCCGTCGAGGCGCTTCCGATTGCGCTTCAGCGTGCCGGCGTGACGCTTCAACAAATCGACGTGATCGAGTCGAATGAAGCCTTCGCCGCGCAGGCATGCGCGGTTTCGAAACTTCTCGGATTTGACCCCGCGAAGGTGAACCCCAACGGATCAGGCATATCGCTTGGCCATCCCGTTGGCGCGACGGGCGCGATCCTCACGGTGAAGGCGCTATACGAATTGGCGCGCACGGATGGTCGTTATGCCGCGATCACCATGTGTATCGGCGGGGGACAAGGCATCGCGATGGTCGTCGAAAGGACGTGATCCGGACCGTCGATCTGCGCAGGCGGCCGAGCTCCAGGTCTCATCGCGATCAGTTCTCTCGAGGGATGGCTCGTTGAAAGAGCCGTTCGGTGCCTGAGAATCAGCCGATCGCTGAAGCCGACCGCGCGATGCTGGCAGTAAGGCATCGGTGGCTGCTCACGATCGGCGTGCTGGGCGCGATGGTGATGCAGATTCTAGACACGACCATCGCGAATGTCGCGCTACCCTATATGCGTACGTCATTGGGGGCATCGCCTGATACCGTCACCTGGATCCTGACGAGTTACATCGTCGCGACGGCAGTCGCTTTGCCGGCGACGGGTTGGCTGAGCGAGAAGCTGGGCAGTCGCAACCTGTTTCTCCTGGCGGTCGGAGGGTTCATCCTCGCCTCGATGCTGTGCGGCGTTGCGACCAGCCTTGTCGAGATGGTGTTGTTCCGCGTGTTTCAAGGCTTGTGCGCTGCGTTTATCGGCCCGCTTTCGCAAACTGCGATGCTCGACATCAATCCGCCGAGCCAGCAGGCGAAAGCAATGTCGGTATGGGGCATGGGGATCATGGTGGGGCCCATCATGGGACCGGTCATCGGCGGGCTGCTGACCGACAGCTTGAATTGGCGCTGGTGCTTTTACGTCAACGTCCCGGTTGGTGCGCTCACCTTCGCAATCATGTGGTTTCTTCTTCCGTCACGACCAAAGGCCCGGAAGCAGTTTGATTACTGGGGCTATGCCTTTCTCGCGATGGCCGTGACGGCTTTTCAGCTCATGCTCGATCGGGGACAGGGCCAGGACTGGTTCGACAGCTGGGAAGTCGTGGGCGAAGGGCTGGCGGCGATCGCATTCGGATGGATGGCGGTCGTTCACCTGGCCACTGCGCGAAAACCGTTGTTCGATCGGCACATGTTTCGCGACCGCAATCTCATGGCGGGCATGTTCTTCATGGTCGTCGTCGGGGTGACGACGATGGCGCCGATGGCGCTGCTGCCAACCATGCTCCAGCAATTATTTGGCTACCCGGTTATCGACACCGGGCTGATGATGGCACCTCGCGGGGTCGGTGTCTTGATCACGATGTGGCTGATCGGACGATTGATGGGCAAGATCGACACGCGCCTGGTGATTGTCACAGGACTGATCATCTATGCCGTGTCGCTCCGTCAGATGGCCGGATATAGTCTGGAGATGGATTTCTGGCCGGTCGTTTCCGCCGGTTTCTTGCAGGGGATCGCCATAGGTTTGGTTTTCATGCCGCTGAACAGTCTGGCATTTTCGACGATCGACGCGCGCTATCGCACGGACGGATCCAGCCTGCTCAATCTGACGCGGTCGATCGGACAATCAGCCGGCATTTCTTTGTCCACCATGCTGCTGGCGCGCAACATCCAGATCAGCCATGCCGACCTCGCTGCGAACATAACGGAAAAGACTTTCCCCGGGTTCGATCTCGGTTTTCTGGGGCGGTTCGGCGTCGCAGCGGACAGCACATTCGCCGCACTCGACGCTGCCATCAATCGGCAGGCGGCCATGATCGCCTATATCGACGATTTCTATCTCATGGCCTGGATTTCAGTCGGCGTCCTTCCTCTCCTGCTCTTGTTCAGGCCGCCCGGCGGCAAGCTGGAGATTATACACGCTGAGTAGGGAGCCACTTAACGCGACCGCCTTGCGAATCTCGCACCCTCGATGCCAGTCAGCTGCTGCCGGTGCATCGACTGGTTGCGCCAGCCCGTATCAACTGGTTCAACTGCGATCCGAATCGTTGCAATGTGCGAACCGGATGGGTGCAAACCCTGTCCCGCTCTTTCACATGACGGTCGAAACCTCGGTGCTTCGCCCTTCCCTGTTCTTTCCCTGTTACGGGCGCGGCCTTCCCTGTTACCGAATAACAGGGAAAGCGGGTAATAAGTTACTGTAATACCTTCGTAAAAAGTTACAAAAACCTGCCAAAAAGTGCCGAAATCGTGCCAAAAATAAAATCTTCCCTGTTCTTTCCCTGTTAATTCGCCCGGAACAGGGAAAGAACAGGGAACCGAGGATCGCAAGACCCGGCCCTGCGCGGGTCTCGATCGCGTCTCAGGTCAGGTCCAAACCTCAGGCTCACGGTCAATCTGACACGCACTGCCTCCGGGCGTCGTTCACCGCGCCCTTGCGCCAAGGGTAGAGCAAGCGGCCCAAGTCCTGCCAGCAAGCCGGCGCGATGCGGCCCGTGCTGCGGGACTTTCCACATTTGTGTTGTTTGGGCGCGGAATGAAACAAGGCTTTGCCTTTCCGCCGCCGGGCTGAGCATCCTCGCTCAAACTCGATCAGTCGATCGAGGGGGAGTGTTCATGCTCGATACCAGCGTTCGGACGGGATTTGACGAGAGCCACGAGCAATATCGGGATGCGGTGCGCAAATTCCTGTCCAGGGAAGCAGAACCCTATCTCGACAAATGGGAAGCGGAGGGGATCACCAGCAAGGCTTTCTGGCGCGCCGCCGGCGAAGCTGGTTTGCTGTGTTCGAGCATGCCCGAGGCCTATGGCGGCGTTGGCCTCGACATTTCCTACGACCTCGTCTTTCTCGAAGAGGTCTCCTACCTCAACGCGCCGGTTGGGGTCGGCCTGCAATCACTCATCACAGCACCCTATCTGCTGAACTATGGTTCCGACGCGCTGAAGGGGCGCTATCTGCCCGGCATGATCACCGGCGAGATCGTCACCGCGCTGGCCATGACCGAGCCGGGGGGCGGGTCCGACGTCAAGAGCCTGCGCACCACGGCGCGCCGCGACGGCGATCACTATGTGATCAACGGCAGTAAACTCTATATCTCGAACGGTCAGTTGGCGGACCTGGTGTTTCTGGCGGCGAGGACCGGGGATGAGGGAGCGAAGGGCGTCTCGCTGATCCTCGTGGAGGCCAGTTCGCCGGGGTTCGAGCGGGGACGCAATCTCGACAAGATCGGCCTGCATGGCGCGGATACTTCGGAACTGTTCTTCAACGACGTGCGGGTGCCTGTTTCCAATCTCCTTGGCGAAGAAAATCAAGGCTTCCGCTACATGATGTCCGAGCTGGGACAGGAGCGGCTGGCGATCTCGACCACCGCGCAGGCGCAGGCGCAACGGGCGTTCGATGAGGCGGTGCGGTTCGTGAAGGAGCGCAAGGCATTTGGACAGCCGATCTTCGACTTCCAAAACACCCGCTTCACGCTGGCCGACATGGCAGCCCGTCTGCAGGTGGGCTGGGCGCATCTGGACTGGGCGCGCACCCGGCACCTGCAAGGCCTGCTCACCTCGGAAGCTGCCGCGGCGTCCAAATTATGGCATTCTGAAACCCTTTGGGACATCGTCGATGCAGCACTGCAACTGCACGGGGGCGCGGGCTATATGAACGAATATCCGATCGCGCGCCTTTGGCGCGACGCGCGCATTCATCGCATCCATGGCGGGACGTCGGAAATCATGAAGGAAGTGATCAGCCGGAAGATCCGGTAACTGGAAGGAGCGCGGCGTGGGGCGTGGGGCGTGCCAGCCGATAGTTTGAAGGGATGCAGCCTTGGTTGGTTTTATCGATGTCCATTCGCATGTCTCGCCGCTGGACTTCCCCTCGGCGCCAAATGCGGACGTCGCGCCACGCTGGCCATGCATGCAGTGCCAATCCTCGGTAGAAGGCACGCTGATGATCGGCGAAACGCCGTTCAGAAAGCTTGACGCACGCTCCTGGGACGTGGCGCGGCGACTCGAGGATATGGATCGCGAGGGCGTCGACATGCAGGTACTGTCACCGATGCCGGAGCTGCTGTCCTATTGGCTCGACCTCGCAGATGCGCAGATCCTGTGCGACGCGACCAATCATTTCATCGCGAGCATGGTCAGCGCCGCGCCGTCACGTTTGCGGGGGCTGGGCTCCGTGCCGTTGCAGGACCCGGAGGCCGCTGCCCGGATGCTGCGGCGATTGAAAGCGGAGTTCGGCTTTAGCGGTGTCGAGATCGGCAGCAACATCAACGGCAAGCTGCTCGGCGCTGCCGAGTTCGATCCGTTCTGGCAGGCGGCCGAGGCTGAGGGAATGGCCGTCTTCGTTCACGCCCTGCATCCGATCGCGGCGAAGAGCGTGACGCCTCCCGACCCGAGCTTTACCGGTTATGCACTGTTCCCGGTCGATACCGGCATGGCCGCTGCGTCGATTATCATGGGCGGCGTCCTCACCCGATATCCGCGCCTGCGCATCGCCTTCAGTCATGGCGGCGGGACGCTCGGGGCGATGCTCGGCCGCCTTCAGCTTGGCTGGTCGGGCACGGATGGCTTTGAAGGCAAGAGCGCGGTCGCGCCGGTCGATCAGGCGCGGCGCTTCTTCTACGACACCAACGTCTACGACCCCGAATATCTCACATATCTGGCGACGCGCATGGCGCCGGGACAGGTCTTCGTCGGGACCGACTATCCCTATATGATCATGCAGCGGGATCCTGCCCGCTGGATCCGCTCGATGGGGTTACCCACCGATGTCGAGCGCAGCATTTGCTCCGAGGCGGCCGCGCGTTTCCTTGCCGAGACGCTTTGAAGCCGGCCCGCCCATGTCGTGACGCCTGCGGCGGCAGGCGCTGATCTGTCGCCAGCTATCGAACGCGTGGCATTTGAAGCGTTCGTGGTCGAGCGCGCGTTGACGGCGATCGGCAACGGCAAGCCCCTGTGGCGTGACAGTCATGCCTGCCTCATAAATTCGAACGAGCGTTTCAAGTGGTTGTCGCACGAGCGCCGCGTGGCTTGCGATTTCGTGCCCGGGCGAAGACCGCATGATGGGCGGCAGCGCTGGAGAGAATTAGCACATGGCCAGCAATGTGCCCGGCCCAGGCGCTGGCGGCACAAGAAGGGATTGGCAGCGGCCCTAAAGCTACGTAGATAAAACGCTTGAATAAAAGATTGTAGCCCGACCGGGTGCGCTCGCCCGGTCGCGCGGCCGACGGAGACGGACGACGATGGTGGATGAAGCAGGCAGCGGACCGCTGGTCGGCGTGAAGGTGCTCGAATTTACCCAAATGGTGGCGGGGCCGCTCGCTGGAACCATGCTCGCCGATCTGGGCGCCTCGGTCGTCAAGGTGGAAGGCCTGGGAGGGGATCCGTTCCGCAACGTCAAACCGCAGTACAAGGGCATGTGCTCGCACTTCTTCGCCGTCAATCGCCACAAACGCAGTATCGCTGTCGATCTCAAGACCGATGACGGGCGCGGAATTGTGCAGTCGCTGGCGGCCGAGTGCGACGTGATGATCGTGAACACGCGGCCGGCGGTGATGGAGCGGCTCGGCCTCGGCTATACGCGGCTGAAGGAAACCAATCCCGGCCTCATCTATGTGATGATCACAGGATTTGGCATGGACGGTCCCTATGCCGATCGCCCTGCCTATGACCAGGTGATCCAGTCGCTGACCGGCGCGATGTCACTGCAGAGTCCGGAAGGTCCGCCGGCACCCTTGCGCTCATTGTTCGTCGACAAGTTCGCGGGCACTGCCGCCGCCAGTGCCGTGACGGCGGCGCTCTATCATCGCGAACGCAATGGCGGGAAAGGCCAGTTCATCTCGGTGCCGCTGATGAAGTCCTTCGCCTTCTTCAGCCTGGTCGACAATCTGCAGAATCATTGTTTCGTCGAGGGTGACGAGCGGACGCCGATCATCAATATCACCCGCCCGTTCCGGACATCCGATGGCACTTTCATGGGCTATTTCCAGACGGATCAGCAGTTCGCACAGATCTGCAAGGTGTTCGGTGTCGAGCATTTGCTCGAGGACGAACGTTTCACCAATCCGATCAAGCGCGTGCAGAATTATGGCGTGCTCTGGCAGGAACTCGAGAAGGGATCGATCAAGTTCGGTTCCGACGAACTCGAAGCGCTCGCCGTGAGCGAGGGCTTGCCGATCGGCAAGGTCAATACGGTCGATGAGTTTCTCGAGGATCCGCAGGCGCGGCATCTGGAATGCGTCAGGGAATATGACACCGACGAATATGGGACGGTCCGTGCCGCGGGGCATCCCGTCGACTATTCGGACACCCCGGCAAATGTCGGTGGGATCGCACCTCGGGTAGGGCAGCATACCGAAGAAATCCTGAGCGAGCTCGGGTTCGATGACGAGCGCATCAAGGCACTGCGCACTTCGGGAGCGGTGGGCTGAAGCGAAGCAATTCAGGCGGATTACTGGAAGGATGAAATGTCATGGCTGAGGTTTTGATCCTGGGGATCAGTCACTATCCGATGCTGCTCTGGCCCGACAAGGGCATGGCCGGCCTGCTGAAGAAGATGCTGACAAACCCGAATCTGCCTGAGGCGCTCAAAACGCCTGCGGGGTGGCCCGAAGCGATGCGGAAGGAGTGGGGCTCCGACGATGGCGAAGCGGCGGCCGCAGCGCATCGCAAGGAAATGATGGATTGGACGCGCCAGGCGCGGCAGGCGGTGGACGATTTCAATCCCGACTTCGTGCTGATCTGGGGCGACGACCAGTATGAGAACTTCAAGGAAGATATCGTTCCGCCCTATTGCATCAACGCGCACCCTGAATTCCGCTTCCACAACTTTCCCAACAATATCTGGGGCGAGCCGGTCGACAAGGAATTCGTACTGCCGGGGGCGCAGCCGGCGGCGAAACATCTCGCGAGCGAACTGATCGCGGCCGGATTCGACGCGGCCTATTCCTACAAGCCGCTACATCACGCGCTTGGTCACGCCTTCACCAACGCGATCTTCTATCTGGATTACGACCGCAAGGGATTCAACTACCCGATCCTGCCGGTCTCGATCAATTGCTACGGGCGCCAGGTCATTGCACAGAAGGGCGGGTTGCCCGTCTTCGGCAGGGAATTGACGGACGCGGACCTCGACCCGCCCGCCCCGACGCCGGGGCGGCTGTTCGACATGGGGGCCGAGACGGCACGCATCCTGGCCAAATCGCCCTATCGCGTCGCGCTGGTCGCGTCGTCCAGTTGGTCACACGCCTTTCTGACGAAGAAGACCCATTATCTGTGGCCCGATATCCCGGCCGATCGGGCTTTATTCGACGCGATGGTCAACCGCGACTACGACGTTTGGCGCAACTATACCTCCGCCCAGATCGAGGATAGCGGCCAGCAGGAAGTCCTGAACTGGTCGTGCCTGCTGGGAGCGATGAGCGCGCTGGACCGCGGCGAGCCGGACATGGCCGCCTTCATGGAGACCTGGATCTTCAACTCCTGCAAGGCCTTCCTCGTCTCGAAGCCATGAGTCGCCGACAGCCCGGTGGGCGATTTGATGGGCCGCCGGCACGCCGGGCGACGCGCCCGACACATTGACAAAGCAGCTGATTGCGACAAATATAAAACAAGCGTACTAGATTGGACTGCAGCGATTCGCGCGTGATTGGAGCCTCTTGCGGGCTTCCCCGCTGCGTGGAAGCGGCGGTCGATGCCGACAGGGCAGCCAACCGGAGAGATGTCATGGATTTCAACCTTCCCGCTGAAGATGATCCCCGCCGGCTCGAGGTGCGTCGCTGGTTCGAGGCAAATCCGCAGCCGAGCTACGAGGAACTCGCGAGCAAGGGCTATACCGTTCCGCATTGGCCGGCCCCCTGGGGGTTGTCGGCGGATCCGGAAACGCAGCTGATCATCGAGGAGGAGATCAAGCGCGCCGGCGTCGTCCACCCGATGAGCATCAATTCGATCGCGGTCAATCAATGCGGGCAGTCGCTGCTGACCTATGGCTCCGAAGAAATGCGGCAGAAGTTCCTGCCGCCTGCGTTGGCCTGTCGCGAACTTTGGACGATGCTGTTCTCCGAGCCGTCGTGCGGCTCGGACCTTGGCGCGTTACGCACGCAGGCGCGGCGCGATGGTGACGACTACATCATCAATGGTCAGAAGATCTGGAATTCGAACGCGCATATCGCGCAGATCGGCGTGGCGATCGTACGCACGGATCCAACGGTTCCCAAACATCGCGGGCTCACGATCTTTCTGATCGACATGAACGCTCCCGGGGTCGAAGTGCGTCCGATCCTCGATATGTCCGGCCACGCACCGGAATATAATGAAGTATTCCTGACCGACGTGCGCGTTCCGGCGAGCAACCGTCTTGGCGAAGAAGGCCAGGGTTGGCAGATTGTGGTCGAGCAGCTTCAAACCGAGCGGATGAGCATGGCCAAGCCGGGTGCGGTCTGGGGGCAGGGGCCGACCGCGCGTGAACTGCTCCATGGCTTGATCGAAACGGGCAAGATCAAGGATCCGCTCATCCGTGAGGAGGCAGCGCGGTTGTATGCGGAGGGTGAGCTTCTCCGCCTGCTGAGCGCCCGGAACCTCAGCAAGAGGATCAACGGCACGCCGGCGGGCCTGGAGGCCAATCTTGGCAAGATGATCGCGTCGCCCCATGGGCAAGCAATTTCCACGCTCGCCAAGCGGACCGAGGGCGTCAAGGGAATGGTGCGCGACGACGAGGAGCTGCCGCTACCCGACCGGGACTATGGCATGTGGAACACCTGGGAATACGCCTATTGGTTCGGTCCCGCGGCGACATTGGGCGTCGGCACGCAAGAGGTCCTCAAGAACACGATTTCCGAACGCATTCTTGGGTTGCCCCGCGACATCGATCCAACCGTCAAGCTCCCGTACAACGAGATCGGTCGACCACAGCTCAAGGCGGCAAGCTGAACTGTTGCGCATTCTTTGAATTTTGTTGGCGCCGAAGCGCCACGAGCAACTCGGATTACGAAAGAGTTACGCCATGAATTTTACTCTTAGCGAAGATCATCTCGCGCTGCGGGAATCGGCTTTGTCCTTTCTGGCTAAGGAGGTGAATCTCGAAGCCTATCAGCGTCCAGAAGCCAATGAGCGGCCGGTCGAGCGTGACGGACTGTGGAAGGCCATCCAGGGTCTCGGCTGGCCCGGGATGGTGATTCCCGAGGCCTATGGGGGCCTTGGCATGACCTATATCGATCTGGTGATGGTCGTCGCGGAAATGGGGCGCACGCTCGCGCCTTCGCCCCTTTTCGGCACGCTCGCCGGCGCATGGGCGATTGAGCGGTGCGGTAGCGAAGCGCAGAAGCAGACACTGCTTCCCAAGGTGGCGGCCGGCGAACTGACGCTCGCGCTGGCGGTGGCGGACGCCAATGGCGACGTCAACGGCCGGTCCGCCGGCGCCAGGGCCACACGGCGTGACGGCCAGTGGATGATCAATGGCCTGAAGTCGTTCGTGGTCGAAGCGCAATCGGCCGACAAGATCGTGGTCGTCGCCGACGTCGATGGCCGGCAGCAATTCTTCCTTGTCGATGCAAAGGCGCCCGGCGTCACGATCGAGCGGCTCGACTGGCGCGATATCACGCGCGATGTCAGTTCGGTGAGCCTTCAGGACGTTGCGGCGGAGCAGCTCGGCGAAGCTGATGCCGATAGCTGGGCCTGGCTCCGCGATCGCCTGTATCTCGTGCTGGCTGCGGAAAGCGCGGCGGGCGCCGAGCAGTCGCTCGCGGATACGGTCGCCTATGCCAAGGAGCGCGTTGCGTTCGGCCGGCCGATCGGTTCGTATCAGGCCATCAAACACGACCTGGCGCAACTTGCCGGTGGGATCGAGCTGGCGACCGCGGGCGTGCAGTTCGCTGCCTGGGCGTTGAGCGAGGACCGGCCCGAAGCGCGCAAAGCAGCCGCGATCGCGCAGAGCTATGCGAGTGAACAATATTGCGCGATGACCTTCCGCAGCATCCAGGTGTTCGGCGCGATTGGCTTTACCTGGGAAATGCGCAACCACCTCTATTACAAGCGCGCACGGGCGAACGCGGAATTGCTCGGCTCCCCACTCGATCAACGTGAGCAGCTCGTCTGCCTGCTCGAGGCGGAGCATCGCGCGGCTGCCTGAACGATACTGCGGGCTGTGGCCCGGCCGACCCCGGCGAACTGGAGATTGTGAATGCCATTGGTCAAGTTTGTCGGTGCTGACGGTGTCGAGGCGCAGGTCAATATCGACGACGGCATGTCAGTCATGGAAGGAGCGGTGCGCGCAGGCATCGAGGGGATCGATGCGGATTGCGGCGGCCAGCTGTCCTGCGGCACCTGTCACGTTTATCTGGGCGAAGACTGGATGGCCCGGGTTTCCCCTATGAGCGATGACGAAGATGCGCTGCTGGATTGTGCCACTGGCCGGCGGGAAACGTCGCGGCTGTGCTGTCAGCTATTCCTTCAGCCCGACATGGATGGTTTCGAAGTCCATGTCCCGGCAAGCCAGTAGGGCGCATTGGGCGCTTTGGACACGCCGACCACGGGGCAGGGGAACGCCCTGAGGCGCCTGGTGGCGGTGCCTCCGGTAGCGCATCGTCATTTGCTATTCCGTTTTAACGCCGCGGCAGTTAAGCACCGAACTTCGCACCGTAAACTCGTAGGTCGGTGCCGCATGACCTCTATCGATGGACGTTCATAAAGATGCCTGTTGCTCGCCGCACAAGCAAAGACACGGAAGAGCGCGCCGACACGCGGAGGAACATCAAGGTCGCCGCTCGCCGACTGTTCGCCGAACGCGGCCTGGAAGCGGTCACGGTCAGGGAGATCGTTGCCGCCGCCGGCGCGAAAAATGGTGGCTCGCTCAACTATTATTTCAAGTCGAAGGAAGGTCTGATTTTCGAACTGATCACTGAGATTTTCAGTGATTTGAGCGTCGTCTGGCTTGAGCGCATCTCGGCACTGGATCGCAAGGGCGGGCCCGAAACCGTCAGAGAAATCGTCGATATCATCGTCCGGGCGCCGAACGCGGACGCGTATTCCGATCCGGCTCCCACTGCGCATCGCTTTCTAGCCAGCGTGTTGTTCGTGCGCCGCAAGGAATTGTCCAATTATCTGGATCGAATGAATTTTCTCGTGTTCAGGCGTCTGCTTGAAATGATCAACAGTCTCTGCACCCATGTTCCCGAGCCGGTCATGCGGCAGCGATTGATCTTCTTTGCCTGGTATGTTCTGTCGGTGCAGGCGGCACATGAAGCATGGCGGGCGAGCCGCAAGCGGAGCGACGTTTGGACCCAGACCGATCCGTTGCTTAACCTCGTGGACACGGCAACGGCGTTGCTGGAGGCCGGTTCGCCGGCGGAAAGTGGCGAGGTCAAACCCACGCGCGCCGGACGCGCCAAACGTGCAGCAAAGACCTCGGAAGCGGCGCCGCCTGTTTCCTGAACCAGCGGGTCGAGCGGACGGAGAAGGTGCATGTATCCGGCTCGATCAGCGCTACCGGGAACCGTGTTAGCGCCCGGGCTTTGTCCATCGTTCGCACATAGCCGGCATTTGCGGGGCCGACCTGGCCCGTGGCTACCATCTCAGCGATACTCCGTCTGAGGCGGTACCTGCACAATAGGCGTCGCGTGAAGAAGGAGGGCGCGGTGAAACCCGTCTCCCGGATCAGGGCGCAGAATGGCATCGGCACGTCTTGCACGAAGAGCTGGCGATCAGATCGTCCACCATCGTTCAGGTTCCGTCATTCTGGGCGCCCCCTGAACGTCGCGGTGGTTCAGCTGATGGGGCCGCTGGACGCGGCCCGTCCGGCCAGCATCCCGAATGTTGAAGATGAGGAGAGCGAGGTGCCGCTGAGATAGCCGGCCCCATGAAATCCGCCAACGACCTCGCCCGCCGCATACAACCCAGGGATTGGCTCGCCGAGCCAGTCGATCACCGCCATGTTGCGGTCGGTGGTGATGCCGCCATAGGTCGAGGTCAGTGCGTTTGCGGTCGCCGCGATGTAATAGGGCGCCGTGTCGACCGTCACAAGGTTGTTCGTCCGCCCGAAATCGGGATCGCCGCCACTGCGCACGTTTGTGTTGTAACGTTCGATCGTGGCTTCCAATGCGACAGGATCGATCTGCATCGTGGCGGCCAGCTCGGCGATGGCGTCGGCCGTGCGGATGTAGCCTGCGTTGATGCCTTCGGGATAATTATTGACTGAACTGTCATCGACCGATGTGTTGAACAGCTTGGCGTCGAAGATCTGGAAAGCGACACCGCCGGTCTGCGCCATGCCTGCGCCGCCCAGCGCCTTGTAGGGCTGTCCTTCGTTTACGAAGCGGCGGCCCTCGGCGTTGACCATGATGCCGCCGGGCACAAAGCTCACGAGGAGCGGCGGCACCTCGTCAGCACCCTGCACACCGTGCGGATAGTTGCGAATAGCGCCGCCGAAGGTACCGGACACATAGCCCAGGTCCGCCAGGCCCGCACCGAGATCGCATGCCATCATCAGCCCGTCACCGGTGTTGGCGACGCCGCCGTGCTTGACCGCATTGAGCAGCTCGGGCGCGAAGATGCCGATCAACTCGCGTGATCGCGAAAAGCCGCCCGTGGCAAGAATCACGCCGCGCCTGGCTTCGATCGACATGAGTTGGTCGCCATAGGCGATCATGACCTCCCTGACACGGCCGGTTTCGGCATCGCGCAGGAGCTTCATGCCCGTGCATTTCGACGCATAGACGATGTTGGGATGGCTCGCGGCGGCCATGTGCATGTTGGTGATGACCCGCCCAGTGCCCGTCTCGTGCAGGCAGCGGTCCATCGCGTTGAGCTTGAACTTCGCGCCATGCTGCTTGAGGAACTCGTACGCCTCGAGCTGGTGGCTGACGAATGCATCGACCAGCACCGGATTGTTCATGTTCTTGCCCGACGCGAGGATGCGCTGGCGCAGCTCCTCCGGACCATCCTCGAAGCCCGCCTTGCGCATCAGGTCGGTGCCGACGAAAATGAACCCGCCGCCCGCCATGGCCGAGCTGCCGCCGGCCTGGGACGCCTTCTCCAAGAACAGCACTTTCGCGCTCCGCTCGGCCGCTTCCAGCGCCGCGCAGTGGCCGGCGATGCCGCCGCCCAGCACGACGATATCGGTGGACTGTGGAATTTCACCTGTTTCGCGTATCATCGACTGAGCTCCAGATCAGGCTTGAAAACCGGGGCCATGTCCGGTGGCGATCCGTGCAATGTCCTCGGCCGCTTCGGGATAACCCCGGGCGCGCCAGGCGATGTGGAGATCGGGGCGGAGAAGGAACGCCGAACCCTTCAGCACCTCACGCACATGCGGTTCGTCCAGTCGGACCACCAGGAGCGGCGCGCCGATCGCGGCGAATGCCGCTTCCATCGCGAAGCTGTCGTAAGTGCCGGTCAAGTCGAGCAAAGTATAATCGTTGCCAGTCTTGTCCTGCAGCGGGCTGCCGTCCTTCAACCACATATGCGGAATTCGGATGCCTGGGCGACCGTGCGGCACGATGCGGCTGAATTCCCAGTGGGGCTGGTTGCCGGGCTCATATGCCACAAGCGTCGAACCGGCATAGGAATAGCAGGTCTCGGCGCCGACCATGCCGTGCATCCGGCCATGTTCCCGCATGAAGGTGGCGGCAAGGCGTTCGCGCGCGGCATCGCCGGCCGGGCCGAATTCATAAACGTCGCGCGTGATCGTCGCCGGCCAGTAATTGGCGCCGTCGGCCGCCCAGCCGGACGCCTCGATGTTGCGCCGTGCGACCGGACGCCGTTCCATTTCATAGGAATTGAGCAATTCGGGACCGCCCCAGCCTTGTATCGTGCCGGCGAGCTTCCACGACAGGTCGATCGCGTCGCCGATGCCGGTGTTCATGCCCAGCCCGCCAGTCGGTATCACGAGGTGGATCGCGTCGCCCGCCATGAGCACCCGGCCTTCGCGATAGCGTTCCGCGAGCCGCAGGTGAGGGCGCCAGGTCAGGACATGTTCAATCCTGATCTCGCAGTCGAACCCGATGAGGTCGCGAAGGACCTTCTCGAAATCCGTATCCGCAGGCAGCGGCGTGTGAAAGGTGAACTCGGTGCGGCAACCCTGCGCGACCAGCGCCCCGCCCGACAGGAAGCTGTAATGCCGTCCCTTGGGCGCAGCCATGCGCTCGTACAGGTCCTTGGACTTGAAGATGACCTGCCGCAGATCGGTTGGCGCGGAAACGCCGGTCAGTCTAATGCCCAACTGCTTGCGCACCGTGCTTCGACCGCCGTCGCAGCCAACCAGATAACGGGCGCGGAAGCTCTCCGCCTCCCCGCTGCCGTCGGTGCGCTGGGCCTTGACGGTCACGCCGCTGTCGTCCTGCCCAATGCCGAGGAGCTCCAGGCCGTAGCGGACGGCCGTGTTCGGCGTTTCATGCTCCGCGACATTGCGAAGCAGGGGTTCGATCGCATTCTGCGAGACGAGTTGATAGGGCTCAAGCGGGATCGTGCCGTCATTGGTGGCCTCGGCCACCGCACGCTTCTCGTCGACCGAGGGGAACGGAATCTGCGCGATCGGAGCCTCGTTCAACGTGCGCACCAGCAGCACGTCCATTGGGTTGTCGCCGGGGTAGCCCAGCGCACGCACCCGATCGACGATGCCCATGCGGCGGTATATCTCCATGGTCCGCGCGTTCGAGCGATCCATTTTCGGCCAGGGCGCGGTGCTGGGATCGCGTTCCAAGATCATGGTACGAATCCCGCGCCGACCGAGATCGATCGTCATCGTGAGGCCCACCGGACCCGCGCCCGCAATGATCACGTCGAAATCATATGCCTCTTCGGTCACGGCGATCCTTTCCCAACAGCTCGACCTTTTCTGAATCGATTGCTTGCGGCTTCCCGCGTTCAGCGGCCGTGACCACCAGGGTCTTGCCTCGCAGCAGACCGCGAGGCTCTGGACAGGAAGGCGCGCTCACCACATGCCGGACATCGTCAGCGCACGGATATCGCTTCGAGCCTGCCGTCTCTTACCCATTCGACCAGCAGGAATTTCTGAATCTTGCCGGTCGGATTGAGTGGAAAGGCGTTCGTGCGGCACCACAGGGCCGGAACCTTGAACGTCGCAAGGCGCTCGCGGCAATGCTGATGCAGTTCGTCGAACTTCAGCTCGGCGCCCTCGGTCGCCTGAACGACCGCGACGACGATCTCGCCCCATTTCTCATCCGAAACGCCGATGACCGCCGCCTGTGCGATGCTGGGATGTTCGGACAGTGCATCCTCCACCTCGCGGGGATAGACGTTCACGCCACCGCGAATGATCATGTCCTTCAATCTGCCGGTGATCGACAGATAGCCACGCTCGTCCAGCGTCCCCAGATCGCCGGACCGGAGCCACCCGTCCGACGTGAACGCCGCGCGGGTGTCCGCCTCGCGGCCGTAATAGCCGAGCATGAGCTGCGAGCTCTTGAAGCACATCTCGCCCACTTGCCCTGGCGCGAGTGTGGCGCCGGTATGCGGATCGCGGATCTCGATCCGCATACCCGGCAATGCGCGTCCAATTGTATTCGCCAGCTCCTGCGCACTATCGCCGATCGCCGTATTGGTGACCGGTCCTCCCGCCTCGGTCTGGCCGAAGCAGATCAACACCTGACACCCGATGCGCTCGGTCACTCGCCTCAGCAGGGCGGGTGGCACTGGCGCGGCGCCCGCCACGATGAAGGCGATGCTCGACAGATCGTGATCGGCGAAATCGGGCTGGTCCAGCATCGAGACCACCATGGTCGGCACGAGCAGCATGCCGTTGCACCGCTCGGCCTCGATCAGGTCCAGGGCCAGGGCTGGATCCCATTCGCGCATCTGGACGAAGGTGCCGTGCTTCGAGAAGGTTGCCAGCAACGACACGACGGCGCCGCCGATGTGATACATCGGCATCGCGTTCAGCCAGACGCCGTGCCGGGGAAAACCGCAGCAATTCGCGACGTTGCGTGGTGGATTGATCAGGCCGTGGTGCAGGATCGCGCCCTTGGGCCGGCCGGTTGTTCCGGATGTGAACTGGATGATCACCGGGTCGCGCGGCTTGACCGACGGGAGCTCGGTCGCGTTCGCGCCGCTGGCCAGGAATGCGTCCCAATCGAAGAACGAGATGAGCGAGAGATCGGGCCGCGCCTTGTCCCGCACCGCAGCGGCTATGGCGCCGATATCGTTGGCGCGCCAGACGTCCGCGTGAAACAGCGCCGTCGCTTCGCAATCCTCCAGGATTCCGGCGAGCTCGGCCTCGCGATAAGCTGGATTGACCGGCACCAGCACCATGCCGGCCAGTGCGACCCCGAATTCGAGGATGACCCATTCCGGGCAATTCGGTGAGCAGACAGCGATGCGATCGCCCGGCTTGAATCGGCAAAGCAGCGCCCGCGCGGCCCGCTCGGCCTGGTCGAGCAACTCGGCATAGGTCCACCGGCGGCGAAGGGCGGGGTCGGCGACACCGTCGACGATGGCGATACGGTCGCCTGCCTCGTCAGCCGCCTCGCGCAGCAAGTCGCCAAGCGTGATGTTGCGCGCGGCCTCGTCCAACGCGGGTTCGCCAGCGGCAATCAGGTGCTGCAGGCCAGAGGAATTCGGCTGATCCGCAACATCCTTCGACACCGTCGCTCTCCTGATCGGCCGATCCGAGCCGGGAGACTGGACCGTGCAATTTCTTGCCGAATTTTTCATTGATGAGGACGGATCGCGGCTTGCCCGAAAGTCCGACAACCCCGGCCGATCAATGCTCTAACTCTGACTTCAACGGACGGCATGTTCCGGCAATGGAGCGCCAGCTGTCAATTCGAGCCTGCGAACTACCGCATATCTGGCAGTTCCCCACCCAACTCGTTTGACGCTGTGAGTGCTGTTATCGATCGATCTGCAAAGCGGAGTTCGAAATGACGGAACTATTCGATGTCGCCGGCAAGCGGGTACTGATTACCGGCGGCGCGCAGGGACTGGGTCGCATGATCGCCGAGGCGTTCCTGCGGGGGGGCGCCCATGTGACCATCACGTCGCGCACGGCGGAAACCAGCCATTCGGCGGCCGAGGAACTGGGCTCGCTGGGCGATTGTACGGGTCTGGTGGCGGATCTGTCGCACGCCGACGGCGCGGTCGCGCTCGCGGGTCAGATCAGGGCGCGGGGCATGGTGCTGCACGCCCTGATCAACAATGCCGGCAAGAGCGCCGGCGGGCCGATCGAGAGCCTGGCCGACACGAGCTGGCCCGACCTCATGTCGATCAACGTCCAGTCGCCGTTTACGCTGATCCGCGAATTGCTGCCGATGCTGCGCGCCAGCGCGACACAGGATGACCCCGCCCGGATCGTCAATCTGGGCTCCTTTGTCGGCCATGCCGTGCCGTTCCGGCCGACCTTCTCCTATGGAGCGAGCAAGGCGGCGCTTCATCATCTGACGCGGATGCTCGCCGCTGAATTGGCCCCGTCGCATATCGCGGTCAACGCGATCGCGCCCGGCTATTTTCCCACCCGGATGACCGCCGCGATTGATAAGGCGCATATGGAAGATATCCCCAACCACATCCCGCTCGGTCGCCTCGGCAGGCCGGACGATATCGCCGGCGCCTGCATCTACCTCTGCTCCAGGGCCGGGGCTTATCTGACCGGCGTCATCCTGCCCGTCGATGGCGGCTTACACGGCGCGCGCTGATCGAACGACCAACGCAATCTAGATCCATCAAGAATCAACCGATACGGAGAGTTTGCCATGACCACACCCAGTGATACGTCGCTCACCTATGTCGAGCGACGTGGACCAATCGAAATCCTCACGCTCAATCGGCCCGAAGCGTTGAACGCGATGAGCCCTGAGCTGGCGGACGAGCTGGCCGCCTATTTCCAGGGACTTCAGAACCGGCGCGACGTACGCGTTGTGCTGCTGCGCGCAGAAGGGCGCGCATTCTGCGCGGGCGGCGACCTGAATTCTCCGGCCTTCGCCGCGCCCGGGCCCGGGCGGGTTCAGCGCCAATACGACATTCAGATCCGTTACTCGAACGTCATTCGCGCCATGCGCTCCTGTCCGCAGCCGATTATCGGCCTCATCCAGGGCCCGGCGGCGGGCGCGGGCTTCTCCGTCGCGCTGGCCTGCGACGTGCGCTATTGCACGCCGCAAGCCAAGTTCAATGCCGCCTATATCCGGATCGGGGTCGGCGGGACGGACATGGGTTCGGGCTATTTCCTGCCCAAACTCGTCGGCCTTTCGGTCGCGTCGGAGTTCCTGCTGACCGGAAGATTCATTTCGCCCGAGCGTGCGTTGGCGATCGGGCTGGTGAGCGAGGTGGTCGAGGCGGACGCATTGCTCGGCACGGGATTGGAGCTTGCCAACGACATGCTCAAGGCCGCACCGATGGGGTTGCGGATGACCAAGGAGTCGATCAACGCGCAGGCCCAGCTCGGCTCCATCGAGGCCGCGCTGGCGCTAGAGGACCGTCAGCAGATCCTGTTGATGGAAACAGCCGATCACCGCGAGGCGATTGCCGCGTTCAAGGAAAAGCGCGCTCCGAACTACACTGATAACTGATCGCTCTCTCTCCGGGGAGGGCAGGGGGCGGCGCCGTGTGTACGCGCATTGTCGCCCCCCCTCCTGGCATGGAACGGCCTCTGCTGTTTGCCGGCGGTTCGCCATGTCCGCGCCGGCGGGTTCTGGTCAGATGCGCAGCGCGAGGCGGGTGGCTTGATCGATCGCGCGCACCGCGTCGAGTTCGCCGGCCAGATCGGCGCCGCCGATGATATGCACCCTGGTGGCGGGCAATCGCGCGACCAGCTCGTCATAGAGCGAGCGCTGCGATTCCTGGCCGGCGCAGATGATGATGGTATCCGCCGCGATCATCCGCTCTGCGCCGTCGATCGCGATGACCAAGCCGGCCGGTTCTATGCGGCGATACTCCACGCCGCCCAGCATCTCGACGCCCGCGCGCTCCAGCTTTGCCCTATGGATCCAACTGGTTGAGACGGCCTGCGTAATCCCCGCCGGCCGCGCATTTCTGCGCTGCATCACTGTGATGTGGCGATGAGGGGCGGTCGTGGTTCCCTCTTCAAGCCCGCCAGGCGCCTGCAGGGTTATGTCGAGACCATATTCCGCGGCGAACGCTTCGAGCGTCGGGATTTGTCCCGGTTCGCCGATCAGAAACGCCGCGACATCGAAGCCAATGCCGCCTGCTCCGACGATCGCCACGCGCGTGCCCACAGGCTTGTGGAGGCGTAGCACATCGACATAGCTCAGCACGCGGGGATCATTGATGCCCGGAATGTCCAGCTCGCGGGGCACGACACCGGTTGCGATAACGATCTCGTCATATCCGCCCGCCGCCAGCTCTTCCGCCGAGCATGGGTGATCGAGGTGGACGGCAACATTCTCATCCATCAGGCGCTGCTCGAAATACCGCAGCGCTTCGTTGAACTCGAACTTCTCGGGCACTTCCCGCGCCATGAGCAGCTGGCCGCCCAGGCGCGGGCCAGCTTCAAACAGCGTGACCGCGTGGCCCCTCTCGGCGGCGTTGAAAGCGAAATTCATGCCCGCCGCGCCGCCGCCCACGACGGCGATGCGTTTCGGATGGTCTGCGGGCGCGACGATCAGATCGAACTCGTGCCCAGCCCTGGGATTGACCATGCAGGAAACCCGCAGCCCACGCAGCGCCCGGTCGAGACAGGCCTGATTGCAGGCGATGCAGGTGGCGATGCGCTCCGGCTGGTTCGCCTTTGCCTTCGTGGCAAAGCGTGGGTCAGCCAGTAGCGGGCGAGCGAGCGAGACAAAATCAGCGATGCCCGCGGCCAACAGGTCCTCCGCAACTTGCGGATCGTTGATGCGGTTGGACGCGATGACCGGAATGCTGACCGCATCCTTCACCTGACGCACGGCATAGGACCAGGCGCCGCGTGGAACCATCGCCGCGATCGTCGGCACCGTGGATTCATGCCAGCCGATGCCGGTGTTCAGCATAGTCGCACCGGCTTGCTCGACCCAGGCGGCGACCGTCATGGTCTCTTCCAGCGTCATGCCGTCCGTCACCAGATCGACCGCCGAGATCCGGTAGATGACGAGAAAATCGTCCGGCACTTGCCGCCGGACGGCCTGCACGATCTCACGCGGCAAGCGCGCCCGATTTTCCAGCGACCCGCCGAATTCGTCCTGCCGATCGTTGGTCGCCGGGGTCGTGAACTGGTTGATCAGATAGCCCTCGGACCCCATGATCTCGACGCCGTGATAGCCGAGCTCATGGGCGAGGCGGGCCGACGCGGCGAAGTCCTCGATCGTTTCCCACACCCCCGCGGTCGTAAGCGCGGTCGGCGCATATCTGCCGATCCGCGCCTTGCGGCCCGAAGCGCCGACGCAATTGGGCAGCTTGGCATAGCGGCCGGCATGAAGCAGCTGCATGCAGACTTTCGTGTCAGTGCCGCGAACGGCGCCGACGATCGCCCGGTGCCACGCTTCGTCCCGTCCAGGCTCCAGATAGGGCGCTTCGGCGTCCAGACGGCCGACGGCATTAGGTGAAACGCCGCCTGTGATGATCAATCCGACGCCGCCTTCGGCCCGCTCGCGATAAAAGGCTTCTATCCGCGCCTCCGCGTGGTCCAGCCGCTCGAGGCCAGTATGCATCGCACCCATGACAAGACGGTTGGGCAGCGACACACGCCCATGATGCCATGGCGTGAAAAGGCGGGAATATCCCGTATCGGGCATGTTTTCTTCCCCAGCCAACGCGTGATCCCAAGGCAAGGGCTGGTAGTCGCGAGAGCCGGACAGAGCCAGCCGGCCGCCCCAATTAACGAGCATGCGAAAAACGCGGCGCCGCAGCGTTCGCCGTGCGATTGATCTTGTTGGGGTACGAGCACCGCCTAAGCTCCGGCCACCGATTGCGACGGGGAAATCACATCCCTTCAGCCTTGTCTTCGATGGGAGGTGGCATGGAAGCCGACGAAGTTCACGAAGCGCACCGCCTGAGCGTGCGGCGGTTCGCCGAGATCGAGATCAAGCCATTTGCCGCAAGCGTCGACGAGGCCGCACGCTTTCCTACGGAATCGATCGCAGCGCTGGGCAAGCTCGACTTGCCCGGCCTCCCATTCCCCGCATCGCTCGGCGGATCGGATGGCGATCTCATGGCCCAGGTTCTGGCGGTCGAGGAGATCGCGCGGGTCTGTGCCTGCACGGCGCATCTGATGCTGACAAATTGGGTCGCGCTGATGCCGCTCGTATTGGCCGGTGCCGCCGAATTGCGGCAACGGATCGTCCCGCACGTCGCGGCTGGCCGCGCCCAGGCCAGTTTCTGCCTGACCGAGCCGCAAGGAGGTTCCAACGTCGCCGGCATCACGACCTTGGGCGAACGCGTCGCTGGCGGCTGGCGGTTGAACGGCGTCAAGCGGTTCATTTCCAATGCCGGGGTCGCCGATTGGTACGCCGTGCTCGCGCGGAATGCGGAGGGCGGGTTCGGCATCTTCATGGCGCATCGTGACGATCCCGGCATTTCCTTCGGGCAGCAGGAGCGAAAGATGGGAACGCGCGGATCGCCGCTGGCCGACGTGCTGTTCGACGATTGCCTCATTCCCGTTGATCGAGTCGTTGGGGACCCGGCCGGCGGCTATGCCACGATGATGCGCATCCTGACCTTCAGCAGACCGCTCATCGCGGCGCACGCGCTCGGCATCGCGCAGGGCGCGCTCGACGAAGCCATCGCCTATACCAGCCAGCGTACCCAGTTCGACCAGACGCTGTCGCGCTTTCAGATGACTCGCGCCATGGTGGCCGACATGACGGCAGCGGTGGAGGCGGCGCGCAGCCTCTTGTATCGCTGCGTCGCGATCGCCGGCAGGAATGACGATCGTGCGCGGGCGTTCGCGAGCATGGCGAAGCTGGTGTGCACGAACACCGCGATGTCGGTCACGACGGACGCGGTGCAGCTCCACGGCGGCTATGGCTATACCTGCGACTATCCGGTGGAGCGGATGATGCGTGACGCCAAGGTCACGCAGATCTGGGAAGGGACGAACCAGATTCAGCAGCTGCTGATCGCCAAATACGCCTTCGCCGCATATGAAGCCTGATGGCTGATTGCTCCTTCAGGCCGTGATGACGACGCGCACCATTCCCGGCGGGCGTTGCTCGAGCACGTCGAATGCCTGCTTGGCATCCTTGAGCGGGAAGGCGTGGGTGACGAGGCCGGACAGGGAAAGCTGGCCATTTCGCACCAGGTCCGTCACCGCCTGCAGATCGCTCAGTGTGGACGAATAGCTGCCGACAATCTCGATTTCGCGCGTCATCAGGCCGGTATAGGTCGTCGCCAGCGCAACCTTTTCGTCGCGTACCGAACCCAGCACCAGCCGACCGCCCCTGCGCAGCATCCGGATCGCCTCACTCGGTGCCGCTTCGGCCCCGCTGAAGTCGATGACCGCGTCCATCTCGCCATATTGCGCCTTCAGCGCGCGACCGGCACCTTCGAGCCCCTGGACCGCGGGGAATCCGAGATCCCTGATCCGCCTGGCGGTGCCATCGCTGTGAACAACCGCCACCGCGGTCGCATCCGGGTCGACTGCCCGGGTGATTTGCAGCACATTCGTTCCGACCCCGCCGGACCCGATCACCGCGAGCTTGCCGCCACGCGGCATGTTGGATCGGCGCAACGCGTGGAAGGCGGTCGCTACGGCATCTGGCAGCAACGCCGCATAATTGGGATCCAGATCGTCCGCCGCGACCAATCGGTCCGACCGCCAGATCATCTCGTTTGCAAGGCCGCCCGCGCGATGGACACCGAGCATCTCGCTCGACGCACAATGGTTTTCCCGGCCGGAGATGCAATCGTCGCACTGGCCGCAGGGTAACAAGGGATGAAGCACGACCTTCGACCCCGGTTGCGGGCCGCTACCGGCGTCGGCCTCGATCACCTCGGCGGCGACTTCATGGCCGGGATAGACCGGGTAGGCGGCACCCATCGGCAGTTTCATCCCGTGCAGCAGATGAAGATCGGTGCCGCAAATACCGCAGGCGAGGACTTTCAACCGCGCCCAGCCGGCCGGACGCACCTCGCGCGGCACGTCTTGCAGCGAAAGCCGGCCGGGCACGATGACGAGGCGAAGGGTGCTGTCGGCTGAGGTCATGATGGCATCCTATCTCAAAGCCGTTCGACGGCCACGATGCCCGGCAAGGTAACGCGTTTGCGGTATTGGCGGTCGCGACGTTGACTTGCTGGCAAGGGTAAAACTAGCGTTTTTCATCGAGCGATGCGCCTGCAGTGTGACGGTACGGGCTTGCCGGGCTTCGACACAGCTGAGCGACACGGCGCCGATTGACGGAGTGGGATGAAAATGAGCCAGATGATCGCCCTCGACAGGTTTCGCGAATTCTTCCTGACCGAGGTCGAGGAAGCGTATCCGGAAGTCGAGCGGACCGATTCCCTGCCCGAGGCGCTTCATCGCCGTGCGGCGGAAATCGGCTGCTATCGGCTGACGCTGCCGGTGGAATATGGCGGCTATGGCATGAGCGTGACCGAATATCTGCCGTATCTCGAGGCGGCGTCGGAGGGGCCCGGCGTCGGGCGCATGCTGGTCCACACGACCAACGGCATCTGGCGCCCCATCCACAATTTCGGGAACGAGGCGCAGCGCGCGATCCTGCCCAGGATGGCGGCCGGCGACGCCGTGGTGGCGTTCGCGCTGACGGAAATGACCGGCGGCACCGGGCGCGACCTCAAGTCCGTCGCGCGGCGCGATGGCGAAAACTGGAAGATCAGCGGCGAAAAGCATCTGATCACCTGGGCGGATCGTGCGGACTGGTTCCTGCTCGTCGCGGCGACCGACGATGGCGGCGGGAAGGATTCGCTGACCGCGTTCCTCATCCCGCGCGATACTGCGGGGTTCGAGATCGACGCGACCCAGCATACAATGGGTCTGCATGGCACCGGGCATGCCTTTCTCCGCTATAAGGACATGGCGGTGTCCGACAAATACCGCCTGGGCGACGTCGGGCAGGGGCTTGAGGTTGCGCTGTTCTTTCTCGACTATAGCCGCGTGTCGCTGTCGACCACCATGGTCGGCCTCGCCCAACGCGCGCTGGATGAAGCGGTCGCGTTCGCCAAGCGTCGTGTCACCTTCGGCAAGCCGATCGCAACGCGTGCGCAGATGCAGACCCACATCGCCATGATGCACGCCGATATCGAGGCGGCCCGGCACCTGGTTCGTTACGCCGCCAAATTGTGCGAAGAGGGCGAGGATTTTACAGCCCAGGCCGCGACGGCGAAGCTGTTCAACCTCAACATGGTCGGTCGTGTTACCGACCTGTCGCTGCGCGTCCATGGCGGCTGGGGCTATACCAAGGCGGCGGCGATCGAGCGTATCTATCGCGATGCGCGCGGCTTCTGGTTCGAGGAAGGCACAGCCGAGATCCAGCAGCTCGTGGTCGCCCGCCACGTCCTGGAAAATAGCCGCGCGATCTGAATGACCATTTGTTCCGGTCCAGGCGGCGGCTATGGCCGATCTGTCGCTCGCTACAGCCGTCGTGCTGAAGATTCAGGAGCGGTGACGTGAACGGTATCGAAACACTGTTCCGGCCATTTGAGCTTGGCGCGTTCAAGCTGCGCAACCGTATCGTCATGCCGGCCATGACTCGGCACAAGTCGCCGGACAATGTGCCCGGCGACGATGTGCGCGACTATTATGCCCGGCGGGCCAGGTCGGTAGGGCTGATCGTGACGGAAGGTACCTGCGTCAATCATCGCGCCGCCAATGCGTATGAGAAGGTGCCCTTTTTCTACGGCGATGCGTCGCTCGCCGGGTGGAAGCGCGTGGTCGACGCGGTGCACGCCAATGGCGCGCGCATCGTTCCGCAATTGTGGCACACGGGATCGGCGCGGCATCCCGGAGCATCGCCCGACCCCTCGGTTCCCGCCTTCACCCCATCGGGTCTGACCCAGACGTTCGAGCCGCTTTGTCATCACATGACGCAGACCGACATCAGCGAGGTGATCGACGCCTTTGCCGCCGCCGCGACCGATGCGAAAAGGCTCGGTTTTGACGGCGTCGAAATTCACGCCGCGCACGGATATCTGATCGACGAATTCTTCTGGGAGAAGACCAATCGGCGAACGGATCGCTACGGCGGCAACATCGCTGGCCGCGCGCGCTTCGCCGCAGAGATCGTCGCCGCGGTGCGCGAGCGGGTCGGACCAGACTATCCGATCATCCTGCGATGGTCGCAATGGAAGCAGCAGGACTATGACGCGCGTCTGGTGTCGGACCCTGCGTCGCTCGAAGCGTTTCTGGATCCGCTCGTCGCGGCCGGGGTCGACATATTCCACTGCAGCACGCGACGCTATTATCAGCCCGAATTTTCCGACAGTGACCTCAATCTCGCCGGCTGGGTGAAGAAGATCTCCGGCCTGCCGACGATCACCGTCGGCAATGTCGGCCTCGACAGCGACTTCGTCTCCGGCAAGGAGAGCCGCGTGACATTTCAGAACGCGCAGACGGGCTCACTCGATAATCTGCTGGAGCGTCTGGCGGCGGACGAGTTCGATCTTGTCGCGGTCGGCCGTGCCCTGCTGGCCAATCCCGACTGGGTCGAGCTGGTGCGCACCGGCGACCTGTCCGCCTCAAGGCCCTTCAGCAAGGATATGTTACGCCAACTCTATTGACGGCGCGCAGGCCGGACGGCGTGAATCCGTCCTATTTTCGTGACGCAGCGGAACCGAACTCGTGGCCCGTCGGGGGGATGAAACCCCGACGGCCACGAGCCGGGCATTCGCTCTACCGGTCCAGGAAGCCACCGACGATACGGTTGAAATCCCTGGCCTTCTCCCATTGCACCCAGTGACCGCAATTCGGCATGATATAGAGTTCCGCGTTCGGGAAGCTCTGGAGCAGGCCCGGCGCGATATCGAGCGGCACTACGCGGTCTTCGCGGCCCCAGAGCAGCAGAATCTCATGTTTGAGGCTGCGGAGATCCTCACGCCACAACTCGCCGAACGGACGTGCGAACGGCTGGAATCGGCCGGGGCGCGATGCCGCCTCGACGCGTTCGTCGAGCAGCTCGTCGGTGATGATCGAGGTGTCGTACACGAGGCACTCGATCACTGAGCGCATCTTATCGCGTGTCGGGCCATCGCCGGTCATGCAGACGTGCATCCGCCGCATGCCCTCGGTGGGCATCGGCGTAAAGGCCGGCACGAAACCGGCCGGGCCCATCAGGACTACCTTGTTGAAGCGCTCCGGCGCTTGAATGAGCGCGCCGACGGTCGTCATGCCGCCCATCGAGTTGCCGACGCAATCGACCTTGTCGAGCCCCAGCGCATCCATGAAGTGCAGCAGGAACTTGCCGAGAGCCTTGTGCATCTCCTCGAAGCCCAGCTTGTCCTCGCTGTCGCCATAGCCTGGCAGGTCGGGGATGATCAGCCGCCGACCGACCGATAGCGCATCGATGTTGCGCCGATAGTTGCTGATACCGCTTGCGCCCGGTCCACCGCCCTGCAGCATGAGCAGAGGTTTTCCTTGGCCAACGTCCACATAGGCGATCCGAGCGCCATCGACGTCCACGAATTTGGTTTCAAGATCCATTTCATTTCACTCCACTTGGTACGATTGAAAATCCGGGCAATTAGGAACTGAGCTCGTTGGGCCGATCTGACGTGCCGCATGCGTCATTTCGATTGTCCGACATGGGCGAAGGACAATGCGCGGCCGCTTCTGGCCTGGCGCTCGTAGCCGGCCCGTTCTTCCAGAATAAAGCCTTCGGCCATCGACACGTGGCTGACCTTGTCGATCAGAGACTTGGTTTCTTCCGGCAGCCCCGGCGCGCCGGCGACGATCGCGCGCGCCATGTCGCACGCCGTCTCTAGCAGTTCGCCAACGGGAAGGACGCGGTTCACCAGTCCCCAATCGGCGGCCTCCGCGGCGGGAAGGCGCCGCCCCGTCAGCTCCAGTTCCTTGGCGCGATAGATGCCGATCGCGCGATGCAGACGAACCGAAAGCCCCCAGCCGGGGAGCAGCCCCACCCGCGAATGAGTGTCGACGAACGCAGCGTCCGTGGAGGCCAGCACGATGTCGCAGGCGACGGTGATCTCGAACCCCCCGGTGACAGCAAGGCCGTTGATTGCAGCGATCACAGGCCCCTTCCACTGGCTGATCGTGCGCGCCGGATTGAACGGCAGGAACGGTTCGGCACCGGCCTCCTGCAGCACCGCGACATCGAGACCCACGCTGAAAGCCTTGCCCTTGCCCGTCAGGATGACCACCGAAATGTCCGGGTCCTCGTCGAGATCGTGCATCGCGTGGTCGAAGGCTTCGAGCATCTCGGGGACGAGCGCGTTCAGCCGGTCGGGTCGGTTGAACGACACGATCGCAAAGCCCTCGCGACGTTCGACTTCGATATGGCTTTGGCTCGAGACAATCATACGACCCACAAAGGGGGGCGGGCGCCTGGCCGCGTCGCCAGCTCGGCAGAGTTCCGCAACGGTGCGATCACAGGGACACCAGGCCCAAGCCGCCGGTGACCCGGATGCATTCGCCGGTAATGTATTGCGACATGTCGCTGCCGAGGAACTCGACTGCGCCGACCATGTCATCCACCTTGCCGAAGCGGCGCAGCGGAATGGCCGCCGCCTGGTCCGGCGTGCCCATTCCGCGAGCCGCGGCCGCCGCGGCCACGCGCGGGGTGTGGATGAGCCCTGGTGCGATGCAATTGGCGCGGATACCAGTTGGTCCAAGCTCGACGGCAAGATGCCGCGTATAACTCAACAGCGCGGCCTTCGCGGCGGCGTAAACGGCATATTTCCCTTCGCTGTCGCCGGCGAATGCGCCGAAAGTGACGATGTTGACGATCGAGCCACCGGGCGTCGTCATCAACGGTACAACCGCTTGGCAACAGTAGACGGCGCTGAGGAAGTTCGCACCGATCAACACTTCGATGTCTTCGTCGGGCGATGTGGTTGCATAACTGCGTGCGGCCGGCGTGATCGCTCCCCCGGCGTTGTTCACGATAATGTCGATCGGCCCCAGGCTCCGCGCGGCGTGCTCGATGGCGGCCTGGGCTTCCGAGCGTTTCGACAGATCCGCCTGGACGGCGACGACTCGCCGGCCGAGGTCACGGATTTCCTGTGCCACGCTCTCGGCATCATATTCGCCGTTTTGCTTGCCGGCATCGAGATTCTTGTCGAAGATCGCCACGTCAGCGCCGAGCTTCGCGAGGTGCAGGGCATAGCCGCGCCCCATGCCTCGCGCGGCGCCCGTAACGATGGCGACCTTGCCCTCCAGCCTACGCTCCGCCACGCAATTGCCTCCGGAGTTTATTCGAATGTTTTATCGCTGGTCGAACACAATCGCTCCGGTGGTGCAATGCGAAATGCCATACGCCTGGTGTCCGCGCTGGAGCGGGGCACGACGGTCTTGCTGCGCGCGCGCGCGAGGCGCTCCCCGGCGGGGATACTCTGCTTCGCAAACGCTGGTACGATCCCATGACTCGCACATCGCCCTCCGAACCACCGTGAAACGCACACACCTGGCAAGTGATAGGAGCTTTTGCGGAACTCGGCCTTCTGATTCAATCAGACGCGAGAATTGCTGCATACCTGTTGTTCGCGGCCGTTCGACAGCCTGCTCCGCGGCCATCGAGGCCATGACGAACGCGCGCCCTTGCGCATCAGCCGATCACTGGGGGCTGGCAGTTTTGAAACAAACGTATTAATACACTGCGGAGCAATTGCGACTCTCCGGCGGCCAATGCCGCGCCGCCTGGAAAGATGGCAATGCGCTAATGTGGAGAAGATGATGGCGACACTTTTGAAACCCGCGGGCAATCCCGGCAGATGGGTTCGAGAAGATGCGCAGGGCGGTACCTTCAAGGTCAATCGCGAGGCGTTCACCAGTCCGGACGTACTGGAGCTCGAGAAAGAGCGCATTTTCGACCGGTCCTGGCTGTATCTCGGTCACGCCTCGGAACTGACGAATCCCAACGACTTTCTCACCCGTTTCGTCGGCGGGCGCGAACTCATCTTCAATCGCAACCGCAAGGGTGAGTTTCAGGCCTTTTTCAACGTCTGCCCGCATCGCGGCGCGCAGGTTGTGCGTGAGCCGACCGGCAATGCGATCAGCTTCAAATGCTTCTATCACGGCTGGGCCTTCAACAATAATGGCAAGTTCGCGACGAAGAGCCGCCCCGGTACCTATCCCGAATCCTTTACATGTAACGGTGCCGTGGACCTGGCGCGTGTCCCCAGGCTGGATTCGTATCGTGGCTTCTTCTTCATCAGCTATCAGGCCGACATCGCACCGCTGGAAAATTATCTTTCAGGCGCGGCCGAAATTATCGACCTCGTCGCGGATCATTCTCCAAACGGGATGGAGATCGTCGGAGGTACGCAGGAATACAGCATCAGGGCCAACTGGAAGTTGCTGGTGGAAAACAGCAACGACGGGTTTCACGCGCCCGAGACGCACGAGACCTATTTTGGATATCTGATCGACGAGCTGGGCGGGCCAGAGGCGCTTGATTTCAAATCGTTCGAATTGAACAACTTAGGGCATGATCTGGGCAACGGCCACGCCATGGTCGAGTCGCGTGCGCTGTGGGGTCGACCCATTGCTCGATCGATCCCGACCTGGGGAGAGGAAGGCAAGGCGACCGAAAAGGCGATGATCGCGGAACTTACCGCCAGGGTGGGCGCAGAACGCGCGCTCAGGATCGCCGATCGCGATCGCAATATGGGCATCTTTCCCAACCTCGTGATCAACGACATCATGGCCATCACGGTGCGCACCTTTTACCCGACTGCACCCGATCGGATGACGGTATCCTCCTGGGCGCTCGCTCCCGTCGGAGAGGCGCCGGAAGCGCGTCATCGGCGCCTCAACAACTTCCTTGAGTTTCTCGGGCCGGGCGGCTTCGCGACGCCGGACGACGTCGAGGCGCTCGAATCGGCTCAGCGGGGCTACGGCGCCGTAAAGTTCGCGCCGTGGAACGACATCTCGCGCGGCATGCTGCGCGAAGAACCGCGTGCGGATGACGAAGCGCAGATGCGCGCATTCTGGCGCGAATGGGCTCATCGCATGGAGGGTGAATGATGACCGTACAGGAACTGGCAGAAGCCCACCTCATCGTGCAGCCGCGCAGCCGGTCCGATTACGAGGATTTCCTTTATCGCGAAGCGGCCTTGCTCGACCAGTGGCGGCTGGACGAATGGTTCGAACTGTTCACGCCGGACTCCGTCTATGAAGTGCCGACGATGGGCAAGGGCCTCGAGGTCAGGCCCGATAACGCCTTGTTCTACGTTGCGGACGACCACAGGCGCCTGCGCCATCGCGTCAACCGGCTGAACAAGCCGACCGCCCACGCCGAATGGCCGCATTCGACCACCGTCCGTCTGGTCAGCAACGTCCGCATCGAAAGCGTCGATGACATGGGCGTACACGTGGCCTGCGCCTTTGCGACCTATCGCTCGAAGCATCACATAACCGATACCTATATCGGCCACATCCACTACACGATCATCGAAGTGAGCGGCGAGCTTCGCATTCGTTCCAAGCGGGTGCTGCTGGGGATGAACAGCCTTCAGCCGCACGGCAAGATCAGCATCATTCTATGATCCTGGCGCCGGGCAGGTCGCGAAAGCCTGCCCGGCGCCGATCGAGGGCGGCGCGTGCCTTGACAGTGAAGGGCTGGGCGTCGCGCCGATCCCGGGGCGGTCGCTATTCGGTGAAATAGTCGGGCTTGCCCTGCGTCCATTGCTCGCCCCATAGCTGACCGCCGCCATCGACGCGCAGGATCTCGCCCGTCGTGAAGGTGCTGGCATCGGAACCGATGAAGAGGCACGCCTCGGCGACCTCCCACGGATCGCCGAGCCGCAGCATGGGATTGCTGCGGGCGAACCTCTTCTTGGCCGCTTCCGGATAGCCCGCCATGCCCTCGGTGAAGATGGTGCCGGGCGCGACGCAGTTGACACGGATGTTGAGGGGAACCCATTCGACCGCCACGGTCTTCGACAGATAGATCACGCCGGCGCGCGCGGCTGCTGTATGCGCCGCGCCGAGGATGCCACGCTCCACCACCGCGACCACGTTGACGATCGAGCCGGGCTCGCCCGTATCGCGCCAATAACGCGCCGCAGTCTGCATCATCGACCAGGTGCCGAACAGATTGTTGTCGACGACCGCCCGAAAGCCATTGGCGCTCATGTCGATCGCGGACTGGGGAAACTGACCCCCGGCATTGTTGATCAGCAGGTCCAGCCGACCATGATGCTCCCGAACTTTCTCGAAGAGCGCGGCCACGTCTTCGGCCTTACGGATGTCGGTGGGGACGGTGAGCACGGCATGGCCATGCGCGGCCAGCTCGCCGCGCAATATGTCGAGCTTCTCCGCGGATCGGCCACAGGTGACGACCTTGGCACCCAGCCGAGCCAGAATCCAGACCAGCGCCCGCCCAATGCCGGTCGCGCCACCGGATACCAGTACGACCTTGTCGCTGAACAGCGCCTCGTTCAACGCGATCCGGCGGGTGGCCATGATCGCGGCGGCCGGCCTGGAGGCGTCGACGCCAAGATCCTGTTTCTCAGTCACTGTCTGTATCCTTCCGGTAAACCGGTGATCGCCGAACCGCCATGTGGAGGGTCGCGCCGGTCGTCATCGGTTCAGCCGCCGATCAGCTTGATGATCGCGGCCAGCGCTGCTGGCGTCCTGATCAGCCGATCGGCGCTCGCCAATTCGGCGGCCTGCGAAACGGTGATCGGATGCGTGCTCTTCTCGACCACCCCGGGATAGCCAGTCAGCACGCCGATGGCCTCGCGCATCACCACCGCGGCATCCGGCCCCAGCGAGCCGTCAGCCACGGCGGCCTCCAGCAAGCGCAGATGCTTGGCATGCGCCGGTTCGCCGCAATAGGTGAGTGTCGGCTCGGCAGGGGGCGTGAAGCCTTCGACCATCATCGCCCGTGCCTTGGCGACCGCCGCCGGTAGCAAATCCACGCGGTCCGCAACCACCATTGTCCCGGGCCGCAAAAGTCCCATCGCCTGGGCCTGTGCCGCCGATGCCGCGATCTCCCCGGCCTGCAGCACGGCGAGGGCGCGCGCGAGGCCCGCTTCCGGCCCCAGCCGCTCGGCGCAGCGCAACAGCAGTTGCGTACAACCGCCCCAGGCCGGAATGAGGCCAACCTTGATTTCGGGAAGGCCGGCACGCAGGCCGGCATGCGCCACGACTGCGTGGGAGTGCAGCATCATCTCGCATCCGCCACCAAGCGCGAAGCCGTGGACGGCGGCGATCACCGGCACCGGCGACGCAGCCAGCGTCTGATACAGGTCCTGGCCCTTTTTGAAGTAGGTCGCGAGGGCAGGCCAGTCCGCGCGAGAGACCATGGCATGGTTGTACGCCAGGTCGGCGCCCGCGGAAAAAGCCCGCGCATCGTCGTTGCCGAGCACCAGCGCGCCGAACCCGCTGCCTGCTGTCGCGAGGGCATGTTCGAGTATCTCGAGCGCCTGCACATTGAGTGCGTTCATCTTCGTGTGAACTTCGAAACAGGCTACGCCGCCGCCCAAATCCCACAACGACGCGCCATCATTGGCCGCCATCGGATTCGCGCTGACACGCATGCTCTTGACCGTGCCGTCCGACATCTTCGCTTGGCCCTTTCAACTGGGTGACCCATGTCATTGCCATCGCTGGCGGATCACGGCTTTCGGTTTGGAACATCCACACCCATGGCATCGCAACGCGAAGCGCTGGCTTGGACGGTTCTGCGAAGTTCGTGCGGGCGCTTCAATGCCGGGCCGGACCGCGGGCGGCATCTTCCACGTACCCGGTATATCGTCGCGGTCCCCGATTCTGCATGGTGATCGCCGGGGCTTGGTTTAACTGGCCGAGACGGCGTGTTGGGGAAGCGGGACGGCAATCCGCGTCCGCACGGTTTGCCGCGAAGATTCCAACTCATGTGCATCGGAGGTTTCATGTCGCCCTATTTGAAAAACTATGAAAAGCTCTTTTTCGATTTTCCGGCGGATCGCGTGCTGCGCATCACCATGGGCGATCCCGAGAAGCTGACGACGGTGTGCGGGCAGACTCACCTCGAACTGGTCAATATCTGGAAGGATATCGACGATGACGAGGAAATCTCGGCGGTCATCCTGACCGGCGGCAAGAAGGCGTTCTCCGCGGGGGGAGACTTCTCGATCGTCGAGCGCTCGATGACCGACTACCACTTCCGGAACCAGATATGGAAGGAAACGCGCAACCTCGTCTACAACATCGTCAACTGCAACAAGCCGATTATCAGCGCGATGCGCGGCCCTGCGGTGGGCGCCGGGCTGGTCTGCGGCCTTCTGGCGGATATTTCGATCGCGTCGAAGAACGCCCGCCTCATCGATGGCCATACGCGCCTCGGCGTCGCGGCCGGCGACCATTCCGTCATCATCTGGCCGCTGCTTTGCGGCATGGCCAAGGCCAAATATTATCTGCTGACCTGCGACGTCATCTCGGGCGAGGAGGCCGAGCGGATAGGCCTGATCTCGCTGACCTGCGATGATGACCAACTCGACGACAAGGCACTTGAAGTCGCCGTTCGCCTGTCGAAGGGCGCGCCGAGTGCGATCCGCTGGACCAAGTCCTCGCTCAACAATTGGCTGCGCATGATGGGGCCGTCGTTCGACGCCTCGTTGGCGTACGAGATGCTCGGCCTGACGGGTCCGGAAGTGCTCGAGGGCGTCGCCTCGCACCGCGAGAAGCGCCCGCCCGTTTTCGACCAGACCTGCAAGGTCTGATCCGCCACACATTCCAGATGAAAGAGGTGTCCACATGACGGGCAGATTTGAAGGCAAGTCCATGGTTGTGACCGGCGCCGCTTCGGGCATCGGCAAGACCATCGCGAAGATGGCGGCCGAACAGGGCGCGCGGGTGTTCGTCGCTGATATCAATGAAGAAGGTGGGCAGGCAGTCGCCGAGGAAATCCGCGCCGCCGGTGGCAAGGCGGAGTTCGAAAAGCTCGACCTGACCAATCGGGAAAGCATCGACGCGCTCGCCGCGGCGGTCCTGGGGAAGGTCGGCACGCTCGACATCCTCGTCAATTCAGCCGGCTGGGATCTCGTCGAGCCGTTCCTCAAGAGCAAGCCCGAGACCTGGGACCTGATCGTCGCCATCAACTATCTGGGGCCGGTGCATCTTTGCCATCACTTCGTACCCGGCATGATGGAGCAGGGTTATGGCAAGGTGGTCAACATCTCCAGCGACGCCGGTCGGATCGGCAGCCCCGGCGAGGCGGTCTATTCCGGTGCCAAGGGCGGGATCATATCGTTCACCAAGACGCTTGCCCGCGAAGTGGCGCGCGGCAAGGTGAACGTCAATTGCGTTGCCCCGGGGCCGACCAACACGCCGTTATACCACGTACAGTCGGACAAGCTGAAGGAAGGGCTGAAAAGTGTGATTCCTTTCCGCCGCGTGGCCGAGCCGGAGGAGATCGCCCATGCCGTCCTGTTCTTCGCCAGCGGGGAATCGGACTATATCACGGGACAGACGCTCAGCGTCAGCGGTGGCATGTCGATGGTGAACTGAACGAGCGTTTTAGCGCAACCGGAACGCTGCTCGATCCAAAGCCGGATCGAGCAGCGTTTTCGCGTTTGCGAACCTCGGGAGATCAGCCGTCCGCGCTTTTTCAACCAGCCCGGCTGTCCGGCTATCTCCCCCTATTGTTTTAGACGATCGTTTTAATCTGCTTGACCTGTCAACGCATATGTGTTGCTATCGTTCCGCGCTCATCCCCAAGAGTCCTGCGAAAAAACGCGGCACGGGGAGGCTGATGCCGGCGCGATTGAGGAGGAGGACAGGCATGGAACTGGTAGCCAAATTTGATCGGGGTGGTGAGCACGCGCTCCCACTCCAGGACGCAACGAACGGGCCGGAGATCATCGCCCAGGATGGGACCGGAACGCCGTTCAGATGGGAGACATTGCCCTCCAACGTGGTCAAATCGACCGGGCGCACGATGCAGATCCTGGAGTTTTTCGACGACCAGCAGGGGCCCGCGAATATCGCGCAGGTAGCCCGGGCGCTCAACTATCCGCAGTCCAGCACCTCGGAGATCATGCGTAGCCTCAACGCACTGGGATATCTCTCGTACAATAATCGCGATCGCACTTTCGTGCCGACAAGCCGGGTGCGGCTGCTCGGTTCATGGGCACTCGACCAGCTGCATGGCGAAGACCGGCTGTCCTTGCTGGTGCGAAAGGCCAACAGCATCTCCGGGCAGACCGCCTATCTCGCGATCCGCAACAAGCTGTCGTCGCAATATATTCAGGTCGCGCAATCGACGACGTCATTGCGGCTCCACCTGACGCCGGGCCAGCAACGGCCGCTATTGCGGTCGGCAAGCGGTCGCGCGCTCTTGAAGAACCTGCCGGATTCGGAGATCAGCAAGCTGGTTCGGCGCGTCAATGCCGAGAAACAGCCGCACGAGAGCCTCATAGGCCTCGACGAGTTGATGGCCGATGTGAACTTCATCCGCGAGCATAAATATCTTTATGTCGAGCGAAGCGAAATCAGCCCCGGCGCCGCGGTGATCGCGATGAGCTTGCCCGAAGAGGTGTTTCCCGTGACGACGGTAATCGGCATCGGCGGCGCGGCCGAGGTGATCGCGCCGCAAAAGGACGCGTTGGTCCAGAGCTTGAACGACCTCATCCATAGCCATCTTCTGGTGAGGGAAGGCGTCGAGCGAGCAGCGGCGTAAGCAGCCGGGCGGCCTGATCGGCGAATGCCCTGACATATATGTGGTAATCAGGGCCGCCCCAGCTTTTGGGCTGCCCTCAGCCCCCACAGTTGGTACGTTCGCTGGCGTTGAACCCGCGCGGAGGAGGTGGACTTTCCCATGACGATCGCCGCCAGAACGCAGGCGCGGTGATGCCCATGCCATCTCCATGCGCGCCGGTCCGAACGGCGAAGTAGCGCCGGCATAGGACCATATCCAGAGAATGGCATGCGCGCGTCCAACCGGCGGCGTGGTGCCCGGTTGCCTGCTGACCCCCAATTTTGTGGAGCCGATCATTGATTAATCCCATGTCGCTAGAGGGCAAGGCGGTCATCGTGACCGGCGCAGGCCAAGGCATTGGTCGCGCAGTCGCGAACGGCATCCTCGAGCTTGGAGGCCGCGTCGTGGCGATGGATCGCAACATCGACGCGCTGAGCCAGTTCCAGGATGAAACCGACTCAGCGCGCTTGCTGGTGGCCGCCGGCGACGTGACCGATGGCGATTTCGTGATCGACACCATCGACAAGGCTGCCGAATGGGCCGGCAGCATCGACGGGTTGGTCAACAATGCGGGCATTTCCCGCCCCGCGCTGATCCACAAGATGGACATGGATAGCTGGGACGCGGTGATCGACGTCAACTTGACCGCGCCGTTCCGGCTGTTGCGGGCGGTCGGCCTGAAGATGCTGGCCCAGGCCGCGGCTGGGGCGAAGGCACCGGGAGCGATCGTGAACGTCTCGTCCGATGCCGGGCGTCGCGGCACGGTCGGCCAGATCAACTACGGCGCGGCCAAGGCTGGCATCAACGGCCTGACGATGTCGGCCGCCCGCGAATGGGCGGCCAGGGGAATCCGGGTCAACGCCGTTGCATTCGGCGTTGTCGAAACACCGATGACCGAGGTCGTGCGCGGCGAGAAGTTTCGCGACGCCTATCTGGCGCAGATTCCGCTCGGGCGCTGGGGTTCGCCGGAGGAGGTGGCAAGCCCGGTCTGCTTCCTGCTGTCCGAGGCGGCGTCCTACATCACCGGCCAGATCATCTCAGTGAATGGCGGCTATCATATCAGCTCCTGAACCAGGTGAGTCCGCGCACATGCCGATGACCGACGCCATACGGCCCGACCAGGAATATCTCGCATTCCTGACGCAGGGAAAATTCATGCTCCAGCGGCGCAAGCCTGACGGAAAGCCGTTCTTCTATCCGCGCGTCGCCGAACCCGGCAGCGGCAGCACCGACCTGGAATGGATCGAGGCGACCAGACTGGGCACCGTCTACGCGACGACTCTTGTGCGGGTTCGTCCACCGCAGGCGGATTACAACGTCGCGATCATCGAGCTGGACGATGGCCCGCGCATGCTGAGCCGCGTCGAGGGCATCGAGGCTGCCGATGTCGTTATCGGCATGCGCGTGATGGCGCGGATCGTCGCGTTCGAAGACCATCACGCGGTCGTGTTCGTCCCGCTTGCCGACGCCAACCCTGAAGAAGGCGCCCGCTCATGACCCGCGATCGTCGTACACCAACCGCGCTGATCGGCGCGGCCACCTTCGGGATCGGTGAAGCGCCGGGCTTTACGTCGATGGATCTCGCCAGTCGGGCCGCGCTCGCCGCGTTGGATCAGGCCGGCGTGAGCCTGTCGCAGGTCGATGGCCTGTTCATCGGTCTTCCCAGCGACTTTTTGAGCGGACTCTCCTTCGCCGAATATCTCGGGATCCAGCCCAAGCTCACGAACAACAATCGCACTGGTGGCTCGGCCTTTCTCACGCATATGAACGTCGCGGCGCACGCGCTTGCCGCCGGTGAGATCGACGTTGCGCTGATCGCTTATGGCAGCAACCAGCGTACCGGCAGCGGCGGACTCGTCAGCGCCGCTGCGCCCAACCTTTACGAAAAGCCGTACCGTCCCCGATTGCCGGTCAGTGGTTACGCCCTGGCGGCCAGCCGTCACATGCGCGAATTCGGAACGACGCGCGATCACTTCTACGCGGTGGCGAGGACGGCGCGCGAATGGGCGATGCTGAATCCCGAGGCGTTCGTGCGCAAGCCGCTAAGCCGTGAGGATTATTTCGATGCACGGATGGTGTCGGACCCGCTTTCGGTACTCGACTGCTGTCTGGTCACGGATGGCGCGGCCGCGGTTGTGATGGTGCGAAAGGATTGGGTGGACAAGCGACCAGCGGCCTATCTGCTCGGAGTGGGCGAGGCTACAGATCATTATCAGATCGCCCAAATGCCCGATCTCACCACGTCGGCGGCAAAGGTCAGTGGCGCGCGCGCTTATGCGCAGGCGGGGATCAGCGCGTCGGACGTGGATATTGTCCAGCTGTACGATGCGTTCACGATCAATACGATCCTGTTCCTCGAGGACCTCGGCTTCTGCGAGAAGGGCGAGGGCGGCCCGTTCATTGCATCGGGTGTTACCGGGCCGGGGGGTGGATTGCCGGTCAACACCAATGGCGGCGGACTGGCATGCGTTCATCCCGGTATGTATGGCCTGTTCACGATAGTCGAAGCCGTTCGCCAACTGACCGGGACCGCCGGTGATCGGCAGGTCGAACGCGCCGAAATCGCCGTGGCCCACGGCAATGGCGGCTTCCTGTCAAGTCAAGTGACCGCGGTGCTCGGGAGTGCCGCCGCGCTGTGACGGCGCGAACAATAACGGATTTCTAGTAACTGTCGGCCGTCACGCAATTCGCGTTTCATGCGCAAGTCGTCGCTCCTACACGTACCGGTGAGGTTCCTTTCCCGATCGAAAGGACGGGGAGTGTGCCGATGTCTGTACTGTCTGGGGTCAAGGTTCTCGACATGACGAGGGTCGTCGCGGGGCCGACGGCGACCCAGTGCCTGGGCGATTTCGGTGCCGATGTCATCAAGGTCGAGCGCCCGGGCGAGGGCGACGACGTGCGTCATGTCGGGCCGCCCTGGCTGATCGACACGGAAGGCAAGGAGACGCGGGAATCGACCTATTTCCAGGCGGCGAACCGCAACAAACGCTCCATCTCGGTCAACTTCCAGAGCGAGGAAGGCGCGCAATTGCTGCGCACCATCGCTGCCAAGGTCGACATCTTCGTCGAGAATTTCAGGCCGAACACACTCGCGAAATACGGCCTCGATTATGCCTCGCTGAAACAGAGCAATCCGGGCCTGATCTACTGTTCGGTCAGCGGTTTCGGCCAGACGGGACCTTATGCGTCGCGCAGTGGCTACGATTTCCTGATGCAGGCAATGTCGGGCCTGATGAGCGTGACCGGCGACCGGGAGGGACCGCCGATGCGGGTGGGCGTGCCGATTGCCGACATTCTGGCTGGCAAGGATGCCGTCATCGGCATCCTGCTGGCGCTGCGTCAACGGGAGAAGACGGGGCGCGGTCAGTCGATCGACATTTCGCTGTTCGATTCCCAGGTGGCGGCAATGGCCAACACCTTCACCGCCTGGTTCAATGGCGCATTCGAGATGCCGCGCACCGGGAACGATCATCCAAGCGCGTCGCCCTATGGCGTCTATCGCACGTCCGACGGCTATTTGCTCATCGCGACGTTCAACAACCGCGAGTTTGCGCGGTTGGCGGTCGCCGTCGGCATGCCGGAATGGGTGGAGGATCCCACTTTCAACTCCATGGGCGCGCGGGTGGCGCATCGACACGACCTTGCTGCGGCGCTGACCGGGATTCTGGTTCAGCAGCCTCGCGAATATTGGATCACGCTCCTCAACGCAGCGGGCGTTTCCTGCGGTCCAATCAACCGGATGTCCGATCTGCAGGCCGACCCGCATTTTTGCGCGCGCGGCATGACGGTGACATTGCCGCACGCACTGTCGGGAGAAATCACGGTCGCCGCCAGCCCCATCCGATGTTCGGAATCTGCGGCGGAGTACAGGTTGGGGCCGCCGGTTATCGGCCAGCATACCGCCGAGGTGCTGCACGACATGCTCGGTATCGATGCGCACGCCGTTTCGGCCCTGGCCGCGCGGGGCGTGATATGACCTTGACGCAGGACGCGGCCCTTCCGCCGGCGGCGCTCGAGCTGAGGGCGCAGGTGCGCGAATTCCTCGCCAGCTATGCGCGGTCCTGGACCATTTTCGACCGAGTCCATTCATGGACCGCGTTCGATCGCGCGTTCAGCCGCGAACTGGGCAAGCGGGGCTGGATCGGTATGACATGGCCGAAGCCCTTTGGCCCCGCCCGCAGCGCGTACGAGCGCTTCGTCTTGCAGGAAGAAATGCTCGCTGCCGGCGCGCCCGTCGGCGCGCATTGGGTCGCCGACCGTCAGAGCGCGCCGTTGATCCTGAAAGTCGGCACAAGCGAGCAAAAGCAACGCTATCTGCCTGGCATCGCCAGCGGCGACATCTCGTTCTGCATCGGCATGAGCGAGCCCAATGCCGGGTCGGATCTGGCGGCGATCGAGGCGCGGGCCGACCGGAAACCCGGCGGCTGGTGCTTGAATGGCACCAAGCTGTGGACGACCAACGCGCAATATTGCCAGGTGATGATCGGGCTGTTCCGCACGGCGGGTTCCGCGCGCGAGGCGCGCCAAAGCGGGCTCAGCCAGTTCCTTATCGAACTCGACAGTCCGGGGATCGAGATCAGGCCGATTGCCGATCTCAACGGGGATACGCATTTCAACGAGGTCTTCTTCAACGACGTCTTCGTGCCGGAGGATCGTCTGTTGGGGGTGGAGGGCCAGGGCTGGGCGCAGGTCACTTCCGAGCTTGCGCTCGAACGGAGCGGTTCCGAGCGGTTTCTGAGCGCGTTTCCGCTGGTCGCGGCGGCCACGCGGGAGCTGGCCGCGAAACCCGCGACTGAAATCGAGAAGGGCGATCTGGCGACCCTCGGGTTATTAGTCGCCGAGACCGCGGTGTTGCGGTCGCTGTCGCTGACCGTCCCGGCCAAGCTGGAGCGCGGCGAGGATCCATCCTATTTCGCCGTCATCATCAAGGACCTGGGCGCCGAACTCGAACAGCGAACCGCGCCGGCGGTCAGGAGTCTGTTCGCTGCGCCGTCGGCCGATTTGCGGCGGGCGATCGACTTCACGATCCGGGCCGCGCCGACTTTCTCGCTGCGTGGCGGCGCGCGCGAGATCCTGCGCGGCATCACGGCGCGCGCGCTGGGTGTTCGGTGACGATGTCGATTTCCGATATCCTGCTCGAACAAGTGGTCCGCCTTCATGCTGAAGGGCAGAACAAGCGGCGCGATGAGCACGAGGGTTTCGATCGCGCGCTTTGGACGAAAGTCGAGGAACTGGGGTTGCCGCTCGCCATGTGCCCGGAAGCGCAGGGCGGATTCGAGCTGCAATGGTCACAGCTGTTCGACGTGATCGCGCATTCGGCAGAATGTGGCGAGCCGACTCCGCTTGGCGAGACCCTGGTCGGCAACGCCATGCTCAGCGCGGCCGGTTCCGCGCCACGGAACGGACCGGTGTTCTTCGGCGCGCCGCCATCCGGCGCGCCGGAGACCGCACGACTGCTGGCTGCGGAGGATCTGTCGCAAGCGGGTGCATTGCTCAGAGCGGTACAGATCGCCGGCGCACTCAAGGGCGCGCTCGATCTATCGGTGAGGTACGCCCAGGAGCGCGTTCAGTTCGGCCGGCCGCTATCCAAGTTTCAGGCCGTTCAACATATGCTGGCGCAGTTGGCGGGCGAGGCGCTGGCGACAGCCGCTGCCGCGCGTGCGGCGTGCGCCAAGGTGGACGCGGGCGATGGGGAACTGGCGGTGGCGATCGCGAAGCTACGGGCTGGCCGTGCGGTCGAGAGGGGGGTCATGCTTGCCCACCAGGTTCACGGCGCGATCGGCGTGACGCTCGAATATCCGCTTGCCAGGCTGAGCCGCAACATGTGGCGCTGGGCGGAGGATTTCGGCGACCAGCGCCATTGGGCGGTCGTGGTCGGACGCATGACGCTCGCCGGGGCCGGGGCATGGGAGACGGTCGTTTCCGCAAGCGACCCAGTTGGAGTGCCCGATGATGAGTGACTTTTTCCTGTACGAGAAGACAGGCGGTATCGTCCTGCTGACGATGAATCGTCCGGAGACGCGCAACGCGCTCTCGAGCATCGAGATCTGTGAGGAATTCGAGGATCGCTTTAAGTCGATCGAGCGCGATCCGTCAGTGAACGCGCTCATTCTCACTGGCGCGGGTCCGGCGTTCTGCGCGGGTGGCGACATCAAGAAGATGCGCGATCGTTCAGGCTTCGCGCCGGCCAAGACGATCATCGACACCCGCGACAGCTATCGACACTCGATTCACCGGATCGCCAAAGCGCTTTACAATCTGGAAGTGCCGACGATCGCGGCGGTCAATGGTCCCGCGATCGGCGCAGGCCTGGACCTCGCCTGTATGTGCGACATGCGGATTTCCGCTGCCAATGCAGTCTTCGCGGAAAGCTTCATCAAGCTCGGCATCGTGCCGGGTGATGGCGGCGCCTGGTTCCTGCCACGCATCGTGGGCTATTCGATGGCCTGCGAAATGGCGCTGACCGGCATGCAGATCGACGCGGAAGAGGCCCGGCGCATCGGCCTCGTGTCTCGGGTCGTGGAGGGTCCTGCCTTGCTGGAAATGGCGTTCGAGCTGGCCGGCCGGATCGACGCCATGCCCGGCCGGACGGTCAGGTTGACCAAGCGCTTGCTTCGCGACGGCGGGCATCTGACCCTTGACCACCATCTCGAAATGGCGGGAGCGTTCCAGGCGATCGCGCACGAGACCGAGGATCACCGAGAGGCGCTGGCCGCCCTCTTCGAGAAGCGAACCCCCTCTTTCAAGAATCGATAAGGGCGATGATCAAGGACTATGATTCGCTGATGGGCATGACGCCGGTCGTCATGGAACAGCGCTACTCGGTCAAGGACAGCTGCATCTATGCGCTCGGCATCGGCTGCGGCGTCGATCCTGCCGATGATTGGGCGCGCCGACATCTTGGCCCGCTGCCCCCTGCGCGCGCCCTGCCGGCGATGGCGACCGTACTCGCCGCGCCGCGCCTGCATGCCATGGATCTCGGCGTGACCTTGTCCGGGGTCCTGCACGGCAGCCAGGGCATGGTCTCGCATGCGCTGCTTCCGGTCGAAGGCGAAGTCAGGAGCGAGACGCGGGTCAGCGGCGTGTTCGATCGGGGCCTGGGGCGTGGCAGCGTCGTCGACATGGTCCGCGAGCTGCGGGATGCGCGGAGCGAAGTGCATTATGCCTCGTTGCTGATGACGTTCATCTGCCGCTCGGACCAGATCGCGGGCGCGCCGCCACTCGGGGAACCTGCCCGCAGTGCGGCCGACGAGCGCGCGCCCGACCTGATCGTCACGGTGCCGACCTCGCCTCAAGCTGCCCAGCTTTTCGCGCTGACAGGCGACCAGAATCCGCTCCATCTCGTGCCTGAAGTGGCAGCCAAGGCGGGGTTTCAACAGCCTATCCTGCATGGCGTGGCGACCTATGGTCTATGCGCCGCTTTCGCCGAAAAGGCGCTCTGCGAGAAAGGCGGTCGGCTCGGAGCGATTTCGGGCAAGTTCAGCGCGCCGGTGTTTCCGGGCGAAGCGATCGAACTCGCTCTGTGGCGCGAACAGTCGGGCATTCGGATCGAGGCGCGGGTGCCCTCTCGCCAGAAGGTCGTCTTCGCCAATGGCCTGGTCGTGATCGAAGGGGATCATTGAACATGGATCTCAACTTTTCCGCCGCCGATCACGCCTTCCGCGAAATGATCAGCGCCGAGGTCGCGGCGCTCGTGCCCGAGGACATCAAGGCGCGCGTCGAGAATTTGCAGCACCTCCGCAAGGAGGACTACATGCGCTGGCAGGCCATCCTGGATCAACGCGGTTGGGCAACGCCCGCATGGCCGACCGAATATGGCGGCCCAGGCTGGTCGCCTCTGCAACGCGTGCATTTCGAGGAAGCGTGCTTCCTCGCAGGCGCGCCTCGACCGATCCCCCATATCAACATGATCGGGCCGGTCCTGCAGCATTTCGGCACCCCGACGCAGAAGCAGCGCTATCTACCCGGAATCCCGACACTGCGCGACTGGTGGTGCCAGGGCTATTCCGAACCGTCCTCGGGCTCGGACCTTGCCTCGTTGCGTACCAAAGCGGTGCGCAAGGGCGATCATTATATCGTCAGCGGGCAGAAGACCTGGACGACATGGGCGCACTGGGCGAACTACATGTTCTGCCTGGTCAGGACGTCGGACCAGGGCCGGCCGCAAGAGGGGATTACCTTCCTCCTGGTGGAAATGAGCACGCCGGGGATCGCCATAAGGCCGATTCATTCGTTGGACGGCGCGCACGACGTGAACGAGGTGTTCCTCGAGGATGTCGTTGTACCGTGCGAGAACGTCGTGTTGGGCGAGAATCAAGGCTGGACCGTTGCCAAGTTTCTCCTGAACGCCGAGCGAACGGAGATCGCAGGCCTCGGCCAGGCCAAGCGACTGCTGCGCTTCGCCCAGAGGCTGGTCGACAGGCATGCAGCGGAGGGCAGTTCGACCGAACGGCAACGCATCCTGCGGCATCGGCTCGACCGCATCCGCATCGATCTCAAGGCTCACGAATGGACATTGATGCGGGTGATCGCGGCGAAGCCCGATGATCCGCGTGCGCCATCCGCGTCGATTCTCAAACTGTGCGGCACCGATCTGTTGGAACGACTTTCCGCCTTCCTGATGGACATGAGCGGACCGGCGGGCCTCGCCTACGACCCTTCGGCTCGAAGCGGGGAGTTCGAGGACGTCCCGCCCTATGGCCACGTGCTGAACGGCGCCACGGCCACCTATCTGGAATTCCGCAAGTCCGGCCTCGTCGGCGGTACAACCGAGATCCAGAAGAACTTGATCTATCGCGAAGCTGTGAACCAATGGGGGGCACGATGAATTTCGATCTCGTCGACGATCAGCGCGCCCTCGTCGATACTGTCGAGAAGTTCGCCGCCAGCGCCGGCGCGAAGCGGCTGGACGGCATCAGCGCCGACGCGGCGGCCGCGGGCGTGGTCGCGCGTTGGCGGGGGATGGCCGAGCTGGGCTTGGCCGGTCTCGTCATTTCAGCGGATGACGGCGGCGTCGGCATGACCATGGCGGACGCCATATTGGTGTGCGAGGCGCTCGGTTGCTCGCTCGCGCAGGAACCATTCATCACTGCCGCCGTGGTCGGGCCAAAGCTTATCGAAATGCGCGCCGTTGGGGACATTCGTTCGGCGCAATTGCTAGCGATCAGCGACGGCAGCGTCCGCATCGCTGTCGCCAGCGAAGAGGGGTTGCTGGACTTCGATTCCACGAAGCTGACGACGCGGGTCGATGCGCACGGCGATGTCCTGCGTCTGTCCGGAACCAAGGAGCTGGTCATCGATGGCATGACGGCAACCCATTTCGTCGTAACAGCATTGCTTGGGGGGCAGGAGCCAAACGTGTTCCTTGTACCCGCAGATCAGCCCGGTATCACATCGACGCCGTTACGCGGATTGAATGGTGGTTGGCTTGCGCAGGTCGTGTTCGATCGAGTCGAAGTATGCGCGCCGCTGTTCGATGGTTCAACCGGTCTGGCGCATCTGGGCCGAGCGCTCGATCACGGTATTGTCGCGCTATGCGCGGAGGCATTGGGCCTGATGAACCGGATGCTCACGCTAACCGCAAACTATCTCCAGACCCGCCATCAGTTCGGTAAGGCGATCGGCACCTTCCAGGCGCTTCAGCATCGATTTGCCGAAATGGTCGTTGCTGCCGAGCAATCGCGCTCGGTGACCTATATGGCAGCGGCCGCGCTGGCCAACGACGATCCCCTAGTCCGCCGGCGGGACGTGTCCGCTGCGAAATCGATGGTGGGCCGCCATGGCCGCACCGTGCTGGAGTCAGCGATCCAGCTGCATGGCGGGATCGGGATTACCCACGAATATGAACTCAGCCGCTACGTGCGAAGGATGTTGGAAATTGAAAAAACCTGGGGTGACACGGCAGATCACGAGATCCGGTTCGCCAAATTGAACGCACAATCCCCGGTATTCGGCGCGTTGTGATGCCGGGCGGGGGAGATCGCGCTATGTTCAGACTGGTCCAGCCGAAGCCCGGACAACCGGCAGCGCCGACGAGGATGACCTGCTGGATGATTCGAATCACCGCCAAGCCAATTCAAGGATGTCGTGCCAGCTGGCGCTCGATGGGTGTCATGACGGGCTGATCATTCGGATCGCTCCGGAGCAGTAAGTAAGGTGGATAGAGCAGACGTCGTGATTGTAGGGGCCGGGCACGGGGGCGCGCAGGCGGCCATCGCGCTGCGCCAGAACGCGTTCGACGGCAGCATCGTGGTCATCGGCCGCGAACCGGAGCTGCCCTATGAACGCCCGCCGCTGAGCAAGGAATACCTGGCCCGCGACAAGACCTTCGACCGCATCCTGATCCGTCCGGCACAGTTCTGGGAAGACAAGCAGGTTACCATGCGCCTGGGCACCGAGGTGACCGGGATCGACGCCGCGGCCAAGGTCGCGGCGCTCTCCGACGGGGGCAAGATCGAATATAGCTCGCTGATCTGGGCCGCGGGCGGCGATCCGCGGCGGCTTTCGTGCGCGGGGGCCGACCTGGCCGGCGTGCACGCAGTGCGCACGCGCGCGGACATCGACCGGCTGATGCGCGAGCTGGACGCTGGCGCGAAGAAGGCAGTGGTGATCGGCGGCGGCTATATCGGCCTCGAAGCGGCCGCAGTGCTGACCAAGCTAGGCTGCTCGGTCGTGTTGCTCGAAGCGCTGCCGCGCGTGCTGGCCCGCGTGGCGGGCGAGGCGCTGTCCGCATTCTACCAGGCCGATCACCGCACCCATGGCGTGGACCTGCGGACCGGCGCGGCGACGGACTGCATCGAGGGCGACGGCACCAAGGTGACGGGCGTGAAGATGCAGGACGGGTCGATCGTGCCCGCGGATCTCGTCATCGTGGGCATCGGCATCGTGCCCTGCGTCGATCCGCTGCTGGCGGCGGGAGCTGCAGGGGGCAACGGCGTGGACGTGGACGAATTCTGCCGCACCTCGCTGCCCGACGTCTATGCGATCGGCGATTGCGCCGCCCATGCCAACGACTTTGCCGATGGCGCAATTATCCGGCTCGAATCCGTACAGAACGCCAACGACATGGCGACGACCGCTGCGAAGGCGATCTGCGGCAATCCAGTGCCGTGCAAGGCGACCCCTTGGTTCTGGTCCAATCAATATGACTTGCGCCTGCAGACCGTGGGTCTTTCCGCCGGCCATGACCAGACTGTCCTGCGGGGCGATCCCGCCACGCGCTCGTTCTCGGTGGTCTACCTCAAGGGCGGCAAGGTCGTCGCGCTCGATTGCGTGAACATGGTCAAGGACTATGTGCAGGGCAAGAAGCTGGTCGAGGCCCGCGCCAGCATCGCCCCGGAAAAGCTGGCCGACGCCAGCGTGCCGCTCAAGGAACTGGCATAGCTTGGGCTGGCAATGTCAGATCGATGGCCCCTGCTTATATCGGGTCCGGACTCATAAACAGGTTTCACAGCAACCTTTACAGCAACCTTTGATGTGATTCACCGTTCCCCTGCAGGGCGGCGCGGTGGATGGCGGGTTTTCTTCTGGTTCTCGGCTGAGCAGCGGACGCTGATCGAGCAACTCCTACCGCGGGACGCGCCGCCACGCCATCATGGTCCTATACCATATCGACGATCTGCACGCTTGGTCGCGCGCGCGGTCGGACGGAGCGGCGTCGTGACCCCGCGCGATGGCCTTACCCCCGATGAGCGGCTTTCAGCCTCGCATTAGGATATCGCAGTGCCCGGCTGCGCCGCTGGACCTATGGTCTCTATGCAGCTTTCTGGATCCTCGCGGTCACCATTGTCTTCCCGCCGGCGCCGCGCTTGTTGTGGAATGCGAGCGCCAGCGCGCCGATCGGGCTCTATCGCGTGTCGCCTGACGCTTACGCGGCGCGCGGCGATCTGGTGATTGCCCCGGGTGCCCGAGGCGGTGCGGCGCCTCGCCGCGATCCGCCATTACTTCCCCGAGAATGTGCCGCTGGCGAAGCGGGTCGCGGGCGGCGCCGGGCGACAGGGTCTGCGCAGTCGGTGAGGCCGTGACCGTCAATGGGAAGCGCCGAGACCAGGCGCGGCCAGCAGATCGACGGCATCTATCGCCGTGCCGTCACGGTCGGCGACGCGAAGTTCGCGGTGATCGAGAAGAGCCGGGAATTCTCTCTGGTGCCTTGGCGGTCGGTGCTGGAACAAGCGATCGGCAAGCAGGTGTCCGGCATCATGCGCGACTGAGGTGCTCGACCTGTTCGTTCAGCACGGGTTGACGATCGTTGCCCACCAGCCGCCGTTCGATGAGTCCACGCGGCGGCTCGCCGCCAATCAGGGCAAGCCACGTTTGCTTGCCGGCGACGCAAATGGTGGGAACGGGTCGTGACCGACCTCGCGCCCGAATTGTTGACGGTGCGGATCAAGGAAGCGTGCCGCATCAGCGGGATCGGCCGTTCCAAACTCTACGAACTGATCGAGCAGGGCGACATCGAGATCATCAAGGTCGGGTCGATCACGCTCATTCCAGTCGATGGCCTGAGAAGGTTCCTTAAAGGACTCAGTTTCGACGGTGACGAACCGGTCCCAGCCATTCCGCTAAGCGCCCGTTGCCATCCAGGGCCTCAGTTGCTGATCTGGTGCGGATCACGGAGACGACGAAAATCTGTCCGCAGCTCCCGACGAAGGCGGTCGCATGACCATCTGACACCAAGCTCAGCCAGCGTGAGGCGGCTCGACCTCGGAGAGCCAGCGGTCGGCCTCCT
>JBDTXU010000106.1:0-3991 GCA_040006055.1 Sphingomonas bacterium | reverse complement strand
CCTATGGCGTCTCGAAGGACCGCTATTTCTACGAGCCAGCCGATGCCGATCTGCCCACCGAGAATCTCTGGTCGAGCGAGAAATATCTCCGGTCGGTGCCGGCCCTGTTCGAAAAGGCGCGTGAGGCGCTGGGCTGGGACGTGCACCTGCTCCACGACATCCACCACCGCCTGACCCCGATCGAGGCGGGCAGGCTCGGCAAGGATCTCGAGCCCTATCGCCCCTTCTGGCTCGAGGACGCGGTGCCCGCCGAGAACCAGGCCAATTTCCGCCTGATCCGCCAGCACACCACGACTCCGCTCGCGGTCGGCGAGATCTTCAATTCGATCTGGGACTGCAAGCAGCTGATCGAAGAGCAGTTGATCGACTATATCCGCGCGACCGTGGTTCATGCCGGCGGCATCACCCATCTCCGCCGGATCGCGAGCTTTGCCGATATGCACAATGTCCGCACCGGCTGCCACGGCGCGACCGACCTGTCGCCGGTCTGCATGGCCGCAGCGCTGCATTTCGACCTCTCGGTGCCGAACTTCGGCGTGCAGGAATATATGCGCCATACCGAGGAAACCGATGCGGTCTTCCCGCACGCCTACACTTTCGAGAACGGCATGATGCACCCGGGCGACAAGCCGGGGCTCGGCGTCGATATCGACGAAGCGCTCGCAGCCACCTACGAGTATAAGCGCGCCTATCTCCCGGTGAACCGCCTGGAAGACGGCACGATGACGAATTGGTAGTGGCACTGCGCTCTGCCGCCCGCACGTAACAAAGGTAGTCAATGACTCGACTGACGCTCAATCCGGACCGGCTGTTCCCCGCCGATGGCCGCACCCGCGACATCGCGCGCGCCCTTTACGCCGGTGTCAAAGACCTGCCGATCATCTCCCCGCATGGCCATACCGATCCGTCCTGGTTCGCCTATGACGAGCCCTTTGCCGATCCCGCCCAGCTGCTGATCGTCCCCGACCACTATGTCTTCCGCATGCTCTACAGCCAGGGCGTGCCGCTAGAGACGCTCGGCGTGCCGACCGAGGACGGCAGCCCGACCGCGACGGACGGCCGCGCGATCTGGAAGATCTTCGCGGACAATTATTACCTGCTGCGCGGCACACCCTCGCGCATGTGGCTCGATTGGGTGTTCGCTGAATGCTTCGGTCTCGACGTGCGGCTAGAGGCCGGCACGGCCGATCATTATTACGACACGATCGACGCCGCGCTGAAGACGCCCGCCTTCCGCCCCCGCGCCCTGTTCGAGCGCTTCGGCATCGAGGCGATCGCCACTACCGAAGGCCCGCTCGATCCGCTCGACCATCACCGCGCAATCCGTGCCAGCGGCTGGAAGGGCAGGGTGATGACAGCCTATCGCCCCGATCCGGTGATGGACCCGGAAGCGGCCGGCTTCCTCGAAAATATCGCCCGGTTCGGCGAGACGGCGGGCGAGGATATCGCCAGCTTTGCCGGCTATCTGCGCGCCCACCAGTTCCACCGCGCGCGCTTCCGCGAGGCGGGCGCGACCTCGACCGACCATGGCCACCCAAGCGCCTTCACCGCGGATCTGCCGCGCGGCGAGGCCGAGGCGCTGTACGAGACGGTCCGGCAAGGCCGCGCCACCGCGACCGACGCCGAGCTGTTCCGCGGCCAGATGCTGACCGAAATGGCGCGCATGTCGATCGAGGACGGCATGGTGATGCAGCTCCACCCCGGCGCCTTTCGCAGCCACAACCCGTCGCTGCTCGCCCGTTTCGGCCGCGACAAGGGTGCTGATATCCCGCTGCCGAGCGAGTTCGTGCGCAACCTCAAGCCTTTGCTCGACGCGCATGGCAATGATCCGAAGCTGACCCTGATCCTGTTTACGCTGGATGAAGACACTTATAGCCGCGAACTGGCGCCGCTCGCCGGCCATTATCCGGCGCTTCGGCTCGGTCCGCCCTGGTGGTTCCACGATTCACCCGAAGGCATGCGCCGCTTCCGCCAGCGCGCCACCGAGACCGCCGGTTTCTACAACACCGTCGGTTTCAACGACGACACCCGCGCCTTCCTCTCGATTCCGGCACGGCACGATGTTGCGCGGCGGATGGACTGCACTTTCCTCGCACAGCTCGTCGCCGAACACCGGCTCGAGGAGGATGAGGCGCATGAGGTCGCGCGGGCGCTCTCTTATGATCTCGCCAAGGCGGCGTACAAGCTGTGATGGACAACCTCTCCACCCTCACTCCTTCTCCCTCAGCAAAGGAGCGCCGGGTCGGATCGTCGCGTAACGCTGTTTCTCCCTCTCCCAGCGGGAGAGGGAAGGGGCCCGCCGCGAAGCGGTGGGAAGGGTGAGGGTGACTGGCATGAGCGTCTCGCCCTCAACCTCACCCCGCGCTGCTGCGCAGCTTGCCCCTCTCCTAAAAGGAGAGGGGAAGAAGGGCGCCCGCTCGATGTGTGAAGCTGGTAGCTTCGCCAAGGGAGGGAAGTGATGGAACGGCTGTCCAACGCCACAATCGGCGCGCTTCCAGCGAATGTCGCCCGTCCCTCTTACGACCGCGCCCTCGTCACCACCGGCGTCGTCCATCTCGGCATCGGCGCCTTCCACCGCGCGCACCAAGCGGCGATCTTCGAGGCGGCACTCGAGGGGGGCGATCTCCGCTGGGGCATCACCGGCGCATCGCTGCGATCAGCGGGCGTGCGCGACGAGATGAATCCGCAGGACGGGCTCTACACGCTCGTCACCCGCGACGGATCGGGCGACAGCCTCAAGGTGATGGGCGTGGTGCGCGAAGTGGTGGTCGCGCCGGAAAACCCGGAAAGCCTGGTCGAGCGGCTGGCGGACCCTGACGTCCATATCGTCACGCTGACCGTCACGGAAAAAGGCTATAAGCTCGATCCCGCGACCGGCGCGCTGCTCGCGAATGATCCCGATGTCGCCGCAGATTGCAGAGACCTGACTGCGCCCAAGACCGCACCCGGCTTCCTCGTGGCGGCGCTCTCGGCACGGCGCGACCTTGGCCTCAAGCCTTTCACCGCGATCTCGTGCGACAATCTGCCGCATAACGGTCGACGGCTCGAACAGGCAGTGCTGGCGATCGCCCGCGCGCACAAGGCTGAGCTCGCCGACTGGATCGAAGCGAACGGCGCCTTTCCCGAAACCATGGTCGATCGCATCGTCCCCGCGACAACACCCGCCGATATCGCCGGGCTGGAGGCGACGCTCGGCCTCACCGATCAGGCGATGGTCAAGGCCGAGCCCTTTCTGCAATGGGTGATTGAGGATCGCTTCTGCGGCCCGCGCCCAGATTTCGAGAGGCTCGGCGTTCAGATCACCGCCTCGGTCGCGCCGTGGGAAGAAGCCAAGCTGCGCATGCTCAACGGCGCGCATTCGGCGATCGCCTATCTCGGCGGGCTCGCCGGGATCGATTTCGTGCACGAGGTTGTGGCGATCCCCGCCTTTGAGCGCTTCGTCCAGAGGCTGTGGGACGAGGCCGAGACGACGCTTTCCCCCCCGCCCGGGCTGGATGTCGCTGCCTATCGTACCGCGCTGATGGAGCGCTTCACCAATCCCGCGCTCCAGCATCGCACCCGCCAGATCGCGATGGACGGCTCGCAGAAGCTGCCCCAGCGCCTGCTCGCGACAATCGCGGCACGCCGGGCGAAGGGGCTCGACGTGGATGCGCTAGCCCTCGGTGTCGCCGCCTGGATGCGCTGGCAGGGCGGACGCGATGACGCCGGCAATCCGCATGTCGTCGACGATCCGCTCGCCGCGCTCACCGCATCGCGCCTGGCTGGGGTCAGCGATCCGGAGGCCCAGGTCGACGCGCTGTTGTCGATTGATGCGATCTTCCCGCCCTCGCTCGCCGCGGATGCGCAGGTGCGGGGCACGCTCGTCAAACACCTGGCCTCGCTCGCCGCGCATGGCGCGCGGGGCACGGTCGAGGCATTCGCATCATGAAGCTCGACCGTCGCGAAACGATGATCGAGGGAGGAAAATGCCGATGAGGATGCTCAAGCGCGC
>JBDTXU010000105.1:0-4690 GCA_040006055.1 Sphingomonas bacterium | reverse complement strand
GGCATCAGCATGGCCAGCAGCGGCGCCTGTTCGGGCAGGAGCGTGTTGACGTTGATCTTGGAAGGTTTGGCGATGGGCAAGGCACAGATCCAGGGGCGAAGCTTTGCGTAGATGGCTGGCGTCACCCCGGCAACCGCGCGGAGCTCGCTTGCATCACCCATGAGCGTGTTGCCAGTGCGATAAGGCGTCCCCTGCCCGCCATAGGCGCTATCCTCTGCACCGAGATCGAGCGGGCTGGTGTCGCTGTCGATCCAGTCCGAGGTTGCCGCCGCGATCGAGTCGCCGGACGCGCCGGAGCCGCCGACCAGCCGGATCAGCCGCGCGAACTGGAGGCGCGCAGGGGTGTAGGATGCATAAGTCGCGGGCGAAGCTTCGACGGCCAGACTGTTGAGATTGAAACAGTTTCCACCGTCAGTCAGCCGCGCGGTAGCGACGCCGCCCGGCACCGGCAGCGGGATCGGACGGTTGCTCCAGCCACCCGCGAGCGTGACACGGGCGCTGTTGGTCTTGAGCAGATCGCTCACCTTGGTCAGCGCCAGCGTTTCAGCGGCGAAGGAATAAGCGCGGGCCTGATCCATCGCGACCGCATTGCCGCCGAGCCGGGTGGAAAGCCGCAGCTTTTCGAGCGCGGTGCCGGCCAGCACGGCGATCACCGCGACGAGCAGCAGCACCGTGAGCAGCGCGGCGCCGCGTTCGGAGGGGCGATCAGCGCGGCGCATTGACCATCGGCTTTATGTAGCTCGATCCGACAAGGAACAGCTGGCGGAATTCGACGCCGTCATCGCGGACGAGGCGCATCTCCATCGCCTGGGGGAGTGCGGAGATCGGCGTGCCCTGCCATGTGTCGCTCCACGCGCCGCTCAGGCGGTAGCGCAGACTGACCTGGCGGACATGGTCGAGCATTGCCGCGGGCGCCAGCGGTTGCGCACCATCGAGCATCGGATAGGCGATTCGCTGGAGGACGCCGCCGGTGAGGCGATATTCGACCTTCTGCTCGCCCGGGCGCGGGGCCGAATCGAGATTGCTCCAGCCGCCGCGCACGAAGCGCAGCATGGGGGTCATCGACGATCCGGTTTCGCCGACAAAGGCGGGCAGCAGATCACCGGCTTCGTTGCGGGCCTGACGCGTCACCGCCTGGGCGAGATCGGCCGACAGCGCCGAAGACAGGCGGTTGAGTGCCTGGACGTCGTCGAGCTTCGCCCCCGTTGCGGCCTGCGCGCGGACGCTGAAGCTGAGCAGGGCCACGCCGGCCGCGGCGAGCATGCCGAAGATCATCAGCGAGATCATCACCTCAATGAGGGTGAAGCCGGCGTCCTGGCGCTTCATGACGCTGCGCCTCCGACTGTTCCTGTGCGGACTACGGTCAAATGGCCCTGGCGGCTGCCGGCCGTGTCCATCACTTCGACATCGATTCGGACGATGCGCGAATCGCCGGTCGGGCGGGTTTCGCGGGTCCAGTTCCAGGCGCGGCCGCCATTTTGTTCGACGCCCTTGGCGATGCCGATCGTGGGCGCTCGCGCATCAGTCATCGCCTCGATCGCTACGTTGCGCGCGACCATTTGCGCGGTCAGCGTCGAATCGAGGATCGAGGCGCCGCGAATCGTTGCGCCTTCCAGCCGGATGAGCGCGAGGGCGGCGAGGCTGAAGACGGCGAGCGCGACCATCATCTCGATGAGGGTGAAGCCACTGCTCGTTCGGCGAGGTTCGGAGCCGCACCACCCAAACGCTCCGTCACCCCGGACTTGTTCCGGGGTCCACGGCTCCGCATACGCAACGGCTAGGGCGCTCGCGGCACAGGGGACCCCGGAACAAGTCCGGGGTGACGATGGTGGGTGGATGTGACGCCCATGCATCAGCCGCCGACCTTCACGCCGCCGTCAGCGCCGAGCCGCACCGTCACTGCTTCAGTTTCGCGGGTCAAGCGCACCTCAAGCGGCCGGTCTGCAAAGCCTGTCGAATCGAACATGACACGGTCGCGGCCCCCGCTGTTCGCTACGATCGCGCGGGTGCCTTTGCCCCAGCTGGTGACCTCGAACGGCTTCTCGACGATCGAGGACCAGGCGCCGTGGCTACGCTGATCGAAGCCATAGCCACCGTCAGACACCCAGACGCTCACCGGCCGCCCGTCGACCACCGCCGATTGCTGCGCCGCGCGCGCGCGCACCGCGAAGCGGGTCGCCTCGTCGCGCAATCGCCCGCGCGGATCGGGGATCGACCAGACGACCACGGCCGACGCCAGCCCGATCACGACGATGACGATCATCAACTCTATCAGGGTAAAGCCGCGCGCGCCGGCGCGGGGGCTATTGCCAGCTGCCGATATCGGCATCCGCCCCCTCACCGCCTTCCTTGCCGTCGGCGCCGAGCGTCCAGACGTCGGCCTCGCCATGCTGGCCGGGCGACGCATAGAGATAGGGGCGCCCCCAGGGATCGGGCGGAAGCTTCTGGATATAGCCGCCCTTCTGATATTTGCTGGCATCGACACCGGCGGGCGCCGTGAGCAGCGCCTGCAGGCCCTGCGCGGTGGTCGGGTAGCTGTCGTAATTGAGCTTGTAGAGGTTGAGGGCACCTTCCAGCTGCGAGATGTCGACCTTTGCCGCGGTGGTCTTCGCCTTCTGGCCGCTCGGCATGACATTGATCGCGACGATCGTCGTGAGGATGGCGAGGATGACGATCACCACCATCAACTCGATGAGGGTGAAGCCCTCCTCTTTGCGGCGTTTGGGATCGCGGGATTGGGAACGGGTACGCATCTTGAACCTCATTGGCCGGCAAGCGTGGTAAGCTGAAGGATGGGAAGCAGGATCGATAGCACGATCGTCGCGACGATGCCGCCCATCAGCACGATGATCGCGGGTTCGAGCAGCGACAGGGCGGTCGCGGTGAAGCGATCGAACTCGCGTTCGAGATAATCGGCGGCGCGCTCGAGCATTTCGTCGAGCTGGCCGGCGCTTTCGCCTGAGGCAGCGAGATAGGTGAGCAAGGGCGGGAACACGCCGGTCCGGCGCATCGCCGCCGAGAGGCTGCCGCCACCGCGGATCGATTCGGCGATCTCGTCCGACGCGAGGCGGAGTCGGCGGTTGTGGATGGTGCCGGCGGTGAGGGTCAGGCCTTCGAGCAGCGGCAGCCGGCTCGCGACCATCGTTGCGAGGGTGCGAGCGATACGCGCTGCGTGGAGGTCGCGGATCAGCCGGCCGAGGAGCGGGAGCTTCAGCACCCATGAATCGAACACGAGCCGGATGCCCGGATCCTTGAGAGCGCGCCATAGGCCGAAGCCGATCAGCGCGGCGCCAAGGAGGATCGCCCACCAATAGCCGACGAGAAAGGCCGAAAGGCCCATCACCATGCGCGTGAGCAATGGGAGTTGCTGGCCGACGGTATCGAACTGCTGGACCACCTGCGGCACGACGAACATCATCAGCGCGGTGACGACACCCAACGCCACCACCGCCAGCACCGTCGGATAGGCGAGCGTGGTGACGATCTTGCCGTTGATCTCGGCCTGGCGTTCGAGCAGCACCGAGAGGCGCTCGAGGATGATCGGCAGCGAGCCCGAGCGTTCGCCCGCCGAGACCATCGCGCGGTAGAGCGGCGGGAAGCTTTTCGGCTCGCGGCCCATTGCCTCGGCGAGGCGGCGGCCCTCGACCACGCCCGAATGGACCGAGGCGACGATGGTGCGGACGCTGTCCTGCTCGGTCTGGCGGGTGATGGTGCGGAGCGATTCCTCGAGCGGCGAAACCCGGTTGAGCGTGGCGAGCTGGCGCGTGAACAAAGCGAGCTGCTTCGCATTCATCTTGCGGCGCCCGAAGCGGAGATCGGACAGCAAGGGCCGGCCGCGCGCTGCCGGGCCCGAGCCCGGTTCGACTTTCACGACATAGAGGCGGCGGCGATCGAGCAGCACGCGGGCATCGTCGATCGAGGGCGCGGCGATGTGGCCACGCGTCTCCCGGCCCTTGGTGTCGATGGCGAGATAGTCGAAATCAGCCATCGGCGCTCGGTTCCGCCACCAGCGGCGCCTCGATATCGGCCATGTCGCGGCGCGAGACGCGGACGGCCTCCTCGGGCGTGGTCAGGCCGTCACGGACAAGCTGGCGTGCCGCCGAACCGAGATTGGGGGAATGGAGAAAGGCATGGCGGGCAATGATCGCCTCGTCGCCGCCGTCATTGATCAGCCGGCGGATCGTTTCGTCGATGCGGATCGCCTCGAATACGCCGATCCGGCCCTTGAAGCCGGTGCCGTTGCATTCGGAGCAGCCGACGGGCTCGAAAACGATCGCGCCCTGATCGAAGCCGAGCAGCGCCGAGACCGAGCCTTGCGCCTGCACAGGGCGGCGGCATTCGGGGCAGAGCCGCCGTACCAGGCGCTGGGCGATCACCGCGCGGAGGGTCGAGGCGAGCAGGAAGGGCTCGACCTTCATGTCGCGCATCCGGGTGATCGCGCCGACCGCATCATTGGTGTGGACGGTCGAGAGCACGAGATGGCCGGTCAGCGAGGCCTGGACCGCGATCTCGGCGGTCTCGCGGTCGCGGATTTCGCCGACCATCACGACATCGGGATCCTGGCGCAGGATCGCGCGCAGGCCCGCGGCGAAGGTGAGGCCGACCTTGGGGTTCACCTGGGTCTGGCCGACGCCTTCCATGGCATATTCGACCGGATCCTCGACCGTCAGGATATTGCGGCTGCCGTCGT